>NZ_JAAAJC010000002.1:0-300000 GCF_009900715.1 Halococcus salsus
GGATGAAGGGCGACGGCGCGAGCGAAGCGAGCGCCGGAGGGCTTTGGCGGAGCGGGTGCGGTAGGCGGTGCGGAGGCGGAGCGGGTGCGGTAGGCGGTGCGGAGGCGGAGCGGGTGCGGTAGGCGGTGCGGAGGCGGAGCGGGTGCGGTAGGCGGTGCGGAGGCGGAGCGGGTGCGGGAGAGAAGTGGTTGTACCGCGAGTGAGCCAAAGGCGAACGAGCGGGCCGAGGAACCCCTGAGCGACTGAAAGGAGCGAGGGGGTGACGACGGCTTTTGATCCACATTTTGCCAGGGAGCGAACGAAGTGAGCGACCGCAGCAAAAGGTGGGGATGCGAAAGGTGGGGTTCTAGTCACTCGCGGGCCGGTCGGCGCGCGAGGGCGGCGGGACCTCGTCGCGACCGGCGGGGGTCGGCAGCACGCACCGGGGCGGCTCCTCGTTGACGTGGTGGTACTGCGCCGGCGTGTTGGCGAGCGGGTGGGCGGGGTTCTCGGCGCTCCGGATACGGGCGACACGGCACTCGCCGAAGCCTCGGAGGCGGGCGCGGATGCCGCGCCAGTGGTGGCGCGAGCGCTCGGGGATCGAGAGCGAGCGGGTCGAGTGACAGCCACCGCGGGTCGCGAGCAGCGCCCGGTTGGCGTTCGCCGCGAGGTCGTCGTGGTCGACGAGCACCCCGACCCGGGCGTCGCCGGGGGCCCTGGCGGCGAGCACGTCGAGCCCGAGGTGGAGCGCGCGGTACTCGGCGACGTTGTTGTCGGGTGCGGTGTCGGGTACCGCGAGGCGGGCGACGCGGTCGCCGCTCCGGGTCTCGATCACCACGCCGAGCCCGCCGGTCCCATCCGAGAGGCGATAGGAGCCGTCGGTGGCGACGTAGAACTCCCGGCGATGCGTCCGCGGTGGGTGGGCGATGTGCGGGGTGGGCGAGTCATCGAAGAGGTCCCGAAGCGCCGGCCGGCCGTATGCGGCCATGCCAACGCTTGTCTCCCCCGGAACTTAAATCGTGCGGCGAGGGTCGTTTCCGGATCCCGATCGGTTGTTGGGGGCCCCACGTCGGCAGAGGGGATCAGGACACCCAAGTTTTCGCGCCACGGACGGTCGGACGGTACTCGATACAGTCAATGAGATTTCGAAACGCCACCCTGTTCGTGGCACTGTCGATAGCGTGGGGGTCCGCGTTCACGGCGATCAAGGCGGGGTTGGAGTTCTTCCCGCCGGTGCTCTTCGCCGCCGTTCGCTACGACCTGGCCGGCGTCCTGATGATGGCCTACGTCCTCCTGACGACGGACCACTGGCTCCCGAGGGACCGCGAGGAGTGGTTGGTGGTCGGCATCGACGGCTTACTGTTGATAGCCGCCTACCACGCCTTCCTGTTCGTCGGCGAGCAAGGGACGACCAGCGGTGCGTCGGCCATCGTCGTCAGCCTCTCACCGATACTGACCACCGTCTTCGCCAGGGCGTTCCTCCCCCACGAACGGCTCACCACCGTGGGGACCATCGGTCTCGTGCTTGGGTTCGTCGGCGTCGGCATCCTGAGCGACCCCGACCCGGGAAACCTCCTCGGGACGAGGACGGTCTCGCTCGGCTTCGTGTTCGTCGCGGCAGTGGCGTTCGCCCTGGGGAGCGTCCTCACCCAGCGGCTCGACACCGAGATGCCGGCCAGGACGATGGAGGGCTGGTCGATGGTCATCGGTGCCGGGCTGTTGCACGCGGCGAGCGCCGGCATCGGGGAATCGGTCGCCAGCGTCGACCTGACCCTCGAAGCTATCGGCGCGTTGGTCTTCCTCTCGGTCGTCTCCAGCGCCATCGGTTTCCTGATATACTTCGACCTGCTGAAGCGGCTCGGCTCGATAGAGATCAACCTGGTGTCCTATGCGGCCCCGGTCGTCGCCACGGCCACGGGATTCGTCTTCCTCTCCGAGACGCCGACCGCGCTCACGGTCGTCGGTTTCGGGTTCGTCTTCGGCGGGTTCGTGCTCCTGAAACGACGGACGATCCGGAACCAGATCGTTCGAAATCGGTCGTACGCGGACTGAGGGCTTCGAACCGCCGGAGGTCGTCGTACCCGTTCGGGCACGTCGAGTTGGTCGCCGCTATCGATAGGACGACCCTCTGAGATGTCCATCGCGGGGGCACCGACGACGATGGACGTCGTTCGACCGCTCACTCCGAGAACGCTTCGCGGAGCGCCGCGCGGTCCTCGGGGTCGAGGTCGGTCGCGAGGTCGGCGGTGAACGGGCTCTCGGCGAGCGTGGCGAACGCGCGCTCGGTCTTCTCCCGGATGCGCTCGACGGCCGCCTCGACCGTCTCGATCGAGGCGTCGCGCTCGTCGGCGATCGCCACCGGGTCGGTGCCCGCCGCGAGGGCGGCCGCGACCGCGCGCTCCTCGTGGCTGAGGATCGACTGGGTGGGGTCCTCGGTCATGCCCGATCCGGGAGGGCACGCGGTAAATGAGTGACTACCCGGGGACGATCAGCCGAGGGCTGCGACGGCGACCGTGTGGGGGCCGTGGTCGCCGTCGAGTTCGACCGACTCGACCACCCGGTCGGCGAGCGCCGCGCGCCACGCGTCCACCGCCGCGGTGTGGCGCTCGTGGTGGCGTTCGACGGTGTACTCGACCTCGGGGTCGTCCCGGAGGCGCTCCTCAGTCGCGTCGGGAGTCGGGTGGGGTGGAGCATCGACGAGACGTCCCGGGTCGATGTGGAGCGGTGTGAGGCTTCCCGCGTACTCTCCCTCGTGCTCGACGTGGATCCGCGCGCGCATCCGGGGGGTGAACGGCGGCGTCACCCGGAGCACCGTCCGCGGGCCGGCCGTGTGGTTGGCCTCGACCGCCGTCACGATGTCGTCCGTGTGGACCGCGATCGAGCGGATCGTGCGATAGTCGCCGTCGTCCGGCATTCCCGGCGGTACGCGGTCCGCGTTCCTAAACCATCCGGGCGAGGCCGCGAGGGTTTCAGAACGCTTTTGCTCGCGCCGAATCTTCTCGAAGGATATGGATCGACGAGGCTATCTCGCGCGGGTCGGGGCCGTGAGCATCGGCGGGTTCGCGCTGCTGGCGGGCTGTTCGGGGAACGGCGACGGGAGCGATGGAAACGGAAGCGGCAACGGGAGCGACCCGGGCGGCGGAACGCCCGCCGACGAGGAGAGCGGCGAGGACGGGACCGCGGCGAGCGGGGCGGACGGTGAGGACGGGTCGGCCGCGTCCACCTCGACCGCGGCGGAGGAGGAGGGAGAGATACTCACGACCGGTGACGAGGCGCTCGACACCGGGCAGGCTCCACCGAGCGTCACCGCGACCCAGTACGAGAACACCGCCACCGTCCCCGAGGTCGACGGGCTCGAAACCGGGCAAGCACCGAACGCGGGCGGGAACAACTCCAGTAGCTGAGGCGCACCACCGAGAACGGGGTTTTTCGTTGGAGAGCGGGTTACTGTTCGCCTGCACGCGCCGTGTCGATGCGCTCGCGCTGGTCGTCGGAGAGCGAGATCTCGACCGCGCCGACGTTGTCGTCGAGTTGGTCGGTGGTGCGCGCGCCGACGATCGGGACACAGGTGAACTGCTCGCGCTCAATGAGCCAGCGGAGCGCGACCTGGGCCGGCGTGGCGTCGAGCTCGTCGGCGATCGCCCGAACCTCGTCGAGGACGTCCCAGCCGCGGTCGGAGACGTAGTAGTCGTCGAAGAACTCGTCGAAGGTGCCACGGGAGCCGTCGGGCGACTCGACGTCGTGGGTCCCCTCGCCAGCGCGCTCGTACTTCCCGGTGAGGAAGCCGCCCGCGAGCGGCGAGTACGGACAGACGGCCAGGTCCTGGTCGGCACAGACGTCCAGGTACTCGGCGACGTCGTCGTAGTAGGCGGCGTGGAAGAGCGGCTGGGTGACGTCGAACCGTTCGAGGTTTTCCACATCCGACTTCCAGAGCGCCTTCGTGAGCTGCCAGCCCGCCATCGTGCTCGCCCCGAGGTAGTTGACCTTCCCCTTGCGGACGAGGTCGTTGAGGGTGCGAAGCGTCTCCTCGATCGGGGTGTCCTCGTCGAAGCGGTGGATGTAGTAGAGGTCGAGGTAGTCGGTTCCCAACCTATCGAGGGTCCCCTCGATCTGGGTGCGGATGTGCTTGCGACCGAGGCCGCTGCCGTTGGGGTTGTCGGGGTCGAAGCCGAAGAAGACCTTCGAGGCGATGACGTAGTCCTCGCGGTCGCGGCCCTCCAGCCAGTTCCCGATGTACTTCTCGGCCGTGCCGTTCGGGTCGCCGTAGACGTTCGCGGTGTCGATGAAGTTGATGCCGTGGTCGGCGGCGGCGTCGAGGAGCTCGTGGCCCTCCTCCTCGTCGGTTTCGAGCACGTCGCCGGTTCGCTTGCCGAAGCGCCACGTCCCGAAACAGAGTTCTGAAACCGTCAGTCCCGTCGAGCCGAGTGTCGTGTATTCCACATCGGCCGATCGACGGTTGTCCACAAAGCGATTCGGGATGCGGCGGTTCGGACGAGCGCGCCCGACGTCGCCTCAGTCGTCGCACTCGTTCCAGGTCTCCGGGTTCGCGTCGGGCCCGCCGGCGGTGTCGGAGTCGACGAACGCCGCGAGCCGCCGGAGTTCGACCCGGAGTTCCCGCCGGCCCAGCACGGCGAACCCGAGCGCGACCACCGCGAACCCGAGGACGGTCGTCGGGGTGATGGACTCGCCGAGGAGGAGCCAGCCGCCGACCGCCGACACGACGGGCACGACGTAGAACGCGAGGTTCGCCCGGATCGCGCCGACGTCGTCGAGCAGCCCGAAGTAGACGATGTAGGCGATCGCGCCGGAGAACAGACCGACGTAACCGAGCGCGAGGAGCGCCGTGGGCGTCCACTCGATCGCGCTCAGCTGCTCGCCCGCGCCGAACGCGACGAGGTGACAGAGGAGCGCCCCGACCGGCACACCCCACGCCGTCCGGGCGATGCTCGTGTAGTCGGCGTCGGCCCACCGGATCAACACGCTCCCGAGCGCGGCACACACCGCCCCGCCGAACAGGACGAGGTACCCGGCGAGACCGCTGTCGAGCAGGGTCGCCGGGTCGATACCCACGACGAGCGCGACGCCGACGAACGCGACCGCCATCCCGACCGCGCCGTACTCCGGCAGCGACTCGTCGGAGAGGAGGAGGGCGGCGAAGATCGGGGTCAGCACGGGGTTGAGGCTGAAGACGATCGAGGCCACCGCGCTCGTGGCGTACTGCTGGCCGACGAACAGACACGCGTTCGCCAGCCCGATCGCGAACACGCCGGCCGCGAGCGACCCCAGAACGTCGTTCCTGGTTCGTGGGATCCACTCGGACCGGTCGTGGGTCAGCACCACGAACCCGAGCAGGAGGACCGTGGCGATGTCGAACCGAAACGAGACGAACAGCAGCGGCGGGATGTAGGCGATGCCGGCCTTCGCCGCGACGAACGTCCCGCCGAACAGCAGGGCCGTCGCGACGAACAGCAGGGGGACCCGGTGGCGCGCCACCCTACCGCTCCCTCCGGTTCGACACGACGGGTCCGTTCATACCGTCGAGACGGCGTTGCGGGTGAAATACCTGTGCAGAAACGCCGACGGACCCTGATCGAATTTCACTGCGCGACGCGTATTCACGGCGTGAATCGACCGCGACGAGGTCCCGCCATCCGGCGATCACACGGCCGATACCGAACAACGGAGCCGGTTCGAAGCGACCCGGTCGAACGCCACATGGGATTTTAGGCAACCCGAAAAACCGAAACGCCTTTACCTCTTTAGGGTTGCCTAAAACCATGAACACGTTCGTCTCCGGATGGTCGGCCCCGGCGGGTTCGAGGGAAGCGGCCGGCCGTCCGGCAGCGCAGGTCGAATCGAGTACGGGGACGACCCGGTCATGAGCTCCCACCCGACGCTCCGCGAGATCCGTGCGCGGCTCGTCTCGCTCGCCAGCGAGGACGGCCGCTACGTCGTCGTCTGCGGGCGCACGGATGCCCGACCGGTGCCGGTTTCGGGGCTTCGGTTCGCCGACCGTGGGACCGCGGCGAGCGCGGTTCGGGTGGCCGAGGCCTACCGCGCTCGTCTCCGTCGGTACGACCCCCGGCTCCCGGTCCACGAGTTCGTCGTCCACGAGACGGCCGCGACCGACCCGCGGGGCCAGCACCGGCGGGTGCCCGTATCGGTCGGCTGTGACGAGCCCTCACCGGCGAGTGACCGCGAAACGGCCGGTATGGCGGGTGACGACCGATGACCGTCGAGACGTACGTCGAGCGCGCACGGGGCCGAGTGGACGACGAGCGAACCGCCACCGAGAACAAACGAGCGGCCTACCGCCGGTTCGTCGCGAGCGTGAAGGAGACGCCGACCGACTCGCCGGTCGGCCGTGGCGGCGGCCCGACCGCGATCGGGTCGGTGGCGGCGGCGAGTTCGACGGGATCGAGCGGCTGCGACCGGGTCCGCGAGCGGTTCGCCGACACCGTGGCCGGCCACCGAACCGTCGATTCGGACCCCGCCGACGGACTCCTCGAAACCGTCGCCGCCGAGCTCTCGGAGGGTATCGCGGTCGCGCTCGCGCCCGCGAACGGTGCCGCGAGCCTCACCGACGGGCTGAAACAGCGTGTGGTCTCGGAGGCGACCACCCGCCAGCACGAACTCCGCGTGATGGCGCGCGCCCTCGAAACCGAGGCCGAATCGCTGGCGGCGGCGGACGAGGCGCTCGGCGACGTCATCGAGTGGCTCGTCGAGGCGAACGAGACGCCGCTCACCGACTGCGACTTCGACGCACTGGCCGAACGGCACGACCGGCTCGCGACCCACCGCGAGCGCTGCCGGACGGTCGCGCGCGACCGGCAGGGGGTGCTTCGGACCACGACGAGCATCGACGCGACGATCGGGCTCGCTCAGCGGGAACTCACCGGCGGCCTCTACGAGGGATTTTCGGTGAACTACCCCGTCCTCTCGACGGCCGTCCGACTCGACGGGCTGTGTGCGGACTGCCAGGACGTCGTGCGCGACCACCTCGTCCGACGCGTTTGACGACCCGACCGGGTCGAGCGCTGCCGAAGTGCTCGATGATGGGGTTTCCACCCATCGTCGTCCGGTCGTGACGGGGTCGATCGACCGGAACCGAACGCGCCGGCTTTACGTCCCGGCCACGGGTTCGCAAACGAATGACGGCGCGCGCTTCAGGGTGGTGGTCGCGACTCGGCGGGTACGACACGCTGGGGCTCGCGGCTGGACTCTGGTTCCTCGCGAAGTTCCTCCGCTACGGGATCTCGGCGCTGTTCCCCCAGTTCCAGACGGCCTTCGGGGTCTCGAACGCCACCCTCGGGGCCGCCTTCTCCGCGATGATGGTACTCTACTCCCTCCTCCAGTTCCCGAGCGGCGCGCTCTCGGACCGGTTGGGAGAGGTCAAGATCATCGCCATCGGGAGCCTCGTGGCCGCGCTCGGGGCGTTCGTGCTCGGGGTCGGGGCTCCGTTCGCGGTCGTGCTCGTCGGGATGGCGCTCGTGGGACTCGGGACCGGGACCCACAAGACCGTCGCCGTCGAGCTGCTCGCGCGTGTCTACCCCGCGCGCGTCGGGCGGTCGCTCGGGATCTTCGACACCGTCGGCGCGCTCGGGGGCGTGGCCGCCCCCGCGGCGGTCGTGCTCGCGACGGGCACCGTGGGCTGGCGGGCCCTGTTCGCCCTCGGCGGGGTCTGCGGCGTCGTGCTCGTCGCAGGCGTCCTCCTCCGGGTGCCGCGTCGTGAGCGAACGGCGTCCGGGGGAGAGCGCTCGCTCGCGATCCGCCCCTACCTCGTGCTCTTTCGCGACCGCCGGCTCGCGGCGTTCGTCGTCGTGACGTTGTGTTTCGGGTTCGCGTACAACGGGCTCGTGGCGTTCCTCCCGCTCTACCTCACCCAGCGCGGCCTCGCGACCGGCACGGCCTCGTTGCTCTACAGCCTCCTCTTCGCCGTCAGCGTGGTCCAGATCCTCACCGGCGGGCTCTCGGACCGGCTCGGCCGGCTCCCGCTCGCCGCGGTCGTGCTGAGCGTGGCGACCGCCGGACTGGTGGGGCTCATCGGCCTCGGCGGTCTCGTGGGTCTCGGCGCGGCCGTCGTCGTGCTCGGGCTCGGGGGCCACGGCTTCCGACCGATCCGCGCGGCACACCTCTCGACGACCATCCCCGAGGAGATCGCCGGCGGCGGGTTGGGCCTCGTGCGAACCCTCCTGATGGGCGTCGGGGCGGTCGCACCCGCGGTGGTCGGGGTCATCGCCGACGTCTCGGATTTCAGGGTCGCGTTCTCGCTGCTCGCGGTCTCGATGGCCGCCGGCGCGGTCGTCGCGGTCGGGCTCGCCGTCACCGAGCAGTAGCGTCCCAACGTCACAGAATCCACGAACAAAACTCCATGGAGGTTTATCGGTGAGCGAAAACGGTTCGACGGGACCCACCGAACCGAGCGGGCATGGTTCCAGAGGAAGGCGAGATCCGGTCGTACGAACGGATGTTCACCGAGGAGGACATCGAACGATTCGCCGAGCTCTCGGGTGACAGCGGGCGACAGCACGTCGAACGCGACGCGGAAGGGCGGCTCATGGCACAGGGACTGCTCACCGCGACGCTGCCGACCAAGATCGGTGGGGAGATGAACTACGTCGCGCGAACCCTCGACTTCGAGTTCCTCCAGCCAGTCTATGCCGGTGACACTATCACCTGCGAGACGGAGATGACGCGCGTCTCCGAGGAAGAACATCGAACCCTGCTAGCCTCCGAGTTCGTGTGCACGAACGAAGATGGTACGGAAGTCCTCAGAGGCGAATCGGATGGACAGATCCCGAAATAGGCATATCATCCCCTTTGACCGGATGGTAGCCTGTGGAATTTCGCGGTTTCGCGCACAAGCGCAGCATCCGTGGTCGGGGGCTTCGGCGGTGCTGTGCGGTGGCGGTTAGTGGTTGCGGGGGCGGTTAGTGGTTGTACCGCGAGCGAACGGAGTGAGCGGGCCAAGGAACCCCCGAGCGGAGCGAGGGGGTGACGCAGGCTTTTGATCCACATTTTGCCAGCGAAGGAGCGAAGCGACTGAGCGCAGCAAAAGGTGGGGACTGAATGGGCCGGCGCGAATTCGAATCGCGGTTACGGCCACCCGAAGGCCGAAGGATACCAAGCTACCCCACCGGCCCGCAGTCGGGTTGATGGCCACGACGGTGTTAACCCTTCCGTTCTATCCGGTGGCGGTGAGATAGACCGCGACGACGGCGAGCGCGATGCCGGCACCCTTCTGGAGGGTGAACGACTCGCTGAGGAAGAGGATCGAGAGCAGCGAACTGCCCACCAGAAACATCCCGAAGATGGGGGTGACGACGCTCACCGGGCCCGCAGCGAGCGCGCGGTAGTAGGCGAGGATGCCGACCGCGAGGAAGACCCCCGCGGCCACCATGTAGATCCCGGTTCGACCCGTGAGATAGGTGAGGAACTGGTCGCCCTCGTAGAGGCTCACCGCGACCGCCGCGAACAGGAGGATGCCGTTGGCGACCACCGCGACCACGCTGGAGGGCGCGTTCCGGATCGCGAGCGAGGCGAGCGGGGTGAAGATGCTGTAGCCGACGAGCGCGAACAGCGCCCAGCCGAGGTAGTTCATCTCGATATCACGAACTCCAGTCATCTGTGTTCATCCGGTCGTGGATTCGGGTTCGTACCGCCTGAACCCCTCGGTATCGAGCCAGTTGTGCGCCACCGGTATCGCGTGGTTCGCGTGGAGGCGCTCGGGGCCGAGGGTCACTCGCGCCGCGGCCCGCGCTTCGAGGAGGTCGGCCTCACCCGCGGTGAAGTCCCGGTGGTCCGAGAGCACGAACACCGGGTCCGCGGGTGGGTCGACCTCCCCCACCGGGTTGCCGTCCTCGTGGAGTTCGATCACGGTGCCGTCGACCTCGTCGAGCACGTCCTCGAACCCGAACCGGACTATCGACACCCCCGGCGAACTCTCGGCCGCCATGTGGCCGATCGCACCGTTCTTCGCGTCGAGCGCCCCACGAACCAGCGCCGCCGTCGAGCGCTCGTCGGGGTTGAGGTTCCGCACCTCGCTCCCCTCGAAGCGCACCGTGAACTCGTCCTGCAAGACGAGCCAGACGCGGACGTCCTCGCGGATGCCGTGCGAGAGACACAGCGCCGCGGTCACGCACCGACAGAGCACGTCGAGGCGGCCCGCCGCACCGGCCAGATCGTCGAGCGAGAAGTCGGGCGAGAGCGGCGCTTCGTGACCCAGAACGACGAACTGGCGCACGGCTACACCACCTGACTCGAAGCGACGCGCCCGCTCACCACGTCAGCCCCTCGTAGGTCATCCCCTCGCGCGGCTCGACGATCCGCCGGCCGTCGACGACTATCTGACTACGCATCGTCTCGAACTCGTCGTCGAGCGCCCCGAACTCGTCCCAATCGGTGAGCACGAGCGCCCCGTGAGCATCGTCGAGCGCCGCCGCGGCCGACGCGACGTACTCCACGTCGGGGAACTTCTCGGCCATCGCGTCGGCGGCCACCGGGTCGTAGGCCACGACGTCCGCACCGCGCTCCAGCAGCCCGTCGATGGCGACCGTCGCGCGCGAGCCACGGATGTCGTCGGTGCCGGGTTTGAACGCGAGCCCGAGCACCGCGATACGGTTCCCGTCGAGGTCGACGTGCTGGGCGAGCAGGTCGAGCATTCTCCTGGGTTGGCCGTCGTTGACCCCGACCACCGCGTCGAGGAGCTGGGGTTCGTAGTCGACCGAGCGCGCCGCCGCCCGGAGCGCGTCGGTGTCCTTCGGGAAACACGAGCCGCCCCAGCCGACGCCGGACCGGAGGAATTTTTCACTGATCCGCTCGTCGAGCCCGATGGCGTCGGCGACCTCGTAGGAGTCCACGTCGAACTCCTTGCAGATGTTTCCGAGCTCGTTGATCAGGCTGATCTTCCCCGCGAGGAAGACGTTGTTGGCGTACTTCACCATCGCCGCCTCGCGCTGGCCGGTCTCGACGACCGGCACGCCGTCGTTGGCCTCCACGAGCGGGTTGTAGAGTTCGTGGAGCGCCCCGAACGCTCGCTCGTCCTCGGCACCGAAGACGAGCTTGTCGGGATGCATGAAGTCCTCGACCGCCGAACCCTGGCTCTGGAACTCGGGGTTGACCGCGACACCGAACCCCTCGCCCGCCGTTTTCCCCGAGGCCTCTTCGAGGACGGGCTCGATCTCCTCCTCGATCATCCCCGGGATGACGGTGGATTTGACCACGACGAGGTGGTAGCCGTCCTTCTCGGCGAGCGCCTTGCCCGTGTCCCGTGTGCCGGCCTTCAGTACTGAAAGATCGATCGAGCCGTCCTCGCGCGAGGGGGTCTGCATCGCGAGGATCGTCACGTCGGTGTCCGTGAGCGCGTCGTGTTCGGTGGTCGCCCGCAGTCGGCCGTCGGCGTGTTCTTCGACGAGTTCGGGCAGGCCCGGTTCGTGGATCGGCGTCTCGCCCGCGTTCACGGTGTCGACGATCTCTTGATCGATGTCGATCGCCACCACGTCGTGTCCGAGGTCCGCGAGACACGCCGCGACGGTGGTTCCCACGTAGCCGCTGCCGACGACGCTGACGTTCATGCCGGGTCGTCGGTGGCTTCCGGCTTGAGGATTCGGGTTCGATAGTTGAGAACCGGGCGAACAGTCATGACGGTTCGGCGTGTGATCGGCGGGCATGGTCGACGCAACCATCGACGTCATCGACCGCGGCGTGCTCGAAACCGACCTCAACTATCTCGTCGAGGGCAACACCCTCGGGAGCCACGACGAACCGAACCCCGACACCGACTACGTCGAGATCCCGGTGCCGAACTTCGTGATCGACCACCCCGAGGCGACCATCCTCTGGGATACGGGCTCGCATCACGACGCGGCGAACGGCCACTGGCCCGAGGGGCTCGTGCAGGCGTTCTATCCGAAGGACGCCCACGAACACCGCCTCGACGACGACCTCGAGGACGCGGGCTACCCGATCGACGAGATAGACTGCGTGTTCCAGAGCCACCTCCACCTCGACCACGCCGGTGGCCTCGAATTCTTCGACGGGACGGATACGCCCATCTTCGTCCACGAGGAGGAGCTGAAGTTCGCCTACTACAGCGCGAAATCCGACGAGGGAAGTGCGGCCTACGTGCTCGGCGACTTCGACCACGACCTCAACTGGGAGGTGATCCACCAGGATCGAGAAACCCACTTCGAGGGCGTCGAGTTCATCCAGCTGGCGGGTCACACGCCGGGGATGACGGGCACGATGGTCGACCTCGAGGACGAGACGGTGGTGTTCGCAGGCGACGAGATCTACCAGTCCGTGAACTACGACGACGAGGTGCCGCTGGGTGCGGGACTGCTCTGGAGCCACCGCCACTGGTTCCGGAGCCTCCAGACCCTGAAGGAGCTCGAACGCAAACACGGGGCGGAGGTCGTCTACGGCCACGACCCCGAGCAGTTCCCCGAGATCGAGGAGGGATGGGGCCAGTGAGCTACGAGCGCTCGGTGTCGGCCCCCGACCACCGCTTCGAACCCGAGACGGTCTGGAACCTCCAGATGCCCGAGATACGGTTCGGCCGGGGAGCCGTCGAGGAACTCGGCTTCCAGTTCCACGACCTCGGGGTCGCGGACGGCGCACACGGGCTCGTCGTCACGGATCGAAATCTCGCCGACCTCGGTCACGCCGACCGGGTTCGCGAACACCTCGAAGACGCGGGCTTCGAGGTCGACGTCTACGACGACTGCGAACGCGAACCCTCCCTGGAGGCGGTCGGCGAGTGCCTCTCGTTCGTCCGCGACGAGCAGGGCGAGGCGGGCTACGACTTCTACGTGGGATTCGGGGGCGGGAGCTGTCTCGACACCGCGAAGGTCACCCGCGCAGTCATCGAAAACGGTGGCGAGCCGCTCGACTACGTCGCCGAGCCCACGGGAAAGGGCAAGGCGCTCACCCAATCGAATATTCCCTTGGTTCTGATGCCGACCACAGCCGGCACCGGGGCCGAAACCTCGCCGGTGGCGATCCTCTCGGTCGAGGAGAAGGAGACGAAGGAAGGGATTTCGAGCAACCACGTTCGGGCCGATGCCGCGGTGCTCGATCCCACCTTCACCACCACGCTCCCGCCGGACATCACGGCGAAGACCGCGATGGACGCGCTCGGCCACGCCATCGAGGGGTACACCACCCACCAGTTCGACGACCTCCTGCGCGCGGACGACCCCGCCTCGCGCCCGACCTACGCGGGCCGAACCCCGATCACCGACCAGTTCTCCGAGGCTGCGATTTCCCTCCTCTCCTCGAACGTCCGGCAGGTGGTGAACAACGGCGACGACATCGAGGCGCGCTCGGCGATGTTGCAAGGGGCCCTGTTCGGCGCGATAGCGGGCCTCACCGCGGGCGCGACGCTGTGTCACGCGATGGCCTACCCGGTCGGGAACCGCTATCACACCTTTCATGGGGAAACCATCGCGGTGCTCACGCCCGCGAGCACGCTCGGCTACAACGCCGCGAGCGACCCCGAGCGGTTCGCGCGTCTCGCGGAGATGCTCGGGGCCGATACGACGGGGATGAGCACGAGCGAGGCCGCCGGGGAGGCCAAGAAGGAGTACATCCGACTCCAGCAGGACCTAAACGTGCTCCCGAGCGGACTCAACGAGCTCGCGGGGATCACCGAGGACGACCTCGACTGGCTCGCCGAACAGACCACCGACACCCAGAAACGACTCCTCCGGACGAATCCCCGGCCCGTGACGACCGAGGACGTCCACGATATCTTCGCGGACGCGCTCTACAACTGGGAGTAGGCGAACCCACGGTCGGCCCACGACGCGGCGAGCGACGATAGCGGCAGATTCTTGAGAGGTGGGGGCGCAGACCGACGCATGCAAGCTGTCGTGCTGGCCGCCGGGAAGGGGACCCGGCTCCGGCCGCTCACCGACGACAAACCGAAGGGGATGGTCGAGGTCGACGGAAAGCCCATCCTCACGCACTGTTTCGAACGCCTCGTCGAGCTCGACGCGAGCGAACTCCTCGTGGTCGTCGGCTACAAGCAGGAGGTCATCATCAGCCACTACGGCGACGAGTTCCAGGGCGTGCCGATCACCTACGCCCACCAGCGCGAACAGGCCGGGCTGGCCCACGCCCTCCTCACGGTGGAGGAGCACATCGACGACGACTTCATGTTGATCCTCGGCGACAACGTCTTCGAGGCCAACCTCGGGGACGTCGTCGAGCGCCAGCGCGCCGACCGCGCCGACGCCGCCTTCCTCGTCGAGGAGGTCCCGATGGAGGAGGCGGGTCGGTACGGCGTCTGTGACGTCACCGAGGACGGCGAGGTCACCGACGTCATCGAGAAACCCGACGACCCGCCGAGCAACCTCGTCCTCACGGGCTTTTACACGTTCACGCCCGCGATCTTCCACGCCTGCCACCTCGTCCAGCCCTCCGCTCGCGGCGAGTACGAGCTCTCGGAGGCCGTCGACCTCCTCCTGCGTTCGGGTCGAACCATCGACGCCATCGAGATGGACGGCTGGCGGATCGACGTCGGCTATCCCGAGGACCGCGACGAGGCCGAACGGCGGCTCCAGAACAAACGCGAATAATCGAACTCGACCCGGAAACGTAGCTATTCCTCTCGAAGCCGGTCACGGACTGTGGCTTCGAGCGAGTGTTCGGTCTCCCAGCCGAGCTCCTCGCGCGCCCGGGTCGTGTCGACCGCGAAGGAGTCGACCATCGTCTCGCCCGCCCGCGGGTTCTCGACGAGTTCGATGTCGACCTCGATGCCGCGTTCCTCCTTTGCGACCCGCGCGACGAGTTCGGCGACCTCGTGGACGCTCGGGTCCTCGTCGCTCGCGAGTTCGTACTTCGTCGCGCCCGTCTCGCCCGCGGCGAGCCCCTCGACCATCCGCTCGGCGCTCTTGACGTAGGCCCGCGCGACGTCCTTGACGTGGAGGTAGTTGCGCGATTGGGTGCCGGGCTCGTAGACGGTGAGCGTCTCGCCCGCGAGCGCGCGGTCGAGGAAGAAGTTCGTCACCGTACCCTTCGAAACCCGCGTTCCGTCCACGGTGTGGTCGCCGTAGAGGTTCGACTTCATGAACAGGTGAGCCGGGAACGCGCCCTCGGCCATCGTCTCGATGGTGCGCTCGGAGAGGAGTTTCGTCCGGCCGTACCAGTTGAGCGGGTGTCGCGGGTGGTCGATCGTGATCGGGAAGTCCTCGGGGTCGCCGATGACGCCCATGCTGTACGGGAAGACGAGGCCGACCTCGTGTTTCCGACAGAACCACGCCACGTTCTCGGTGCCCTGAACGTTGACCTCGAAGGCCAGGTCGGGGTTCGTTGCGCAGTCGTCGACGCCGCTGATCGCCGCGAGGTGAAGCACGATGTCCGCCCCGTCGAGCGCGGCCTCCAGCCGGTCGCGGTCCCGGATGTCGACGTGGTCGATCGCGACCCCCTCGACCGCCCGGAGGTCGCCGACGTAGAAGTTGTCGAGCGCCGTCAGCTCCCAGTCGGGGTGGGCCTCGCGGAGGCGTTTGACCACACAGCTCCCGATGTAGCCCCCCGCGCCGGTGATGGCGATCGTGGGGGGCGTCGCGTCGCTCATGTGGCGAACCTCCCGGCGAGCTCGCGAACGCCCTCGCGGAGGGTGTACTCGGGTTCGAAGCCCGTCTCGGCCACCCGGTCGAAGTTGACGTGGTAGGACGGCCCCGGGTGTTCGTCTTCGAGGTAGGTCACGTCCGGTGTACCGACCTCCTCGCTCACGGCCTCGGCGATCTCCCGGACCCGATAGTTCTCGGCGTTCGCGCCGACGTTGTAGACGGGGTCGGTCCAGTCCTCGGGTCGAAGCACGGCGTCGCGGTAGGCCCGCGCGGCGTCCGCGACGTGGATGAACGGCCGCCAGTTCGAACCATCGCCGTAGACGGTCAGCGGCCGGCCGGTGAGCGCCCGGAAGACGAACGTGTTGACCACGAGGTTGAACCGGATGCCCGGCGCGTCGCCGTAGACGGTGCTGAGACGGAGCGCCGTCCCCGTCATCGACGACTCGGCGGTGACCTCCGCCAGGAGGTCCTCGGCGGCGGCCTTGGTCTCGGCGTAGGGGTTGATCGGGTCCGGGCTGGTCGTCTCGTCGATGTCGGTGCTGGTCGCCCGGCCGTAGATGTTACACGACGAGGCGACCACGACCCGCTCGACCCCGACCTTTCGCGCCGCGGTCAGGACGTTCTCGGTACCGTCGAGGTTGGTCGCGTAGGTCTCCTCGCGCCGGTCGTGGGTGCTGTCCGCACCGGTGATCGCCGCGAGGTGGACGACGCCGTCGACGTCGCGGACCGCGCTCTCGACGGCCCCGTACTCCCGAACGTCGCCCTCGCGGAACTCGACCCCGTCGAGACAGCCCATCAGCGTCCGGGGCGACCCGCTGGAGAGGTCGTCGAGCACCACGACCCGCCCGACCCGCTCGTCGTCGCGGAGCAGCGGCACCAGGGCGCTCCCGATGTAGCCACAGCCGCCGGTGACGAGGACGTCCATCAGGACTCCAGGGCGTCCGGCAGGAAGCGGTCCTCGTGAGCCTCGACGACCTCCTGGCGCTCGACCATCGCGCCGAGCACGTCCCGCATCCCGGCCTCGAAGCCCACCGCGCTCCCGCCGATCAGGTCGTCGTACTTCTCGTACTCGATCTCCATCTGGTGGGTCTCGTCCTCCTCACGCGGGTTCTCGACGTGTTCCACGGTGATGTCGAGGTCGTACTCCGCGCCGACCTCGGCGATGGTCTCGGCGATCTCGACGATGCTGATCGCCCGCGTGGTCTGGTTGTAGACCGTGTGGGAGTCGGGTCGCTCGTCGGGATCGACGAGCGCGAGCCGCGCGAGCCCCTCGACGGCGTCCTCGAGGCTCACGAACGGCTTTCGCTGTTCGCCCTTGCCGTAGACGGTCAGGGGATAGCCCGCGACCGCCTGGGCCGCGAACCGGTGGGCGACGACCCCGAAGTAGTAATCGAAGTCCAACCGAGTACCGAGCCGGTCGTCGGCCCCCGTCTCCTCGGTGCCCGCACCGTAGACGATGGCGGTTCGGACGTCGCTGACCGGGATGTCGAACTGTTTGTGGGTCAGTCGGAGGTTGGCGGCGTCGTGGGACTTCGAGAGGTGATACCAGCTCCCCGCCATCGCCGGGAACGGCACCTCGTCGCGCTCGCCCTCGTTCTCCATCGTCGCACCGCCCTCCGGGATCGGGAACTCCGGCGCGCCGTAGACCCCCGTGGTGGTGGTCTCGATGAAGTGGGTGTCCGAGAGCCCGGCCTCGTGGAGCCCCCAGAGGAGGTTCCGGGTGGCCTGCATGTTGTTGTGCTGGGTGAAGTTCGCGCGCTCGCCGTCGATCTGGGAGTAGGGCGCGGAGGGCTGGGCGGCGGTGTGGACCACGGCGGTCGGTTCGTGGACCGCCAGCAGCTGGTCGACGAACGCCCGGTCCGCGAGGTCGCCCTCGACGAACGAGAGGTTGCGGTAGCCGTGCTCCGCGGCGGCCGCGACCCGCTCCTCGATCGAGGCGACGGCCGTTGTGCTCACCCCGCCGACCGACGCGACCCACTCGCGACGGCCGCCGTTGTCGACACAGATGACGCGCTGATCGGTACGGTCCGCGATCCTGAGGGCGGTCGGCCACCCGACGTAGCCGTCGGCCCCGGTGACGATGATCGACATTGTTACTCGCTATCCGAGTAACTTTCCAGAGCGAGAAAAACGTTCCCCTCACGACGTGGACGGTGCGCCCGACCTCCGCGAGGTCGACGAAGCCGAGACCGACGAAACCGAGGTCGAACGAGAAACTGAACGACTGCCTGAAACCGACGAACGAGGCGGGGCGAACCGCTGCGGACGGACGTGGGCGAGCGCCGACCTACTCGACGGTGACGCTCTTGGCGAGGTTGCGGGGTTTGTCGATCGAGCGGCCGAGGTCGGCGGCGGTGTGGTAGGCGAACAGCTGGAGCTGGACGCTCGCGAGCACCGCGGCGGTCCGCGGGTGGGTTTCGGGGACGGAGAGCACGTGGTCGGCGTAGCGTTCGATGTCCGACTGGCCGTCGGTGACGGCGATCACGGGTGCGTCGCGCGCCTCGACCTCCTTGACGTTGCCCACGGTCTTCCTGGCGAACTCGCCGTCGCCGGTGGCGACCGCGATGACGGGGGTGTTGTCGGTGACGAGCGCGAGCGGGCCGTGTTTGAGTTCGCCCGCGGCGAATCCCTCGGCGTGGCGGTAGGTGATCTCCTTGAGCTTCAGCGCGCCTTCGAGCGCCACCGGGTGGTTCAGCCCCCGGCCGATGAAGAAGTAGGCGTCGGCGTCGAGGTACGCCGTCGCGACCTCGGCGGCGGTCGAGTCGTCGAGGATGGCCTGCACGGTGCTCGGGAGGTCCCGGAGCGAGCCGATGCTCTCGCGGTCGTGGTCGTCGGTGACGGCGAGCGCGAAGAGGTTGAGCGTCACGAGCTGGGAGGCGAACGTCTTCGAGGCCGCGACGCCGATCTCCGGGCCCGCCCGGATGTAGAGCACGTGGTCGCACTCGCGTGCGACGGTCGAGCCGACGACGTTGGTGAGCGCGAGGGTGCGCGCGCCGAGACGTTTGGCCGCCCGGAGCGCGCTCAGGGTGTCGGCGGTCTCGCCGCTCTGTGTGACACCGACCACGAGCGCGTCGTCGACCGGCGGCGGCGCGGTGACGTACTCGCTCGCGAGGAACGCCTGGGCCGGGATCCCGGCCTCCTGGAACAGCCGCGCGCCGTAGAGGGCGGCGTGGTAGGAGGTGCCACAGGCGACGAACTGGACGCTGGTCGGGTTGACGCCAGCGAGCTCCTCGAGCTCGACCTGTCCGCCGAGTTCGTCGACCCGGCCCTGGAGACACTGCCGGAGCGACCGGGGCTGTTCGTGGATCTCCTTCAGCATGAAGTGGTCGTAGCCGCTCTTCCCGGTGTCTTCGGGGTCCCAGTTCACCGTGTTGATGCTCTTCTCGACCGGCTCGCCGTCGAGGGTCGAGACCGCCCAGCCGTCCTCGTCGATCCGCGCGAGTTCGCCGTCCTCGAGGTAGATCACGCGGTCGGTGAACGCCCGGAAGGCCGGGACGTCGCTCCCGAGGTAGGTCGCGTCGTCGCCGACGCCGAGTACGAGGGGTGAGTCCTGGCGAGCGCAGTAGACCGCCTCGTGGTCGGCGAACACAGCCGCGATCGCGTAGCTCCCCTCGATCCGCCGGATCGCCGCCCGGAAGGCGTCCTCCTCCGTCGCCCCGTCGGCGAGCGCCGACTCGATGAGGTGGGGGACCACCTCGGTGTCGGTGTCGCTCTTGAACTCGTGGCCGGCGGCCTGGAGTTCGTCCTTGATACCCTGGTAGTTCTCGATGATGCCGTTGTGGAGCACCGCGACCTGCTCCTCGCAGTCGGCGTGCGGGTGGGCGTTGCGGTCGTTCGGCGGGCCGTGGGTGGACCACCGGGTGTGGCCGATCCCAACCGCCCCTTCGAGGCTGACACCGTCGAGCGCGGCTTCGAGGTTCTCGAGTTTGCCCGCACGCTTTTCTATCTCGACGGAGCCGTTGGCGAGCGCGACGCCCGCCGAGTCGTAGCCCCGGTACTCGAGCTTCGAGAGGCCGTGCATCAACACGTCGAGGGTCTCGTCGGGCCGTCCGACGCAGCCGATCACGCCACACATCAGCTCATCACCTCCGCGTCGGCGACGATCTCACCGCGCACCCGGACCCCCGTGTGGAGGTGTGCGCCGGGCCCCACGAGGGTTCCCGGTTCGAAGCCGACCATCCCACCCGCGGTGACGCGGTCGGCGACCACCGCACCGAGCTGGCGGTCCTCGAACACTCGCCTGCCGACGCGGACGTCCGCGGGCCCGCCGGGAACGATGCTCCCCGCACCCAGCGTGACGTCCTCGCCGACCACGCAGTCGAGCACCGTGCTCCCGGGTCCGATCCGGGTGTCCGAATCCAAGACCGTGCGCTCGACCGTGGCGTTCGCCTCGACCGTGACGTTCCGCCCGAGCGCGACGTTCGGCCCGACGACCGCACCCGGACCGACCTCGCAGTCCGACCCGACGACCACCGGGGCCTGGAGGGTGGCGTCGTCGTGGACCAGCGCCGTCTCGTCGACCCAGACGCCCTGTTCGCGAACGGGCTCGTCGACCCGGCCGCGCGCGAGGATCTCCCGGGTCACGGTGAGGAGGTCCCACGGGTAAGTGGCGTGGGGCGAGAGGCCGTCGACCCGGACCCCCCGGACGTCCTCGCCGTCGTCGATGAGGCGCGCGAGGGTGTCGGTGAGCTGGAGTTCGCCGTCGCGGCGCTCGGTCTCGCCGATGGCGTCGAAGATCGAGGTTCGGAAGGCGTAGACACCGGCGTTGATCAGGCGGTAGTCGTCGGAGTCGGGTTTCTCGACGAGCTTCTCGATCCGGCCTTCCGAGAGCGCGACCGCACCGTAGCGCCTGGCGTCGCGGTGTTCGAGCACGCCGAGCGTGGCGGCGGCGTCGGGGTAGGTCTCGAACTCCGCGACGACGTCCTGGACCAGCCCGGACTCGATGACGCGGTCGCCGTTCACCAGCAAGAACGGTTCGTCGACGGCCGATTCGGCACAGCGCAGGGCGTGACCGCTGCCGAGCTGTTTCTCCTGGGCGACGTACTCGATCGGGACGTCGCGGTAGGTCGGGCCGAAGTGTTCCTGCACCCGGTCGCGCTTGTAGCCGATCACGACCGCTATCTCCTCGACCCCGGCGTCGATCAGCGCGTCGAAGACGTACTCGAGGACGGGTCTGTTCGCCGCGGGTAGCATGGGCTTTGGACGGTTGTGCGTCAGCGGGCGCAGCCGGTTGCCCTCGCCGGCCGCGAGAACGACCGCGGTGCGAATACTCATCGATCCATCAATCCAGGCGGATCGGCTTCAACGTTCTGGGCACGTCCCGACCCGAACCCCATCCATCGTGGACGATCGTTTCGGAATCGGCGGTCGAGAACGCGCATCGACGTTTCGCCACCCGGGACGGCGATGGCCCGAAGGTGCGACCGGGTGCGGTCGGTTCGTACGGGCGATCCGTTGGGTTACACGGCGACGAACAGACCTAACCACGGGCCGTTCGTACCGCGGCGCGATGACCGACGACACCGTCCGCGTCTGGCTGGTCGAACGCACCTTCGCCGAGGACCTCCCGAACCTCATCGTGTTGACCTACGCGACCCCCGACGGCGAACGCGACTATCGCAAGGAACGCGCGCTCCAGATGCCCGGCGGCGGAGGGCGAGAGACCACCGCGGCGCTCGACGTCGATCCCGACAACCTCGGGGAGGTCTCGGACCCCGAGACGCGCGAGCGCTACGCCACGGAGGCGGCCCGGATGGCCGAGAAATACGACCCCGACGAAGTGGTCTGAGAGGGCACAGGCCGATTCAGTTCGTCAGTGGCATCCCGTAGCTCCGCTCGCGCTCCATCACCACGTCCCAGGTCGCCTCGCACTCACAGGAGACCTGATCGAAGACAGTAGGATCCTGTCGGAGGTCGAAGTCCTTGATAGCCGTCTGGACGTGGTCGTCGCACTCGCCGCAGTTGTGAGGGCCGCGATCCGAGCCGTGGCCCACCGGGTCGGAGATAACGATGGCGTCCGCGTCGGCGGTCTCGCGGAGGACTTCGGCGACCGACCAGAGCCACGGCGGGCGGTAGCCCCCGTCGTGATAGAGTTCCTCGACCATCGTGTGACGCTGGACGTTACAGGGGTTCATCGAGACGGTGTGGGCGTACTCGGCACAGCGCTCGACGGAGGAGACCATGTCCGCGACGGCCTCCGACTCGGTGAGGAATGGCGGTTTCATCAGGAGGTAGGCCTTGATGCCCACGCCCGCCTCGTCCGCGCGCTCGCTCGCCGCGACGAAGTCGGCGAAGTCGAAGTACTTGTTGACGCAGTCGTGACGAACTCGATCCGTGGCGGTTTCGAGCCCCACCGCGACGTCGACCGCGAGTCCCTTCTCGGTGAAGTCGGCGAGGCGCTCCGGCTGGACGAAGTCGGGCAGCGATTCGAGCACGATCCGCTCGCGGTCGGCGAAGGCCTCGGCGACCGCCTCCCGGGCCGCGGCGGGCACCTCGCGCTCGTCGAGGAAGCTCCCCGAGGTGTAGATCTTGATCAGCGGGCAGGGCTCGTCGGCGTTCTCGCGCTCGTGTTCGAGGCAGACCTCCAACTGGTCGACGAGCGCCTCGTGCGGGACGGTGCCGCCCTCGACGGACTCGGCGACGTAGCCGCACATCGTACAGCCACCGGCGCGTGCCCACCGACAGCCGCCCGTATTCAGGATGATCGTCAGCGACTGGCGCACGCCGTCGGGCGTGTTGTCCTCGTCGACCCAGACCCGCGTGGGTTCGTGGGGGTCGTAGGTCCGGTCGTTGCGCGCGCGGATCTCACGCATCGCGGCGTTGTGGGCGTCCATCCCGCGCCCGGACTCGTAGACCTCCGGCGATGGCTGGCTCATTGAGTGGGGAAGGAAGTCAGCGCGAAAAGCGGCTTCGGTCCGGGCGGTGGCTGGTCAGTGACGAACGGTTGTAGTATCATTGCGGTGGTGGATAAACTGGTGGCGTTTCTCCAGCACCCTCAGCGTGAACCCGATTGAGAGATCAACGGCTTCTAATCTGGTGTCTTCTTCAGTGGCGTGTAGGATCGGACATTAATCGACCAACGATACGCCTGTTTCCCGTTGGTCTTGATTCGAATTCATATCTAACCGCGAATTCCCTGCACAGTGGCTATCTCAGAAGTGTTGGCTTGGATGACTGACTGGTGTTCGTTCATAGAGAGGTTCGAGTCTCTGATCGAAGTTACACATGGAAGCAGATTCGAGTAGTATTCATTGCACATCGGTGAGTTGACTTGATGTGTGACGAGGGGGAAACGATTCTATCGGCATGAAATCCCGTGCAGTTGCCTCAGAACAGGGTCGCAAGCGAACAACCGGCTAGGGGGTAAGGAGAGGAACAAGGCATGGTCCGAGAGTATCCTAGTGTAGAGAGTCACGCTCTATTCGGCTGGTTAGAGTTCCGTGCTTTTAGAACCCCTGTCGAAAGGAAAGGGATGCTGACGGGAGTCAGCTCGGTAGATAAGAGGCATTGTCTTGCCCTATAGGCAGCCCAGTAGTTGCTGACACCCTGTCAGCAATCATGTGGCTACCAACAGAGGCATGTCATAGCATGATCGTTACCGAATCCGATATTATATTGTAAATCCGATTTCCTGCATCTCATCTCTGGTAAGTGTCCTTCTGGAGAGAACGGAGTAGACGGCCCTTGCAGAACGAACGGTTTTGCCTGTCGAGCCTGCAGTATCGTCGTGCGTCTCATCCGCCTGCTGGCCGACGAAGAACACCTTGAGGAAATCTTCGAGATTCTCAACGACAACGACATCGATTTCATCGTTACACCCGGTGACGAGGATTCTCCCGACTCGAAGGTCATCGAATTCCCGATCCCGACGGATGGACTCGGACTCATCCTCGAGAAGGTTCGCGAGGCAGGACTCGACGACAATTACATCATCGTTCTGAACGCCGAGAACGCGAACACACCCCACATCGAGGAGCTTCAGGACCGGTACGCCAACGACTACGATCCGCTCCGTCTCCCCGAATTACGCTCGAAAGCACGCGACCAAAGTCAGGACCCGCTGTCGTACGCGATGATGATATTTCTCAGCGCGATCATCGCTGCAGCCGGACTGCTCGTCGGTTCACCGGCGATCGTCGTCGGCTCGATGGTGATCGCTCCCCTCGTCGGCCCGGTTCTCACCGCGACGGTTGGAGCAGCTGCCGGCGATCGCCCGATGCTCGTCGACAGCGTTCGTATCCAGGCGCTCGGTCTCGTCGCTGGCATACTCGGTGCGATCGTGTTCGGATTCGTCGCCAAAACCATCGGGCTCGCCCCCTCCTCGCTCGATATCACGTCGCTTCAGCTCATATCGCTCCGTGCGGCCCCGACACCGTTTTCGATCATCGTTGGTGCCGCCGCCGGAGCGGCTGCAGCGTTCGGGCTCACAACGAAGGGTTCGAACTCGCTTGTCGGCGTCATGATCGCTGCCGCACTCATTCCTGCTGCAGCGACCGTCGGAATCGCGATAGCATGGAGCGAGTATTTGGTTGCGCTCGGGAGTGGGCTACTTCTGGTGAGCACGATGGCAGTCGTGAACCTCGCGATGTATCTCGTTCTGTGGGTGTTGTACCGGGACCAAGACCCGAGCAAGCTCTCGTTTGCGGACCGAGTTCCGACCCGGGCGGCAGTCGTCACGGTCGTTCTCATCGTTGGAGCGGTTGCCGTCACGGGCGTTGCAGTCTCCCAGCAGGCACTCTTTCAGCAGACGGTCACACAAAGCGTCGATACCGTCCTCGACGACCCGGCGTACTCGGGTGTTGACTCGGTGTCGGTCCAAACCGAATACGCCGGGATCGGGAGTCATCTCACCTCATCCTCAAAATCGACGACGGTCACCGTCAGCGCATCGAACGAGTCGTATCCAAGCCTCTCGGAGCGCCTTCGCGACCGCATCCAATCACAAGCGGGAGGGACACGAGTGACGGTTCGCTTCAATACCTTCCAACAGGCCAATCAAACAGCAACCACATAAATAGTCGCTCGCGAATTCGTCAGCTCCGAAAGTTCGAGTAGGGAGACTCTTTGCGGTGAATCGGCCTCGCACACACTACTGGAACCGACAAATGGGAAGTAGACTGGAGTTCTCCTCCAGCGCTCGTCGAAGAGGGTTATTGAGTAGTGTCTGCGTCCGAATCGTCACCTAGATCGTCGGACTTTTCCTCTGTTTGGGACTGCACATCGCCAACGTCTACGTCAGTTCCCAACTGGTCTTCGTCGATAGCGGATTCTAAGGTATCCCGGTTCGTGACTGCACTAAGACCGTCTTTTTCGACGGCTGATTTGACCGTCTCAGTATCAATAGCCCCATCGACGTTTTCCGTGCCGGTGCTGGATTTGAGACTCCGCTTGACGAGGGCATACCCGACTGCTGCGGCACTCCCCGTTGCGATGGCACCGGGGATTCCAGCGCGTTTGTACCCAAACTTCAGTGCTTTCTTCCCGAGGGTGAGTCCAATCACTGCATCGCCTTTCTCGCTGAACAAGGGAAAGGAGACTGCTTGCAATTCAATCACTCTTCCAGACTGAAACACCTCAGATTCGTTCGTTCGCGTTGGCAAGCACGACACCTATTGAACTACCTATCGATCGATTTCATGAGGTAACCATAGATGTTCTACCACGACGACGAACGCCAGTACGAGGTCGAGGTCATCGAGGCCATGCACAACGAGATCAACTGACGTTGAAAGTTCAAGAGATTTCCTGCATTCTGCAGTGCTTTCCCGTGAACAACGCAATCCAACGAACATGAGTACAATCTCTGGCCTTAAGGAAGGACTCGTGGGTGGGTTCTTCGCAACAGTCGTAATGACGATATTTCGGGAACCGACCGCTCGGTCACTGCCGCCGACAGCCGAATTGATCGCTCAGTACACTGGGGGTGACCCCGAGGAGTATCACGTATCCTCGCTCACCCTTCATGGGCTGTACGGAATCGTTGGCGGTGCCCTGTTTAGCCTCCTCTTCGGGGAGCATATTAACGAGACCAGTGAGCCGGAGACCGTCGGGTTAGTTGCTGGAGCCGTATACGGGACCGTTTCATCCCTCTTCGGTGAGCGGGTCGTCCTCCGGCACGTGCTCGGGATGGACCTCGAAACGGACGAGTCAGCGATCTTCCACACTGGACACCTCATCTACGGATTAGCGCTGGGAGCCTGGATCGGCTCACGCCACGAGTGAAAATTGAAAGATTGCGGAGCTGTCTTAGGCTTCGAGTTCGTCTTGGGCCTTCTCGGTGAGGTCGGTCTGCTCGATGTAGCTCGCCATCGTGAGGATCGTGGGTGCCCAGAGCCCCACGAATATCCCTTGCGTTCGCTTGCCCTGTATGTAGAACAGGTAGAGCGAGTAGAGTACGGAGAGTCCCGCTGCCACGACTGCTCCGGTCGATGCTTTCTCTTCTGATTCCATCTGTTGGTCTGCCATCGGCAAGGAAGGGAAGGCCTTGAAATGCATCATCAGTGGGCTTGCAGGTGCGAGATGGGTCTGAAGCGATAGTGACAGGCTTTGAGAGACAACTTGGCGGTGAGCCCTTACGGATATGTGTTTCCGGAGACCGTTATGTTCGCCGTTCCAACGGTCGTTCCGTCGACTGTATTTGTCGCAATGATCTGTGCGGTGCCCATTGGAAGTGGGAGTGTGACGCTCGTTTGCCCTGGGTCGAGCGATGTCGTATAGAACGAACTCCCGTTAGCTGTGACGACCGAGAGTTTCGTTACTCCTTCACTGGTCGTCGCTCCCGGTGCCAAGGTGATCGACGTCTGGAGTGAGGACGTCCCCCAGGAGTCAGCCGTCGAGATACTCTCGAAAACTGCTGGATCGTTCGTCGCCGAATCAAGCGTCGGTTGGGCCGTCACACACCCTCCACAGACAACTGCTATCGCGAGCAGGACAAGGACGCTCCTGCGTCGGTAATTCTTCGTCACTACCGCACGATTTCGACTACGCGGATTTCATTCCTCCGACTGAGGGTTGCGGATTCAGTGGATAGAACGTGTGAAGCGGGGGATATTGCCGATACGGATGTGAAGGCCCAAACCCCTCTCTTCCTGAAGGTAGTTTGCATGGATAACGACCAGTCGTCGAGATACGAATACTACACTCTCCGTCCTCCGCGGGAGGCCACCAAAAAGGAGGCTGCCGATCCTGTCGACGAACTCAACGACCTCGGGGCCGACGGATGGGAACTCATTACAACCGTCGAGTACAGCGGTGGCGGCACGAAATTTCTCGTGCTCCGACGGCCCTACACTGGAGAGTCTTCCCAGCGATGAGTGACGCTGCGGATACTCTTGATCCAGAAGAGGACGACCCGAATATTGAACAGGGGAGTATTGAGAACATCAGTACCGCGAACACGATGCGCGAGCGCTCGGGCGAGACTCGTCTCAAGGTTTGGTTCTTCCTTGAGGGCCATCGACTACTCGTCACCGGCCTGCTGGCGTTGTTGATATTCGGCGTGTTCGTCCTTGGGGGCACGTACTTCTATCAGTATCTCCTCACCGACGCCCAGACCGCCGATACCATCGAAACACTGTTCTCGACGATGATCTCGGCTATCATCACCGGTGTCACGCTGGTGTTGACCATCTCTCAGATCGTTATTTCTCAGGAGAACGGTCCGCTCGGCGACCAGCGCGAACGCATGAGCAACACGATGGACTTTCGAGACTACACCGAGGAGTTGACCGGTGCACCCACGCCTGCCGATCCCTCGGCGTTCCTCCGTGCATTGGTGCTCGAAGCCAAAGACCGCGCCCACACTCTCAGTGAGAGCGTCTCCGGTAACGACAACGATACCCTCACTGGGGAGGTCGACGAGTTCACGAACAGCCTCATCGAAAACGCGGATACCGTCTCGGGCAAACTCGACGAACAATCGTTCGGGACGTTCACCGTGGTCTCGGCCGCGCTAGACTTCAACTACTCCTGGAAGGTCTTCCAAACCGAACGTATTGCCGACCAACACCAAGACGAACTCTCAGAGGAGTCGTTCGCGGCGCTCGACGACCTCAAAACCCTCCTCTCGATGTTCGGACCGGCGCGCGAGCACATCAAGACCCTCTACTTCGAGTGGGAGCTGATCAGTCTCTCACAGAACATCCTCTATGTATCGGTACCGGCACTGCTCGTCGCGGGCTTCATGACGACGTTCCTCGGTGGAAGCTCGCTCTCAGGGGTCTTCCTCGGAGTCTCAGTGCTCATCTGGGTGACTTCAGTGGCGTTCACAGTGACGACCCTGCCGTTCTTATTGACGATTTCGTACATCGCGCGAGTAGCGACGATCGCAAAACGTACTCTCGCCATCGGACCGTTCATCCTCCGCGATTCCCAGCGCTGAAGACTGGGATATTCGAGGGCTAACTCTCGCCGTCTTCCTCGTTCGGCGATTCCGCACCCGCTAAGTTTCGCTCTACGATCGCACTGGTGGATTCGGTCATATCCTCTCATTAATGAGTGTGCTTGCAATAGCTGGTGTATGGCGACTATCGCGGAGTTCACGATCCCAGCCCACGAGTTCGCACTCTCAGAGACCCTCGAACGTCGCCCTGATATTACTATCAACATTGACCGCGTCGTCGCTCACAACACGAGTCAAGTCGTTCCATTTGTTCGGGTTACCAATGGCGAAGTCGAAGGGCTGACCGAGATACTCGAAGCCGATGCAAGCGTCATGGAGATCGAACTCTTCGGTGAAACCGACGACGAACGATTCTATCGGCTAGTGTGGAACGAAACTGCCGAAATCGTCGGCTACATGATCAACGAGCATGATGCTACTGTCCAAGAGGCCACCGCCACTGATGGCGTATGGCACCTCCGTGTACTCTTTCCCGACAGAGAAGACCTCTCCGCTATAGGTGAATACGCCACTGAGAACGGCATTACTCTCGATGTGAAGAGGATCTACGGCACCGATGAGTTTGAAGCGGCTCGCTACAACCTCACCGAATCGCAGCATGAAACCCTTTCCAAGGCTATCAAAGAGGGATATTACGAGATCCCACGCGGGATAAATACTCAGGAACTCGCCAATGAACTCGACATTTCTCATCAAGCACTCTCCGAACGATTCCGACGAGCAACGAAGAATCTCGCGCTGAGTGCGTTGGCCATTGAGGATGACGACGACCGAAACACAGAGACATAGGCTCAGATCTGCCGAAACGAGTGTGAAAAGTAAGTGCAGCCCCCTGTCAGTGGACTAGCATTACCTAGAGAAGACGACGAATTTCACCATCTACGGAAACACCGCGACACTTCGGCACGCATGAGAAACACGCGCGGTTCGAGAGGAACGGCAACCGCTCCACCATGCTCGCTGCGTCGTCGCGCGGTTCTCACCAGCTGGCTCCGACGCAGAACGCCGTCACCACCGCGACAGCCCCGCTAAGGAGTCCCGGCCCAGAGGGCCGACCAAAGCCCGACCGCGTACCCACCTCCGCGCCCGCCCACCTCCACGGCCCTGCTCGCGACCACAGGGCGCTATGCGGGCTTTCGCGGGCAGAAGGGTGTCGAAAGTGTCGGGAATCCTATATCACTCATCGGTCGATCCTCCGAAAGCGGCGCGGGGGACTGAGTTTAGGTCGCCTGCGTCCCATCGGAATCCCGACGTGCGTCGACGGTGAGAGCGATCGCAGCGGCGATGAGGAACACCGTCGGGAACATGAAGTACCAGCCGATGCTCCACAGACCGAGGATCGAGACGACCGCGCCGACACCGGCGGCCATCGAGGTGACGTACCGATGTCCCGTCCAGGCGGCGACGCCACCCACGGTGACGAGCACGAGGAGAACCACCGCCCAGAAGAAGAACACGCCGGCGTTGCCGCCACCGCCTCCGAGGAGGTAGTCGATACCCGCCTCACAGCCGCGGGCAACCGTGGTCTCGGTAGAATCGAGGCCGCCTGCGCTGGTCGCCGTCCCGCCGGCCGACACGCTCGTCCAGCAGGAGACCGGCCCGAACGCACCCATCAGCCGCAGAAATCCGGCCGCCCCGGAGAGACCGGCCAGTCCAGCGACGACCCGAACGGTTCGTGAGAGCGTGAGGTCTGGTGTATTCATCCCGTCACGTACGCTACGTAACTATTTAGCGATGTAGGAGGCAGGGAGTGACCCGGATACGAACCCGCTTTCGAGGAGTTTGGGCGATACGACACGGAACCCTCAATCCACTCAAGGCAGTAGAGCGGTTGGATGGAAAAGACCGAGACGGAGACGGAGACCATCGCTCCGCCGGCGAACACGATGCGCGAGCGGGTCGGTTACAGTCGGGCGAAGATGTGGTTTCTCGTCGAAGGCAATCGCTGGTTGGTGAGCGGGGTGTTGCTGTTGGTCACCTTCGCCATCGTCGTCCTCGCCGGCGTGTTCGTCTCCGGGTCGGTCGCCGACGCGTTCGACAACAGCACGATCGCGTCGCTGTTTCAGTCGATCTTCCTGGCGATCGTAACGAGCGTCGCGCTGACCCTGGCGATCGGACAGCTGATCCTCTCACAGGAGATGGGTCACTTGGGCGAGCAGCGCGAGAAGATGCTGTCCGAAGTCTCGTTTCGGGGCGACGTCGAGCAATCGGCGGGGGTCGGGGTGAGCCCGGCGACGCCGGCCGGGTTCCTCCGGACGCTGATCAGGGCCGTCGAGGAGAAGGCGACACGCGTCAAGGAGTCCGTGGCGGACGACGCCGACGACGAGGCGACGGCCCAGGTCGCCGAGTTCGCCGAGGTCGTCACCGACCACAGCCAGCAGATCGACGCGGACCTGGAGACCGCCGAGTTCGGTTCGTTCGACGTCGTCTCGGCGATCCTCGATTACAACTACTCCTGGAAGGTCCGGACGGGCCGCCGACTCCAGGACAAACACACTGGGGCGATCGCCGAACGGACCGAGGAGCGGCTCGACGCACTCGTCCGGAACCTCCAGCTGTTCGGACCGGCACGTCAGTACTTCAAACTCATCTACTACCAACACGAACTGATCGACGTCTCCCGCGTGCTGCTCTATACGGTGATGCCGGCTCTGGGCGTCTCGGCGTACATGAGCTTCGCGTTCGACGTGAACCGGTTCAGCGGCAGCGTCGTCGGTATCGACACCGCGTTTCTGGTGATCAGTTTCGTGGCGATGATCGGCCTGTTCCCGTTCGCCGTCCTCGTCGCGTTCATCTTTCGGCTGATCACCGTCTCACAGCGAACGTTGACGATCGGGCCGTTCATCCTCCGCGAGTCCTCGGACTCCGGACAGATCAAGGAAGTCTAACCCGGTTCGGGGCACATCGAGCGCTATCGCGCGACCAGCACCACGCCGACCACGGCGAACGCGATGCCGACGACCCTCGTCAGCGTGACCGCCTCCCCGAGCACGCCCATACTGATGACGGCCGCGACGATGAAGTACATGGCACCGAGCGTCGAGACGACCGTCGTCGAGCCGTGCGCGAACCCCATGTACATCGAGATGAGGCCGATCCCGGTGAACACACCAGCGACACCAGCGAGGACTCCACCCCGCATCGTGACGGCGAGCGATGCGTCCGAGACGAGCACGAAGCCGAGCGCGAGGAGCCCCGCCGTCAGATACGAGATGGCGGCCGCAGTTCTGGGGTCGATCGATTCCGACGCGGCGTTGCCGACGACGATCCAGACGCCCCACGTCACCATCGTGACCAACCCGAAGCCAACGGCCGAGTTCAGTTCTGCGAACTCCATTAGGGCAACCATCGTCTCGCACCCCTAAGCCACTTCGTCACTCCGCCGCAGTTCAGGCACCCACTAACGCGGAGATCATCGTTCGGTCCACGGTCGCCGTCGTAACACGTGGTCGAATCCGGTGGCGAGCGCCACACCGACGACCGCGCCGAGGACGTCCGCACCCCAGTCGAGCAAGGAGGGGTCGCGCCCGACGAAGCCCTGGACGACCTCGATCCCACCGCCGTAGAGCGAGGTGACGACGACCGCGAGCGCTGCCGCCGCGACCCAGCGCCGGTCCGGCGCGAGCGCGAACGCCAGCGCCCCGCCGAGACAGAAGTAGGCAAAGGCGTGGGTGTACTTGTCCGCACCGACGAGCCCGAACGGGCCGAGCGTGGTCTCGCCCCCGGGAAGCGGGACGACCGACCCCACGAAGACGACGACGGCGAAGGCGACCACGGGGAGCCAGCGATATCGTCGATCCATGGGAAATTCGTGCTGGGACGGACCGAGGAAGTTTCGGATCCCGTTCGATTCGGTGTCGCTCACTCGACCGCCGCGAGCGTCTCCCGGACCGCATCGAGATACGATTCGTAGGAGTAGCCGAGCCGGGAAATCCAGATCTCCTGGTAGGAAGGGTGGAGGATCGGCACGAGGGTCGTGTGCAGACCGGGGAGCGGAACGGGGTCGAGGACCGAGTCCACGAACCCATCGAGTTCCAGGTTCTCGGTAGCGAGCAAGCTCGTCGTGGCGTGTTTTCCGGTGGCGACCACCGCTCGGGGTTCGATCTCCCGAACCTCCTGTTCGAGATACGGCCGACAGTTCTCGTGTTCCTCGTCCGTCGGTTCGCGGTTCGACCCCTCGCCGTCCGACGGAAAGCACTTCACCGCGTTGGTGTAGTAGCACGCGTCCCGATAGCCGAGGTCCGCCATCATCTCTCGAATTTTGCGCCCGGAGTGGCGTGCAGTGTAGGCTAGTCCGGTGAAGTTGCCGCCCTTCCACAGGTCGGCTTCGGGCGTGCCCGCGCCGGGTGCCTCGCCGACAACCACGATGTCGGCGTCGAGCGGGCCGTTGCCCCACGAGATGCACTCGCGGGCCTCGACCAGCGCGGGACATCGCCGGCAGTCGGCGGCGAGCGGGTGCTTCGCGTCGGGTTCGGGATACTCGGCCACCCCGGTCCTACTGGATCCGGCGGTTTGAGTCTGGCTACAGCAGCCGGACCTGCACAACCAATCAGTCTTTAGGCCCCGACCGGATAGTCGCGCCATGAGCAGGTTCGAGGACGTCGCGGAGCGGTACGACCCCGACGCGGTCGAGGAGCGGGTGTTCGACTACTGGGACGCGGTCGACGCCTACGAGCAGACCAAGGAGCACCGTGCCGACGCCGAGCCCTTCTTCTTCGTCGACGGCCCGCCGTACACCTCCGGGGCGGCCCACATGGGCACGACCTGGAACAAGACCCTGAAGGACGCCTACATCCGCTGGCATCGAATGCGCGGCTACGACGTCACCGACCGGCCGGGCTACGACATGCACGGGCTCCCCATCGAGACCCGCGTCGAGGAGAACCTCGGCTTCGAGAACAAGAAGGACATCGAGGAGTTCGGGATGGAGCCGTTCATCGAGGCGTGCAAGGAGTACGCCGACGAGCAGCTGGACGGTCTCCAGAGCGATTTCAAGTCCTTCGGCGTCTGGATGGACTGGGAGAACCCCTACCGGACCGTGAATCCCGAGTACATGGAGGCGGCGTGGTGGGCCTTCGGCGAGGCCGCCGACCGGGGACTCGTCGAGCAGGGCAAGCGCTCGATCACCCAGTGTCCGCGGTGTGAGACCGCCATCGCGAAGAACGAGGTCGAGTACCACGAGGTCGAGGACCCCTCGATCTACGTGAAATTCCCGCTCACGGACCGCGAGGGCAGCCTCGTGATCTGGACCACGACCCCGTGGACGGTCCCCGCGAACACCTTCGTCGCGGTCGACGAGGACGTCGAGTATCTGGAGGTGCAGGCCGAACGCGACGGGGAGAGCGAGGTGCTCTACCTCGCCGACGGTGTAGTCGAGGACGTGCTGAAGAAGGGCGGGTACGACGACTACGAGGTGCTCGACGAGTTGGCCGGCGAGGAGCTGCTCGGCTGGGAATACGAGCGCCCGCTGGCGGACGTCCTCCCCGAGCGCGACGAGACCGAGGGTGCGTTCGAGGTCTATCACGCCGACTACGTCGAGGTCGACAGAACTGGATTGGTTCACTCCGCGCCCGGCCACGGTCAGGAGGACTTCGAGCGCGGTTCGGAGCTCGGCCTGCCCGTGTTCTGTCCCGTCGGCGACGACGGGGTCTACCTCGACGGAGCCGGGAAGTACGCGGGCGAGTTCGTTCGCGACGCGAACCAGGAGATCATCGCGGACCTCGACGAGCGGGGCGCGCTGCTCGCCGAGGAGACCTACACTCACGACTACGGCCAGTGCTGGCGGTGCGATACGGACATCGTCTTCCTCGCCACCGACCAGTGGTTCGTGACGGTGACGGACGTCAAAGCGGAGATGCTCGCGAACATCGAGGACTCCGAGTGGTACCCCCCGGAGGCCCGCGACGGCCGCTTCCGGGACTTCGTGGAGGGCTCGCCCGACTGGAACGCCTCACGCCAGCGCTACTGGGGCATCCCGATCCCGATCTGGACCCCGGAGGACTGGGCCGGCGGGATGGACGAGGTGGTCGTGATCGCCACCCGCGAGGAGCTCGCCGAGCGGGTCGATCAGTCTATCGACCCCGAGACGGTCGACCTCCACCGCCCGACCGTCGACGACCTCACCATCACCGAGGACGGGAAGACGTACACCCGCGTTCCGGACGTCTTCGACGTCTGGCTCGACTCGGCGGTGGCCTCGTGGGGCACGCTCGACTATCCCGAAGAGGAGGAAAAGTTCGAGGAGCTCTGGCCGGCCGACCTCATCATGGAGGCCCACGACCAGACCCGCGGCTGGTTCTGGTCACAGCTCGCGATGGGGACGACGGCGCTCGGGGAGGTCCCCTACGAGCGGGTGCTGATGCACGGCTACGCCAACATGCCCGACGGCCGCGGGATGTCGAAGTCGAAGAACATCACCGTCGAACCCGGCGAGGTCATCGCGGAGTACGGGGTCGACCCGATGCGGCTGTTCCTGCTCTCGGTGACCCCGCAGGGTGACGACATGCGCTTCTCGTGGGAGGAGACCGAGACGATGCAGCGCACCCTCAACATCCTCTGGAACGTCTTCCGGTTCCCGCTGCCGTACATGCGCCTCGACGGCTTCGATCCCAGCGAAACGAGCCTCGACGACGTCTCCCTCGAACTGGAGGACGAGTGGGTGCTCTCGCGGCTCCAGACCGTGGAAGCCGAGATGACCGAGGGATGGGAGGAGTTCCGCCAGGACCGCGCGCTCAACGCGCTACTCGACTTCGTGGTCGAGGACGTCTCGCGGTTCTACGTCCAGAGCGTACGTGAGCGGATGTGGGAGGAGGCCGACAGCGACTCGAAGCGGGCGGCCTACGCCACCTTCTACGAGGTGCTCTCGGAGGTCGTGGCGTTGCTCGCACCCTACGCGCCGTTCGTGGCCGAGTCGATGTACGGCACCCTCACCGGCGACGACGGCTTCGACACCGTCCACATGCGCGACTGGCCCGAACCCGACGCGAACTACCGGGACCCCGACCTCGAACGCGAGGTGGCGGTCGCCCGCGGAGTCGAGGAGGCCGGCTCGGCGGCGCGCCAGCAGGCCGAACGCAAGCTCCGCTGGCCCGTCACCCGCGTCGTCGTCGACACCGAGAGCGAGGCGGTCGCTGACGCGGTGCGCTCGCGCTCGGCGATGGTCGAGGACCGGCTCAACGCCCGCCGCGTCGAGGTCGTCGGCCCCGACGAACAGTGGGGCGAGCTCCGCTACAGCGCCGAAGCCGACATGTCGGTGCTCGGCCCCGCGTTCGGCGAGCAGGCCGGCGAGGTGATGACCGCCCTCAACGAAGCCCGGATCGAGGAACCCACCCTCTCGGCGCTCGAAGACGCGGTGGCCGACGCGCTCGGTGAGTCGGTCGAGGTCACCGACGAGATGGTCGAGTTCGTGGTCGAACTCCCCGACGACGTGGCGGGGAGTTCGTTCGATGCGGAGGGCGGCGGCACCGTCTACGTCGACACCACGCTCACCGAGGATATCGAGAGCGAGGGCTACGCCCGCGACGTCGTCCGGCGTGTCCAGGAGATGCGCAAGGAGCTCGACCTCGACCTCGAAGCGCGGATCCGACTCGACCTCGATATCGCCGACGACCGGGTCGCCGACCTCGTCCGCGAGCACGAGGAGCTCATCAAGACGGAGGTTCGCGCCGAGGAGCTCGGCGCGGTGGCGGACGGCCACCGACGCGAGTGGGACGTCGAGGAGACGACCGTCGAGATCGCCATCGAGCCGCTCGTGGAAGCCCAGGCGTAGACTTCGTCACGGGACCTCGATCGGTTCGTCGGATTTTCGAGCGTTCGGAGAAGCGACGAGAGGGTTCTCAGGCCGCCTCGGCCGTCCAGTGGTCGTAGGCCCGTGCGGCCGCGATGAAGAGGAAGACGACCCCGACCATGTCGACGAGCGTGCTGACCAGCGGCGCGAGGAAGGAGACGGGACCGAGCACGCCGACGAGCAGCGTGCCCACGACCTGCAACACGACGCTCACGAGGACGAGCACGACCACCAGCCCCGCGACCGCGAGCGGCGCGTCCGCGAGCACGCCGAAGCTCCGCCGGAACGCCCGCACGACGTTGTCGTCCTCCACCGCGACGAACGCGAACGCGAACAGCGACGCCGCCGCGACGACCACGACGACGACGAAACCGACCGCGATCCCGACGATTCCGAAGAGGCCCGCGAGCACGAGCCTGACGACGAGGGCGGCGAGCCCGACGACGAACACCCCGAGGAAGTTGAGGAGGCCGAACCCGAGGTTGTGGGTGAGGTGGTGGCGTTCGACGATCCCCCACTGGTCGGCGAAGACCCGGACGAGGAGGAGCGAGAGATACAACAGGACCACGAGCAGGACGAGGCTCGCGACCAGTGGGAGCGGGCTGGCGGTGAGCAGCGGGGGCGAGGCCCCCCCGCCCGCCGCGATGAGTCCGAGGTCGGCCCCGCCGCTCGGAACCAGCGCGACCGCCGTCTCGACGACCACGAGCGCCAGAAGGACGAGCAGCGCGGGGCCGGTCGCCAGCCGTCGGAGCGACTCGCGGAGCACCGTGCCGACGCTAAATGCCATGTCGAATCGAATTCGAGCCGGAATACTGTGTTTTGCGGTTTCGAAACCGGTGGCGTGGACCGGTTCCGGGGACGTGGCCGGTCAGTTGGTTTCGAGCGGCGGGAGCATCCCCTCGATGCGCTCGATGTCGACGTCGAGCCAGTCGGGCACCTTGAGCTGGTCGCCGTACTCCGCGGGGTCCTGGTCGATCTCGAAGCCGGGCCCCATCGTCGCGTACTCGAAGACCGAGCCGCCCGGTTCGGTGATATAGCGCGAGTGGAAGTAGTCGCGGTCCTTGCGCGACGTGGTGATGTAGCCGTTCTCGCGAAGCAGGTCGCTCACCGCGTCCTGTTCCCAAGTGTTCTCCACCTGGAAGGCGACGTGGAGGTAGGTCCCGATCCCCATCACGCCGTCGGGCGCGTTCGGGCGGATCAGCACGTCGACTTTGTCGGCACACGGCGCGTCCCCCGGCGCTCGATATCGGATGCGGTCGCCACGCTGTGGGTGGGTAGCCTCGCCGATCCGATCCCAGCCCATCACTTCGAGGACGTCCATCGTGCCGGCGGGGTCGGCCGAGTGGATGGTCGTGTTGAACATCCCGCGGATGGCGTGCTCGGCGGGCACGTCGTTGCCCTCGGTCCAGGGTTCGATATCGGACTCGCCGGTCACGAGTTCGAAGGGTAAGCCGTCGGGGTCGGTGAACTCGATGGCGGTCTCGCCGAAGCGTTCGTCCATCGTGTAGGTGACCTCGTGGTCCTCGAAGCGGCCCTGCCAGTACTCGACCGACCCCTCCGGGATGGTCAGCCCGACCGACCGGAGCTTCCCCTTCCCGACCACGCCCTGCTCCATCGGCATGTTGGTCATCGGGAAGTAGGTCACGATCGAACCGGGGGTGCCCACCTCGTCGCCGTAGTAGAGGTGGTAGATCTTCTCCGGGACGTCGAATCTGACCGTGCGCTTGACGAAGCGGAGGCCCAGCACGTTCGTGAAGAAGTCGTAGTTCTCCTGGGGGTCGTCACAGAACGCGGTGACGTGGTGGATTCCGTCTATGTTCGGCATGGTGTGGTCCGGCACCACATACGACGGGGCCCTAAATGTAATTGTTGTTTACAGAAGACTTTGCAGGGCGGTCAGTCGCCGGTCGATGCGGGTAGCGGGACCACCGGCTCACATCCCACGAACGAACTCGCGAAGCTCCTCGTTGAATCGTTCAGGAGCCTCCCGGAACGGCGTGTGGCCGACGGCCGGATAGAGCGAGGTTCGCGCGTCCGAGGCGAGCGCTGCGGTGACTTCGACCGCCCTCGGTTCGACGATCCGGTCCTCCGCGCCGTGGGTGAACAGCAGGGGAACGTCGAGTTCGGCGACCGTCTCCCGGTGTGAGAGGGTTCGTGAGCGCATCCCGTCGCGGACGAACGGCGGGACGACGACGTTGTAGCCGAGGACGAAGTAGCGCTCGACCGGATCGAGGTCGCCCACGACGGAGCGCTCGACGAACCGTTCGAGCGTCCGCACGCTCTCCTCGGCGTCCTCTGAGGTGATGGCGGGGAACAGTTCGAGATAGGCCGAACCGAGCAGTTCGGTCGCGGCGTCGGTGCCCATCCCGGAGACGACGCCGACGAAGTTCACCCCTCGAATATCGTCGGTTCCGTACGCGCGGAGGTAGTCGAGGGCGACCAGACAACCGTACGACCACGCCACGATGACCACCTCGTCGAGGGTCTCGACGACGGCCTGTACGTCCGCCGCCCAGAGCGACGAGTCGGTGTAGGCGCGCTTCTCACGAGGGGTCTCCGAGCGGCCGTGACCCCGGTTGTCCACCCGCACGAGGCGGAACTCGTCGGCGAGGGGCGACTCGAACTGCTTCGTCCACGACAGCCGGCTCTGGGAGTAGCCGTGGAGGAACAGGACAGTCGGTCCGTCCGCGGGTCCCGTCTCCTCGACGTAGAGCTCCACGCCATCGCCGCCGCGAACCGTCCGTGATCGCATGACGGTCGAGAGACGGTACCGAGTCATTTGATTCTTCGTGCCGTCGTCGACCCGAGAGACCGAGCGAGCGCGCTGCTGTGGACTGAAGGTATAAACTCCCGCCGAGCCAGTCTCGACCATGGCACCGCCGTATCCGACTCAGCGCCCGACGGACGCGACACACCTCCCGGCGGACGAGTTCGACCTCCCGACGGAACTCCTCAACCTCCCGTGGATCGACAGCCACACCCACGCCCAGACCCTCTCGTGGGCGGACCGCGAGCGCTACTCGCTGGCCGGCTGTCGCGCGATGGTGATGGTCGCGTCGGGCTATCACTGGACGCCGTACAAACCCGTGACCGCCGCGGACGTCCGATACCTCTGGGACGACGCGATCAACCGTCGGCGGGCGATCGAACGTAACCACTTCTTCGAGGCCGGGCTCGCGCTCGGGGCGCACACGGGCGTCCGGATCGAGAACCCGGCCGACCTCGTCGGCTCGATGGCCGACTACTGCGGGCTCGACGAGGTCGTCGCCGTCGGTGAGACGGGGATCACCCCGGCCCAACACGTCGAGTCGTGGGATCTCGACGCCCAGTTCGAGCTCGTGCAGGCCCAGATGGAGCTCGCGGACGAACACGACCTGCCGGTGATCCTCCACACCCCGAACGCGACCGGCGAGGGACCGGACTACCGACCGGGTGTCGGGCTACCGGGGTTCGAGCTGAACACCGAACTCGCCGAGGAGCCGGTGCTCACCGGCGAAAACCCCGCGCTCGAAGCCGTCGAGATCGACGTCGACGCCGCGCGGGAGGCGGGGCTCGCGGAGGAGCGGATCGTCGCCTCCCACGCCGACCCCAACAACGTCGACTACCTGCTCGGCGAGACGGACTGCTATGCGAGCTTCACCGTCGGCTACGAGTGGCTGACGGGCGTCTCGGCCGCCGACGTCGCCGCGGCCATCGAGGCGTACGGCCCCGATCGGGTGCTCGTCGAGACGGACTGTGCGAACGTGCTCGACACGGACGTCTTCTCGGTCAAACGGACGATCCTCGAACTCTACCGCCTCGGGATCGATATCGACGACATCCGACAGGTCGTCTTCGAGAACCCCCGGAGCGTCTACGGCCTCGCGGATTGAGCCCGCTCGGGAGCTGCCACGAGCCTCAGTCGTAGTCGTAGAACCCGCGACCGGTCTTCTTTCCCAGGTCGCCCGCCTCGACCTTGCGTTTCAGGAGGTAGGCGGGCGTGTAGCGGTCGCCGAGTTCGTCGTGGAGCGTTTGCGTCGCGTCGAGGCAGATGTCGAGCCCGATGTGGTCGGCCAACTCGAGGGGCCCCATCGGGACGTTGGTCCCGAGCTTCATCCCGCAGTCGATGTCGGCCTTCGTGGCGACACCCTCGTCGAAGGCTCTGATCCCCTCATTGATCCACGGCATCAGGATCCGGTTCGAGACGAAGCCCGGTTTGTCGTCGGACTCCCAGGTTTCTTTACCCAAGTCCTCGGCGAACGCGTGAGCGAGGTCGACCACTGCCGCGTCGGTGTGCTCGCCGACGACCAACTCGACGCCCTTCATCACGGGCACGGGGTTCATGAAGTGGAGCCCCACGACGAGGTCGGGCCGCTCGGTCGCGCTCGCGATGGATGTCACTGAAAGGGTACTCGTGTTGGTCGCGAGCACCACGTCCTCGGGCACGACCTCGTCGAGGTCCGCGAAGATGTCCTGTTTCACGGTCATATTCTCGACGGCGGCCTCGACCACGAGGTCGCAGTCGGCGAGCGCGTCGAGATCGGTGGTGCCCGTGACCCGCTCGCGGGCACTCTCGGCTTCCTCGTCGGTGAGTTTCTCGCTGCCGACCAATCTGTCGAGACTGCTCTCGATGGCGTCGAGGCCCCGGTCGACGAACTCGGTTTCGATGTCACGCATCACCACGTCGTAGCCGGCCATCGCCGCGACCTGGGCGATGCCGTTGCCCATCGTGCCCGCACCGACGACGCCCACGGTCGAGATCGAATCGAGCTCTCGCATGGGTCGGGTCGGGACGGTGCGGTCGTAAGCCTGCTGATGCGGCGGCGGAGGGGGCGGTGGCGGACGGGGCGCGATGGTGGAGTGGCGAGGTCAGGCGAGCAGGCGGTCGAACGCCTCGACCATCGCCGCGACGCTCGCGCGCGTGATGTCGGTGTCGCTGGCCGCCACCGACACTGACTGGTCGTCGCGCGTCATCTCGATCTCGACCGTGACGACCGCGTCGGTCCCACCCGTGATCGCGTCGACGTGGTAGGAATCGAGGGTCGCGTCGCCCCGTGGACCGAGCGCGCTCCGAACGGCCTTGACCGCCGCGTCGACCGGGCCACTCCCGGTGCCGCTGGCGGTGCGCTCCTCGCCATCCACCACCAGTTTGACGCTGGCCGCGGGGGTGCCGTTGCCGCTCGCGGCCGTGAGGTCTTCGAGTTCGACCCGGCGCTCGCGCTCGCGACCCTGTACGGTTTCGGCGAGCGCGAGCACGTCGGCGTCGGTGACGCGCTTGCCCGTGTCGCCGAGGTCGGTCACGCGGTCCGTGACCTCCGCGAGTTCGTCGGGGCTCACCGCGACCTGGTGTTCGGCGAGCGCGGCCTCGACGCCCGCCCGACCCGCGTGTTTGCCGAGCGCGAGCCGTCGTTCCCGACCGACGGTTTCCGGCGGATAGGGTTCGTACATCGCGTCGTCCTTCAGCTGGCCGTCGGTGTGGATCCCCGACTCGTGGGTGAAGGCGTTCTCGCCGACGACGGCCTTGTTGGGCGCGAGCGGGATCCCCGTGAAGTCCGCGACGGTTCGCGCGAGGTCGTACAACCCTGTTGTGTCGACCGTCTCGACGTCGTAGCCCTCCGCGAGCGCGATGGCGACCTCTTCGAGCGCGACGTTGCCCGCACGTTCGCCGATGCCGTTTACCGTCGTGTGGACGAGGTCGGCCCCCGCCGCGAGCGAGGCCAGCGCGTTCGTCACCGCCAGCCCGAGGTCGTCGTGGGTGTGGGTGCTCGTCGGGCCGAGTTCGGCCAGCGCCGAGACGGCCTCCATCGTTCGCTCGGGGGTCGCGTAGCCAACGGTATCGCAGTAGCACACCCTATCCGCGCCCGCTTTCAGGGCTTCACCCATGAGTTCCGTGAGGAACTCGGTGTCGGCGCGGCTCCCATCCTCGCCGAGTACCTCGACCCAGAGGCCGTGGTCGCGGGCGTACTCGGTGAGCTCGACGGTGGTCTCGACGACCCCGCCACGGGTGGTGCCGACTTTTTGCTCGATGTGGCGCTCGCTCGCGGGCACCACGAGGTTGACCCCGTCGACCCCGCAGTCGAGTGCGAGGTCGATGTCGGATCGGATGCCGCGGCAGAAGCTCGTGACCCGCGCGTCGGGGTTCGACTGGGCGACTCGCGAGATGGTCTCGCGCTCGCCCGCGCCGGTGCAGGCGCTCCCGGCTTCGATCACCGAGACCCCGGTGGCATCGAGCTTGCGTGCGATCTCGACCTTCTGGTCGGGCGAGAGCGACACGCCCGGGGCTTGTTCCCCGTCGCGAAGCGTCGTATCGAGAAACTGTGCGTCAGTATCGGACAGCGGAGTGGTTTCGGGGGAGCCCCCGAATAAAACGTTCACCGGTCATGATAGCCATTCACACCGCCGCACGGCACCGACTTAAACCGGCGTGTTGTGACAGATGTTGCTGTGGGCGCGATTCGATAGCATGGTAGGAGATAACGTAGACAATTTCGAATTCGATGGTGGACGGTGGCGGTCTGCGGTATTGCGGTTGGCGCGCGGGAGCACGCGGAGCGTGCGACTCGCGCGAGGGATGAACGACGCGAGGGCGGAGCCCGAGCGGAGTGAATCGGCTGGGGAGGATGTGGCGCGGGGTGGTGCGGTGGCGGGAGCGGTCTCTCGTTTGGAACGGGATTTGCCAACAGCGAATCAGTCAGCCCAGAAACCAAGGAAAAACGAACAATCGAGAAAAAGGCCGATCCCGGGAACCTACTCAGAAAGCTGCGCAACAACAGAGCGAGCGAGTACCTCGAAATCCGCTGACTCCGGCACGACGTCCACCGAGACCCCCTCGCGCTCGGCGGTCGCGCGGGTCGGCTCGCCGATAGCGCCGACCACACAGTCCTCCAGCCCGTCGACCGCCGCCGCGCGAACGCCGCGTTCGTCGGCCGCCGCGAGGAAGTTCTCGACCGTCAACGAGGAGGTGAACACCGCGCCGTCCAGTTCGCCCGCCGCCGCGAGCGTCGCCGACTCACCCGCCTCGGGAGGAACGACGAGTTCGTAGAGAACCGTCTCGTGGACGTACGCACCGGCACGTTCGAGGCCGTTCGTGAGCACCGGCGAGCCGTGGTTGCTCCGGGCGACTTCGCAGCGCTGGCCTGCGACCCGGTCTTCGAGCGCCGCCACGAGCCCGACCGACGAGAACTCGTCGGGAATCAGGTCCACTCGATACCCCGCCGCGCGGAGCGCCGCGGCGGTCGCGTCGCCGATGGCGCACACCGTTCCCGAGGGTTGCCACCCTGCCGCGGCAGCGAGCTCCACACCGGTCTTGCTCGTCACGACGGTGAATTCACTGTCCTCGCGCGGGGCGGCTCCCGTGGCCTCGACCGCGAGCATCGGGTCGGGAACGGGCTCGACCCCGAGCGAGTCGAGCAGCGAGACCGCCCGCGCGAGGCGGTCGTCGTCGGGTCGGAAGATGGCGACCTTCATGGTTACGAGCGGGTGGCGAGCGTCTCGCGCTCGCCCACGACCCCACCGATCACGGTGATGGCGGGTGGTTCGATTTCGGCCTCCGCGGCGACCTCGGTGATGGTCGAGAGCGTCCCGGTGACGACCCGCTGTTCGGGTCGGCTCGCGCGCTCGACCAGCGCGACGGGCGTTTGAGAATCCATCCCGGCCTCGCGGAGCGCGGCGGTGTAGTCCGGGAGTTTGCCGACGCCCATCAGCACGACGATGGTACCACCAGTAGCGGCGAGCGCGCCCCAGTCGACCGCGGATTCGTCCTTCGTCGGGTCCTCGTGGCCCGTCACGAAGGAAACACAGGAGGCGTGATCGCGGTGGGTCGTGGGGATCCCGGCGAGTTCGGGGCCCGCGAAGGCCGAGGAGATACCGGGCACGACGTCGAAATCGACCCCGTTCGCGGCGAGGTGGCTCATCTCCTCGCCGCCGCGCCCGAAGACGAATGGGTCGCCGCCCTTCAGTCGGACGACCTCGTTCCCTTCCTGGGCGAGTTCCACGAGACGGTCGTTGGTGTACTCCTGGCTCGTGCGTTCGCCGCCCGCGCGCTTGCCGACGTCCTCGCGTTTGCCCTCGGGGATGGTCGAGAGGATCTCGGGGCCCGGGAGCTTGTCGTGGAGCACCACGTCGGCCTCGTCGATGAGTCGGCGAGCCTTGATCGTGAGGAGTTCGGGGTCGCCGGGGCCGCTCCCCACGAGGTGCACGATGCCGGTCATGTCGCCCGTTTCGCCTCCTCGTCGGCGTCGCGGGCGCGTTCGATCAGTTCGGCCGCGCCATCGTCGGCGAGTTCCGCCGCGAGGTCGCGCGCGGCTTCGGGATGGCGTTCGACGGGGAGGTCGCGCGTCGCCGCCACCTCCTCGGTGCCGTCCTCGCTGAGTACCCGAACCGAGGTGTGGACGTAGCCGCCTTCGAGCACCGCGTAGGCCCCCATCGGCGCGACACAGCCGCCACCGAGTTCCTCCAGTACGACTCGCTCGGCGGTGGTCTCGACCCTGGTTCGTGGGTGGTCGAGCGCGTCGTTCAGCGTCGTCGCGAACGCGTCGTCGCGTGCCGTCACCGCGATCGCGCCCTGGCCGGGGGCCGGGACGAACTGTTCGGGGGGAAGTGCTTCCGTGTGGACGTGGCGGTCGAGACCGATCCGTTCGAGCCCCGCCGCCGCCAGCACGATCGCGTCGAACTCGTCCTCGACCTCGCGTTCGAGCGAGCGACGTTCGATCTCGGTCAGGTCCTCGAACCACTCCTGTGGCGTGCGCTCGAAGTCCACCGGGTCGTCGTTCCCGTCGTCGCCGTCTGACTCGTCGTTCCCCTCGCTCTCTTCGGCCGCCTCGACCCGTCGTTCGTGCTCGCGCTGGCGATGCGGCGCGAGGAGTTTCTCGATCCGCGTGTCGACGTTGCCGCGAACCCCGAGCACGTCGAGATCAGGCCGGGCGGCGAGGAGCTCGGCCTTCCGTCGAAGGCTCGCGGTCCCGACGGTGGCCCCCTCGGGGAGGTCGGAAAAGGACGTTCCGTCGGGCGTGACGAGCAGGTCGCCCGGCGCGGCGCGTTCGGGGACCCCCGCGACCACGAGGTCCTCCATGTCCTCGGTCGGGACGTCCTTCATCGAGTGGACCGCGGCGTCGCAGTCGCCGTCGAGGACCGCCTCGTCGAGCGCGCGGGCGAACGCACCGGTCTTCCCGAGTCGGCGGATAAGGTCGTCGCGGAGCTGGTCGCCGGTCGTCTCGATCTCGACGAGCTCGACCGTGCGGCGGCGGGTTTCGAGTCGGTCCTTGACGGTGCTCGCCTGCCGGAGCGCGAGGTCCGAGCTCCGCGTCGCCAGGCGAACGGTGTCCTCGCGTGTGTTCATACCCCGACTCGGGGGTCGGGGTTCAAACCCCCTTCGAGAGACGCCAGTCGCCACACCGCGAGCCGTCCCCGGTGGCCGACTCGTGGACGAGGATTTATATCGGATACCGGGGCCACCCGTGGTATGTCGAAACACGCGTTCAGCGACCTCAGGACCGCGGCGTACTGTCCGCGGCAGTGCTACTATCGTCGCCAGGAGGACGACCGCGACCCGCCGCCCGAGGTCGAGACGCGTCGCGAACTCGCCTTCCGATACGAGGAGCTGCTCGACGAGGCGGACCTGGCGACCGAGCCGATAGCGGTCACGCCGACCCAGTTTCGGACCAATCTCTCCTGTGCGAAGGCCCGCTTCGACGCCTTCGACGAGCTCTGCCGTCCCACCGAGCGCGACGTGTTCCTCGACGGCAAGGAGTGTCGCGGGGTCGCGCACAAGGTCCTCGACCTCGACCCCCCGGTACCGTCGCTGGTCTCGGCCGGGAGTCCACCGGAGGACGGCGTCTGGCATCCCCAAACCGTCCACGCCGTCGCGGCGGCGAAAGCCCTCGCGTGGGAGCGCGAAACCCCGATCGAGCGTGCGTTCGTGGAGTATCCGACCTACGGAACGATCCGCGAGGTCCGACTCACGACCCGGCGGAAGGCCGCCTACCGCGCCACAGTTCACGTGCTCGACTCGATCGACGGCCCGCCGCCGCGTCTCGCCAATACCGAGAAGTGCGAGTCCTGCGAGTATCGCGGCGACTGCGGTGTGAAGACGCGCTCGCTCCGGTCGCTGCTCGGGTTCGGTTAGTTTCGTTCGATCCAGGCCTCGATCTCGTCGGCGAGCGCCCCGCGACGGTGGATCGTCCCCGCCGAGACGTCGACCACGGTGCTCTCGGTACCGGGGAGTTCGCCGGCGTCGAGCACCGCGCCGCACGCGGTTCGAACCGAGTCGTCGATCTCGTCGACCGTTCGCGCACTCCCGGTTCCGCTCCGGTTCGCGCTCGTGGCGGTCAGCGGGCCGGCTTCCCGAAGGAGGTCGAGCGCGACCGGATGGTCCGGGATCCGTATCCCGACGCGCTCTCGCCCGCCGGTCAGCGCCTCGGGGATCGCCCCGCCCGCCTCGACCACGACGGTGACGGGACCGGGGAGGAACGCCCGCATGAATTCGACCTCTCGATCGGTCGGGTGAGTGTATTCGGTCGCGCGCTCGACGCTCGCGACCCCGAACGACACGGGGTCGTCGCGCGGTCGGCCCTTCGCCTCGAAGACGCGTTCGACGGCCGGTTCCGAGAGCGCGTCCGCACCGAGGCCGTAGACGGTCTCGGTCGGGTAGACCACCAGCTCCCCGCTCCGGGCGCTCTCGGCCGCCCGTTCGACTCGCTCTGGGTCCATCAGACGTCGTCGATGGCGGCCTCGATCGCGTCGTAGTCGGGGAAGTCGGGCCACTCCGCGGCGACCCAGGCGTACTGGATCGTGCGCTCGCCGTCGATCACGAAGGCCGCGGGACGTGGTTCCTCGATCCCCGCCATCCCGTCGAGGTCGTTGACGATGCCGTATTCCTCGGCGACGCCGTTCTGCGGGTCCGAGAACACTCGCGCGTCGACGTCACGGTCCTTGAGGAGCCGTTTGTGCTCGTAGGGCGAAGAGATCGAGAGCCCGACGACGGTGATCGCGTCGGTCCAGCCACGGTCCCGGACCTCGTTCCAGATGTAGGTCGCGGGGAACGCACCGTCCATCGAGTGGAAGAGCAGGAGGAGTGGTCCCTCGTCGGTGAGTTCCGAGAGCGCGACGTCCTCCCAGAACTCCGCGTTGACGAGCGGCCGGGTGAAGTCGGGGGCCGCCTCGCCCGCCTCGGGGTTGTCGGCGGGGTCGAGGTCGACCACGTCGAAGTCGGGCATCAGGCGGCTCCCTCGCCGTAGGTACCGTCGAGGTACTCGACGATGTTCGCGCTCTCGGACATCGTGACGCCCGTGTTGGGGTCGTCGATCGCGGGGACGGTCCGCTTGCCGCTGACGCGTTTGACGACCGTGCGCTCGGAGTGGAGCGGTTCGATGAACCGCGATTCGTACGCGACGTCGAGCTCCTGGAGTCGACGGACGACGCGCTCGCAGAACGGGCACGCCTGGAGCCGATAGAGGGTGATCGGGTCGGTCGCCTGCGGCTGACTCATGGCTTCGAATTGGAACGAGACCCGCCTAAGCCCTTCGCCTCAGCCATGCGAACGTTTAATCCCCGGCCCGGATAACTCCGCGACACTGATGAGTTTCACCCGGTTCGTGCCGTCCGTGTCACCCGTTCCGGTCCGAGTCGATATCCTCGGGTTCTCCATGTCGGAGACGACGTTCACAGCGATCGGCGTCGTCGTCATCGTGGTGTTGATCGGGCTCTCGGCCTTCTTTTCGTCGTCCGAGCTCGCGATGTTCTCGCTCGCCTCCCACCGGGTGGAGGCGGTCGTCGAGGAGGGAAAGCCGGGAGCGGACACGATGCAGCGCCTCAAGTCCGACCCCCATCGACTCCTGGTGACGATCCTCGTGGGGAACAACCTCGTCAACATCGCGATGACCTCCATCTCGACGGGGTTGCTCGCGATCTACCTCTCACAGGGGGCGGCGGTCGCGGTCTCGACGTTCGGCATCACCGCGCTCGTGCTCCTCTTCGGCGAGAGCACGCCGAAGTCCTACGCGGTCGAGCACCCCGAATCGTGGGCGCTCACGGTCTCGCGCCCGCTGTTGTACGCCCAGTACGTCCTCCTCCCGCTCGTGGTGTTGTTCGATTACCTCACCCGGCAGATCAACCGGATCACCGGCGGCGGGACGGCGATCGAGACCTCCTACGTGACCCGCGACGAGATCCAGGGTATGATCGAGACCGGCGGGCGCGAGGGCGTGATCGAGGAGGACGAACGCGAGATGCTCCAGCGGATCTTCCGGTTCAACAACACCATCGCGAAGGAGGTGATGACGCCCCGGCTCGACGTCACCGCGGTGGACGCCGACTCCACCGTGGACGAGGCGATCGAGACGTGTATCCACAGCGGTCACGCCCGGATCCTGGTCTACGAGGGCGACCTCGACAACGCCATCGGCACCGTGAACATCCGCGACCTGGTTCGCGAGGACAACTACGGCGAGTCGCGCGACCTCGAACTCCGGGACCTGATCGAGCCGACGCTCCACGTCCCCGAGTCGAAGAACGTCGACGAGCTCCTGCGCGAGATGCGCGCCGACCGCCTCCGGATCGCGATCGTGATCGACGAGTTCGGCACCACCGAGGGGATCGTCTCGGTCGAGGACATGATCGAGGAGATCGTGGGCGAGATCCTGGAGGGCGGCGAACGCGAACCCATCGAGCGCATCGACGACGACACCGTCCTCGTGGCGGGCGAGGTCAACATCGAGGGCGTTAACGACGCGCTCGGGATCGAACTTCCGGAGGGCGAGGAGTTCGAGACCATCGCGGGCTTCATCTTCAACCGGGCGGGCCGGCTGGTCGAGGAAGGAGAGACCATCGAGTACGAGGAAGTCGAGATAACCGTCGAGTCGGTCGAGAACACCCGGATCACCACCGCGCGTGTCCATCGACTACCCGAATCGGAGATGGACGAGGCGGACGCCAACCAGGTCGAAGCCGACGTCGGCGAGGATTAGTTGGTCGTGAAGTCGGTGTCCTGTTCGGGTTCGGGGGCCTCGATACCCTCGGCGGCCTCGGCCATCTCGGTCCGTTTCTCGGTGGTGACGTGCCAGCGGTCGACCCGGTCCTCGTACTCCGCGAGGCGCTCCGAGACCTCGTCCTTGAGTTCATCGTCGTTGACGTTGACCTCGAAGACGTAGCCCGCGTACTCGCCGTCGCGCGCGCCGTCGGTGCGCTGGAGGTTCGCGCTCACGAGTTCGTTGTCGAAGTAGTAGGGGGCGACCTGCGTCATCACATTGCGATAGACCGTGTCCTCGACGGTGCGGATCGCCTTCCGCCCGACCGAGTCCGCCGCGCGCGCGACGTACTCGACCGAGTCCACGACCGACTCGGCGACCTCGTCCGGTTCGTCGATGTTGGCGGCGGACGCCGAGAGCATCTCGCCGGCGCTCCGGAGGTCGTCGTTGGGGTCCTTGCCGGCGCGCTCGCCCGCTCCTTCGTCGATACTCGCCTGCTCGGCGGTCTTCTCGTTGACGTCCTCGTCGAGGCGCTCGTGGTTCTTCGGTCGCCACTCGTCCCACTCGGTGAAGGCCTCGCCGTCGCCGGCACCGAACTCCACGAGCGCGTTCGTGATCCGCTCGCCGTGCTCGACGATGTCGTGCCATCCACCCCGCTCCTTGAATCCCGAAATACTCTCTTCCATCTACAGTCCGTGAGGGGCCCGCGGCTCGACTGCTGGCCGCGAGGCCGGCGCGTGTTCGTCCCGTCCCCGCCTCGCCCCGGCGGGGGTCGCCGTGCGACGCGTTCGTTTCATCGGCGGGCCGTAGGTCAAGCCGCCGTTTAAACGTTCCCGTGGCGGTCGCCGGTCACAGAAGACCGAGCGCGTCCACGACCGTATAGAGCAGGTCGCCGTAGACGAGCGCGAGACAGAGCCCCGCGAACAACGCGACCAGGAAGGGGATCCCCGGCGACACCCAGAGGCGCTCGCGGGCGACGACCGCATCGAGCGCTTCCCGAAGACGGGCCGGCGTGGTGCCGTAGGCGTCGCCGTCGAGACCGTCGAGGAACGCCGCCGCCCCCCACTGGTCGGCGTGGGTGACCGCCCGTCCGCCGTCCGTGATGGGTCCGACGGCACCGTCGCCGGGTGGATGGGGCTCGGCGGGGAGGCTCGCGGGGTCGCGGGCGCGGTCGGGCGTGGCCCGGAGGTCCCGGAGGCGCTCGCCGCGCCACGCGAGGTACATCCGGAGGGCGTCGAGGTCGAGACCGGCGTCGAGCCCGTTCGGGCGGGCGAGCAGCCGGCCGTGGGTCGTGGGAAGCGCGCGCCAATCGACGGGGCGGCCGACGAACCCCGCGAGCGAGAGCCGACCCGCGAGCGCGTTCCGGACGAACAGGAAGAGGGGGACGAGGCCGGCGAGCAACACCGCGTCGGTGAGTATCGAGAGCGAGAAGGCCCCGCTGACCGGCGAGAGCGGGAGGGTCGTCGTACCGAGGAGATAGGCGGGTGGGAGGGGAAAGAGCACGCAGACCGCCGCGAGCGCCTTCGCGTCCGCGCCGCCGAACGCGCCGAGCCACCAGAACGCGAAGCCGAGCGGCGCGACCACGCCGACGCCGACCGCCACCCGAAGGGCGAACAGCCCGGGGGCGGCGGTGTCCCACGCGTCCCACGTGAGCAGGACGGCACCGAACGCTACCAGGGGAAGCCACGTCCGGTTCGGCACGCGGCGGGTCCGGAGGTCGCGAGCGGCAGCCCACGCCAGCACCGGCAGCGAGAGCAGGCGGAGCAGGTCGGTAGCCCCGTTCACGGTAGACGGGACGAGCGATAGCACATAGCTTTTACTCTAGTCGAACCGGCCCGGGTGCGGGAACGGGACGGCCGCGTCGTGGCGGGCGGTAGCGGGGCGGTCGGCCGTGCTGCGGTGCGGTCGCGGTGCGGACGGGTGCGGTTCCTGGTGTCTCGGCGAGCGCCGAAGGCGCGAGCCGAGGCTCAGGAGAGCGGTGTTCTCCTGGCGGATGAAGGGCGAGCGAGGGGAGGTTCGACTGAAAGGAGGACCTCGGACGCGAACGGGGAGCGGAGCGATCCGTGAGCGCCCGGAGTGAGCGAGGGCTTCGGCGGTGCGGAGGCGGTCGCGGAAAGCGATAGCGTCCACACGAGCGGAGCGAGTGTGGTTCACCGCGAGCGAGGCGGAGCCGAGCGAGCGGCCCTTTTTAGTCCGCCGGAAGACGCGAAGCGTCTTCCGAGCTGCTCGAAAACGCTTCGCGTTTTCGGCATCGCGAAACGCGGAAAGCGTTTCGAACGACTTCGTTCGCGCTCCGCGCTCACGAAGACAGGTTTCTACCTCGTCGGGTTCGCCATTGGCGAACCGCTCCTCGGTGAAAAGTGGAGGTCCCGGAGACGGTGATCCGCCCGCACGCAGCGACCACGGCGGGTGTGGCCGTGGCGTTCGAGGTGGACCCCGTCGAGGCCGGCGTTCCAGGCCGCGCCGACGTCGTGTGCGCCGTCGCCGACGAACGCGCCGCGACCCGAGACACCCATCTCGTCCATCGCGAGTTCGACGGGTGCCGGGTCGGGCTTCCAGCCGATGTCGCCGGTACAGCAGACCACGGTGTCGAAGCGGTCGTCGAGGTCGAGCTGGGCGAGGACCGGCTCCGTGAGGTAGCGCTGGCAGTGGGTGACGATCCCGACGGGGACATCGAGGGCATCGAGGAACGCGCGGGCGTCGTCGTGGAGGTAGGTCGCGGCGGCGCGCTCCGTCGGGTCCTCGACGGCGTGGAGGGTCTCCCAGAACCGTTCGACGTCCACGTTCCACGACCGTATCAGGGCGTTTCGCTGGCCGGCGAGCCCGTGCCAGAGGATCTCGGCCTCCTGATCGGTGAACGGTCGGTCGAGGCGCTCGCCGACGCGGTCGAGCAGCCGGCGGACGTAACCCGGTTCGACGTCGACGAGCGTGCCGTCGAGGTCGCACAGCCAGAAGTCGTACCCGGTGGGGTCCATCGAGGGGACCAGCTACGACGGTCGGGAATAAATCAGTTGTGTCGCGGTACCAACCCACTGATTCCCGAGGACGACTGGATAGCTATCGGTCACGAACGGGGCGTGAAGGGAGGAGAAACCGTGGGGCGGTAGGTATATCCGTCGCGATCGCCCATTCATATGTGCATCAGTGATCACGATCATCACAATCACTAGCCAGCCCCCCACGGGGCAGTTCACTCACTCATGGAGGACACAGACAAATACCTGATTCACGCGGACGTGACCGCCGAGGGGGTGGTCGAACGGAACGACGTCGTCGGCGCGATCTTCGGGCAGACCGAGGGGCTCCTCGGCGACGACCTCGACCTGCGGGGGCTCCAGCAGTCCTCGAAGGTCGGCCGGATCGACGTCAGTATCAACTCCCAGAACGGCCAGTCGTTCGGCCGTATCACGATCGCGAGCGGGCTCGACAAGGTCGAGACCGCGATCCTCGGTGCATCGCTCGAAACCATCGAACGCATCGGGCCGTGTCGCTCGACGGTCTCGGTCGAGCGGATCGAGGACGTTCGAGCCGCGAAACGCCGAACGGTGGTCGAGCGCGCGAAGTCGCTGCTCGGCGCGTTCGAGGAGAGCACGATGAGTTCAGCCGAGATCATCGACGCGGTTCGCGAGAGCGCCCGCACCGGCGACATCACGACCTACGAGGGCCTCCCCGCCGGGCCGCGGGTCGCCGAGGGCGATGCGGTCATCGTCGTCGAGGGTCGTGCCGACGTCCTCACCCTGCTCGGCTACGGCGTCAAGAACGCCGTGGCGGTCGAGGGCACCAACGTCCCCGACGCCGTGGCCGAACTCACCGGTCATCGAACGACCACCGCCTTCCTCGACGGCGACCGCGGCGGCGACCTGATCCTGAAGGAGTTGACCCAGGTCGGCGACATCGACTACGTCGCGGTCGCGCCCGCCGGCAAGAGCGTCGAGGACCTCTCGCGCGAGGAGGCGCTGTCGGCGCTCCGCGAGAAGGTCGCCCACGACCTCGTGGTCGAGGCGGGGAACGCGCGCGAGGCGGTCGCCGCGACCGACGGGAGCGCCCGGCCCGCGCCGCCGATGCCCGAGCACGAATCGACCAATCCCGCGACCGACGAACCGACCGCCGAACCCGCCCCACGCGCCGGGCCCACCGAACCATCGACCCCCGATCTCGGACCAACCGAACCGACCCCGACCGCCGAAGCGGACGTGTCGGAGCCGGAGCCGACTGCGGGCACGGCGGCGGACGTGGGGACGGCCACCGAAGCCGATCAGGACTCGGTCGAGGGCGTCGGGAACGAGGACGGAGCTGAGGACGGATCGGCGGCCGACGAGGCGGACGAAGCGACCACGCTCGGCGGCCACGTCGAGCACGTCATCGGCGACGGGATGGAGGTCGCTCGTCTGCTCGACGGCGAGTTCGCGGTGCTCGCGGAGGTCGAGGCGAGCGAGACGTTCGACGCGCTCGCCGAGGGGTCGGCGGTTCCCGCGACCGTCGTGCTCGACGGCGAACTCACCCAGCGCGTGCTCGACGTGGCGGCCCAGCGCGGGGTCGGACAGGTCGTCGCCCGCACGACGGGCGAGTTCGTCAAACAGCCCACCGACGTTCGGATCAGAACCGCCGGTCAGCTCCCCGAGGCGTCGTCCGATACCGAGTCGGACTGACGGACGAGACGAACCGCGTCACCGTCTTCGTAGTAGCCGGGGAGCGATTTCTCGACCCGGAAGGCGTGTCGTTCGTAGAAACGCCGAGCGCGTTCGTCGTCCGCCCGAACGGTGAGTCGAAACGCGCCCCCGCGGGCGAGGAGGGATTCGAGGAGCGCCGAGCCACGGCCCGCGTTCCGGTGGTCGGGCGCGACCGCGAGTTCCACGAGGTCGGTGGGGTCGTGACCGACTGCGAGCGCGTAGCCCGTCGGCCGCCGGCCGGCGACGAGCACGGTGGCCGCCCCGCGAAGCCCGGCATCGAGGAGCGAGGGCTGGGGCGAATCGAGCGACGCCGCCTGGATGGCGAGGAGCGTGGGGCGGTCGGCGGGCGTGGCGGGTCGGACGTGGGTCACAGCGGGGCGAGCCCGACGACGACCGCGAGCACCGCACACACGACCGCGGCGACGAGGGTCGTGAGGAAGTTCACGGCGGTGTTGCCGACGCGGTGCTCGCCGAGGTCGGGGGCGAGTCGCCCCACGACGGCGTCGATCCGGTGGTTCTCGACGAGCGCGCCGAGGAGGCTGTCGACCAGCGTGCCGACGACGCCCGCGGCGCAGATGACGAGCGCGCCCGCGGGCGAGGTCCCGAGCGCGAGCACGGCGAGACCGGCGACCAGCGCCGCGCCGCCGACCCCCGCGAGCCCGCCCTGCCACGTCACGCCACCGTCGGTCCCCGGCGGGACGGGTTCGAGCGTCGTGACGAGTCGGGGCGTATCGTAGAGCCCGCCGACCTCGCTCGACAGGGTGTCGGCCATCGCGGCGGCGAGCGAACCCGCGAAGACGTAGAGGAATATCGCGCGCGGCATCGGGAACAGCGGGCTCGCGGCGTAGCCGACGACCGCCGCGAGCGCGACCGCCGCGTTCGCGAGGACGTTGGCGCTCCCGCGCGCGCCACCGTTGGCCTCCGCGAGGCCGCGTTCCTGCTTTCGGTCGTAGCCGAACCGGGTCGAGAGCCCGCCGATGCCGAAGAAGGCGATCAGGAGCGCGAACCAGCCGAAGCCGCCGAGCACCACCATCACGAGCGCCGCGAGCACGCCCGTCAGCATCCCCGAGACGGAGGCGACCCCGAGCGCGTAGGCCAGCCCGCCGAAGCCCGCCGAGACCACGACCGCGGCGAGGACCGTCGCCGGCGAGGGGTCGATCGGGAGCGCGGTGAGGAGCCAGACCGTCAGCCCCGCCGAGAACAGCACCAGCGCGTCGTCGCGCGGGGAGAGCCCCGTCCGAACCAGGGCGGCGACGAGCGCGGCGTTCGCAGACAGGAAGGCCACGAACGCGGGCCGGGAGACCAGGTCCGGGGTCGCGAGGCCGACGAGCAGCTGGCCGGCGAGCCCCGCAGCGGCCCCGACGACGACGAACGCCGTCGTAGCGAACGCCGTCGAGCGATAGCCCTCGGCCACGGCCTCCGCGAGGTCGCCCGCCGAGAGGACGAGGACGCTGACGAGGAACACCGGGAGCGGGAGGTCGAACAGCGCGACCAAGAGTCCGAGCCCGGCGGCGGCGAGCGAGAAGCCTACGAGGCCGTAGAGCGTGTGCTCCTCGTGCTCGCCGGGGCGGGCGAACAGCTCGAACACGGGACCGTCGTCGATGACGAACGCCGCGAGCCCCGCGACGACGACGAACGGCGCGGCGCTCGCGGGGCCGAGCGCCGGGGCGGCGAGCGCGAGCGCGCCCACGACCGCGAACCCGCCCGCCCGCCGAACTCTTCGATTCACTGCCCGGTCACTGGCCGTGTTTTCGCGGATGGCCACTTAACCCTCCCGAAGGTGAGAGAGCGCCGAACCCCGCGATTGAGTCGATCCGCACTGCAAAACACACGATGATGACGACACGAACCCACGGAACGGCGCGATTGCTCCGACACAGCCGCCGGCGGTACGGAAGCGGTACGGATGCTGTGGCGCGCGCTCGCGGTCGTGCGCGAGTGAAACGAGCGCCGACCGCGGACACTGTGCGAGGGATGAGCACCGCAGCGAGCCGAAGGCGAGCGAGGAGCGCAGTCGGCTGGGGAGGCGTGTGGCTGTCGCGGGGCAGTGCGGTTGCGGTTCTCATTTGTGTCGGGTAAGTGGCGGACGAAGCGGTGCGGGCAAGAGTTGGACGGAGCGGTGCGGACAGGAATGCGGACAGAGCGGTGTGGACAGGAATGCGGACAGAGCGGTGTGGACAGGAATGCGGACGAAGCGGTGTGGACAGGAATGCGGTCGAAGCGGTACGGACAGGAGCGCAAAATGACCGACGAGAAACGACACCGGAGAACCGACGAGAAGCAGCGATCAATATCCAACACTGCCACAACCGTTTCGAGTCGGATGATTTAGGCCACATCACCACCACACCTCGCTGTGGGACTCTACGACCGGTATCTCGCGGCACGGGTTCGCCGAAACGACGCGCCGCTCCCCGAGCAGGTGGCGGTGGTCATCACCGAGCGCGACCTGCTGGAGGGCGGCGCGTACCGGACCCTCGAATCCTTCTTCGGGTGGGCGTTCGAGTACGGTGCCGAGCGGGTGCTGGTCTACGTCAGCGTGCTCGACCCCGGTGCGGTGCCGACGATCCGACGGGTGATCGAGCGGTGTGAGGCCCCGCGGCCGGTCGCGGTTCGGGGCCCCGACGACGCCGAGCGCGCCGACAGCCCGATCCAGGTCAGCATCGGCCTCGGGGGCAAACACGAGTTCGCGGCGGCGGTTCGCGACGTCGCCACCGAGGTCGAGTCCGGCACGCTCGCGGTCGAGGAGATCGACGGCGAGGCGATCGAGAACCGGTTAGTGTTCCCGACCGACCCGGACCTCGTGATCAAGACCGGTGCGGAGCGCCTCTCGGATTTCATGATCTGGCAGTCGGTCTACTCCGAACTCTACTTCACCGACGTCAACTGGCGGGACTTCCGCGAGCGCGACTACCTCCGGGCGCTCCGGGACTACCAGAACCGACAGCGCCGCTACGGCAAGTAAGCCCTCGTTTCGAGTCCGGGAACGCCCGTGATCGGGAGAATCGTACACAACCTTCATTGCTCGTCGAGCCGAACTGTTCGTGAACGATGAACGGACATGCCACCGGCGGGAGACGGTCGCGGTTCGGTTTCGCCGGGCGAGCGACGGGTGTGCTCGGGATGGTCGTTGGACTGCTCGGCGCGGGATACCTCGTCACCGTCGGCGTCGTGCCGTACCTGTTCTCGACGGGCGACAGCCTCGCCGTGGCGAACGCCCCCACGATCCTCGCCTGGTCCCTCGTCATCGCAGTGACCGCGGTCGGCGTCGGGTACTGGGCGTGGACCGCGAACGTGTGGAAGCTCTGTGGCCTCGCCGCCGCTTTGTCGGTGGTCTCGGTGGTCTCGCTCTTCAGTATCGGGAGAGTGGTCGTCCCGTTCGCGGTGCTGTCGGTGATCGCTGGCGTCCTGTTGACCCTCGAACGGACGGCGTGAGAACGGAGCAGGCTCCTGAGTACCGACTCCGGTCGACGGATCCGACGTCGCCAGCCGTCCGGAGCGGTCCCGTCTCCCTCAGTCCGAGGCGACCGGGTCGGGGTCGGTATCGGTGGTCTCGATGCCGTCGAGCGCGCCGCGTGGGAGGTACTCGGCTAGGCGCTCGACGATGGCGCGGGCCTCGTCGAGTTCCGCGCCGCCGACCGCCCGAACCAGCGCGAGCGCGCGCCGCGCGCGGGTCCGCCGCCAGGAGTGCTCGCGCGACTCGTAGGTCCGGATCGCGCGCAGGAAGTCCTTCTTCGCGAACGCGGGCCAGTAGGGTGTACAGAAGAAGACGGCGGCCTCGTTGCCGTTAGCGTGCCACGGCAGGAAGTTCGAGGTGCGCTCGTCGCCGCCGGTCCGGATGATGAGGTCGACGTCGCGCGCGGGGCCGTTGGCGAGCCGGTGTTCGACCTCCTCGACGTCGATGTCGCCGGGCGCGAGGTCGCCGGACTCGACTGCGCGGGCGGCGTTGCGCGCCGCTCCGAGGAGTTCGGTGCGACCGCCGTAGGCGAGCGCGATGTTGAGGGTGAGCTCGTCGTAGGCGCGCGTCCGCCGTTCGGCGTAGTCGATGGCGTCGCGGAGGGAGTCGGGGAGGCGGTCCGTCTCGCCGATGGCGCGTATTCGGACCTCGGAGTCGTGGACGCGGTCGGCCTCGGCGAACTCGTGGAGCTTCTCCTCGAGCATCTCGAAGAGGTGTTCGCGCTCGCCGGCCGGCCGGTCGAAGTTCTCGGTCGAGAAGGTGTAGAGGGTGAGCTCCTCGACGCCGCACTCGGCACACCAATCGAGGACCGCTTCGGTGGTTTCGGCCCCGGCGCGGTGGCCGTCGGCGGCGTCCTTGCCGTGCTCGTCGGCGTAGCGTCGGTTGCCGTCCTGTATCACCGCGACGTGGCTCGGCGCGCCGTCGACCTCGCGCTGCAACAGTCGCTCGTAGGTCCGGTTCAGGAGGGTCCGGGTTCGCGAGGACATCGTTCACGGGGGGAACTCGGGGCGAAGGGATGAATCTTGTGACATGCGTATCGGGCGAGCGAGAGTCGGAACGGACGAACGGGCGTTCCAGGCGGATCGTGCGTCGTCTCAACACGGCGGGTGGTGTTTGCGCAACTTTTTATGTACCCGGCACGTCGGGTCGAGTGCAATGGCGTCAGGTACGGTTGACTTCTTCAACGACACGGGCGGCTACGGCTTCATCGAAAGCGACGACTCCGAGGAAGATGTGTTCTTCCACATGGAGGACGTCGGCGGCCCGGACTTGGAGGAAGGACAGGAGGTAGAGTTCGACATCGTGCAGGCTGACAAGGGACCGCGGGCGGAGAACCTGGAGCGGCTGTAAACATGGCAACTGGAACAGTGGACTTCTTCAACGACACGGGTGGCTACGGCTTCATCGAGACCGACGAGGCCGACGAAGACGTGTTCTTCCACATGGAAGACGTCGGCGGCCCGGACCTCGAAGAGGGACAGGAAGTCGAGTTCGACATCGTGCAGGCCGACAAGGGCCCGCGCGCCGAGAACCTCGAACGACTGTAAACGAACGGCGTTTTCATGCTGCTCGGTCACCGAAGCGGTGCGGTCGGGACCGAGGAGCGTATCTTTTCCCGGCCCGAGCGACGGGTATGAGCGAACTCATCGACGAGGACCTCTACCAGCGAGCGAAGGCGCTGCTCGAACCCGGCGAGATCGAACTGAACGGATTGGTGCTCCACACCGACTTCGACCAGACCGAGGAGAGTCTGATGCACCGTACGACCGTCGAGGTGGGCGACACCATCGCCGCCCACGCCGAGTCGGGCGACACCTACGTCTTCTCGGGCACCGACGACCCCGATTTCGGGCTGAACCAGCACCAGGGGCTCACCCTCGCCGACGACGACTTCGTCTGGGAGTGCCAGCAGCTCCTCCGTGAGGGGACCTACGACGTGGTGTTCTACTACGAGGCGAGCGCCGACCACGAGGCCATCCTCGACGACCTCCGGGACGCGGGCCACGAGGTCACGGGCGTCGAGGGATGAGCGGGGCGCTTATCCGCGGCGCGGACCTCCCACAGCCATGAACGACGCGGACGCCGGGATCGACCTCGACGAGCGCGACCGCGCGGTCCTCAACGGGTTTCAGGGCGGCTTTCCGACCGTCGAACGGCCGTTCGAGCCCGCCGCACGCGCGCTCCGCGAACGCGGCATCGAGGTCTCGGCCGACGAACTCGTCGAGCGGGTCCGACGGCTCGACGACGAGGGAACCCTCTCGCGGTTCGGCGCGCTGATCGACGCCGAGGCCATCGGCGGCACCGCGACGCTGGTGGCGATGCACGCCGACGAAGAGGCGTTCGACGCGGTCGCCGAGCAGGTCAACGCCCACCGCGAGGTCGCCCACAACTACGAGCGCGAACACCCGTACCTCAACATGTGGTTCGTGGTCTCCGTCGCGGACGAAGAGGAGGTCGAACGGGTGCTCACCGAGATCGAGGCGGAGACGGGCGAGGAGACCTACAACCTCCCGAAGGAGCGCGAGTTCCGGGTCGAGGCGAAGTTCCTGTTGGACGGGCCGATCTCGGATGGCGACCTCGACCTCTCGGGTCTCGGCCCCGACGTCGAGCCCAGTAGTCGAAGTTCGCTGACGCCCGCCGAGCGCGACCTCGTGGTCGAACTTCAGGGCGGGCTCCCCATCACGGCGACCCCCTACCGCGACGTCGCCGACGCGCTCGGGGCGGACGTCGAGTGGGTCGTCTCGACGATCAAGCGGTTCGTCATCGAAGGCAAGGTCCGACGGGTCGGCGTGGTGCCGAACCACTACGCGCTGGGCTACACGGAGAACGGGATGACCGTCTGGAACGTGCCCGACGACCTCGTCGCCGAGGTCGGTCCGGCCATCGCGGAGCTCGACTTCGTGACCCACTGCTATCAGCGCCCGCGCCACGAGGGCGTCTGGCCCTACAACTTCTTCGCGATGACCCACGGGCGGAGCGAGGCCGAGAGCCAGCGCCGGGTCGAGCAGGTTCGCGAGCGAATGACCGGGTTCTTCGAGGTCGACGAGGACGACTGGGACACCCTCTTCTCGACACGGATCCTGAAGAAGACCGGCATCAGGATGGCCGAGCGTGCCGCCGCCAACACCGACGAGGGGGAGGGCGCGAGTCCCGAAGCTGCCGACGAGCCGACCACGAAATGATACCGCTGCTCCACGATTTCGCCGGGTCGACGGTCCTGGTCTTCGGCGGCGGCCGGGTCGGCGCGCGGAAGGCCCGCCGGTTCGCGCGCGAGGCGCGGGTCGTGGTCGTGAGCCCGACGTTCGCGGACGCGGCGTTCGGCGACGTGGAGCGGGTTCGGGCCGCGCCGACCCCCGACGACGTCCCCGAGTGGTTCGACCGGACGAACCCGGCGCTCGCGGTCGCCGCGACGGACGACGACGACCTCAACGACGCCGTCGCGCGGGCGGCGCGCGAGCGCGGGTGTTTGCTGAATCGGGCGGACCGGAGTCGGAGGGGGAACGAGTCGGCCGATGGAGCCGCCAGGGGTGAACGGAGCCGCGAGGTGGTCGTGCCCGCGACCGTTCGCGACGACCCGGTGGTGATGGCGGTCGCCACGGGCGGGCGGAGCCCGGCGCTGAGTCGCTACCTCCGCGAGCGCTTCGAGACGGAGTTCGCGGGCGCGGGTGCGATGGCGGACCTCACGGGCGAGATCCGAACGGAGCTCCGCGACCGATATCCACCCGAAAAACGGCGGGCGGCGGTCCGGGCGGTGGTCCGGTCCGATCGGGTTTGGAAGGCTTTAGGTGACTCAAGCACCAACGCAAAGCAAGAGGCACATTCAGTGATCTGCGATATGCTCTCGGGAGGTGGCGGTCGATGACGGTGGCTACCGGCGTGATCTCGGGCGTAAGCCTCGCCCACGGCACCGCGAGCGTCGAGCAGATCGAGGCCGCGTGCGTGGCGGACGACCACGCCGCCGTCGAGGCGCTGCTGGCGCACGACGGGGTTCGGGAGGCAGTCTGCCTCCAGACTTGCAACCGGTTCGAGGTCTACGTGGTCTCCGACGACCCCGAGCGGGGTCGCGAGGTGGTCACCTCGGTGGTCGAGGAGTTCCCCGACGAGGCGGTCGTCGACCTGAGCCACGAGGAGAGCCTGCGCCACCTCATGCGGGTCGCGTGCGGGCTCGAATCGCTCGTGCTCGGCGAGGACCAGATCCTCGGCCAGGTCCGCGAGGCCTACACGGCCGCGCGGTCGGTTGGCGGCATCGGGCCGGTCCTCGAAGAGGCGATCGAGAAGGCGATCCACGTCGGCGAGCGCGCCCGCACTGAAACGGAGATCGGCGAGGGCGTGGTCTCGCTCGGCAGCGCCGCCGTCGAACTCGCTGCCGACGAGCGCTCGCTGGCCGAGGCCACCGGACTGGTGATCGGCGCGGGCGAGATGGGGACCATCGCCGCCCAGTCGCTCGCCCGGTCGCTCGACCGACTGCTCGTCGCCAACCGCACCGAGGCGAACGCGGCGCACGTCGCCGACCAGGTCGAGACCGACGCCGCGGCGGTCGCGCTCGACGAGCTCCCCGACGCGCTCGCGGTAGCCGACGTGGTGGTTTCGGCGACCGGCAGCCCGAACCTCGTCGTCGACGCGGCCGACCTCGACGCCGCCGGCGAGACGCTCTTCATCGACATCGCCCAGCCCCGCGACGCACCCGCCGCCGCCGCCGACCTCGACAACGTCGACCTCCGCGACCTCGACGCGCTCGAATCGGTGACGGACGAGACCCGCGAGCGCCGTCGCGAGGCCGCCGCCCGGGTCGAGGCCATGATCGACCGGGAGTTCGACCACCTGCTCGCCCACTACAAGCGCGCCCGCGCCGACGAGGTCATCGCGTCGATGTACGAGAACGCCGAGCGGATGAAACACCGCGAGCTCTCGCGCGCGGTCTCGAAGCTCGAGGCCGACGGCCTCACCGACGACCAGCGCGCGGTGGTCGAGTCGCTCGCCGACACACTGGTGAGCCAGCTCCTCGCCGCCCCCACGAAGAGCCTCCGGGACGCCGCCGAGGCCGACGACTGGACCACCATCAACAGTGCGCTCCGGCTGTTCGACCCCTCCTTCGACGGACCGAGCATCCCCGAACCCGAGACCACCGAGGTCTCCGCCGAGACCCGCCACGCGCTCGCGACCGCGGTCCGCGAGCACCTCGACGACTAAACCCCACCTTTTGCTGCGCTTCGCTCGCTAGCGCTCGCTTCGCTGGCAAAATGTGGATCAAAAGCGCGTCGGGTTCCCTCCGGTCACCCTCGCGCCCGCTCACTCACTTCGTTCGTTCACGGTACAACCACTATCGTCCCGCATCCGCAAGCCGCACCGCTGACCACCTCCGTACCGCAACCGCACCGCCGAAGCCCTCGCTCACTCCGTTCGCTCGCCCTTCATCCACCAGGGACGCAACCACCCCGCCACCGCATCCGTCCGCACCGCGACCGCACCGCCGCCGCACCGCAACCGCTGTGCCGCAACGCTTTCGCCGAACCGGAAGCGAGGGGTCGTCATGAGCACCATCGACGAGAAGCGCGTCCACGCCGCGAACACGGACCCGCTGACGCTGTTCGTCGCCACCGACGTCGGCCTCGTACGCGTTGCCGTCGCGGGCGAGCGCGTCGGCGAGATCGGGCTCCTCGACCGCCGACCCGCCCACGACGTGGCGACGGCCGACGAGACCATCGCCGTGGCGACCGACGAGGACGTCCTGTTCGGCGAGGACCTCGACGAGACCGGCTTCGGCCCCGCGACGGCCGTCGGGTTCTCGAACGACCTCGTCGCAGCCGCCCCCGACGGCACCGTCGCGCGACGAACCGACGACGAGTGGCTCGACTGCGGCCAGCTCGAAGACGTCAGAGCCATCGACGACGACCTGCTCGCCACGCCGGACGGCGTCTATCGCCTCGCCGACGACGAACTCGAATACGCGGGGCTCGACGACGTTCACGACGTCGCGGGAGGCACGCCACGCGCCGCGACCGCCGATGGACTGTTCCGCCTCGGAAACGGCTGGCTCGACGAACTCGACGGCCGCTTCGGGATGGTCGCCAGTGGCCCGTCCGGAGTCGCACACGCCGCCACCGAGACGGCGTTCTACGCCTTCGACGGCGAGTGGACCCGTGTCGAGGCGGTCGAACGGCGGGTCGTCGACGTCGCTCGCGGGGTTTACGCGGTCTGTGCCGACGGAACCCTCCTGACCGCCACCGACGACGGCTGGCGCGAACACCCGCTCGGCACGCCCGGCGCGCACGCGGTGGTCGCGCGCCCGGACCGAAAACCCGTTTAGCTGCCCCGCGAAGGGGTGGACATGATCGTCAGCGCCTCCACCTCACAGTCACTCGCGAGTGCGCTCGCCGCCGAGACGGGCGAGCCGCTCGCGACGACCACCGTCGAGCGCTTCCCCGACGGCGAGTTCCAGGTCTCGGTCCCCGAGTTCGACGCCGAACGCGCCGTCGTGGTCTGTGCCACCACGACGGCCGACGCCCACCTCGAAGCGCTCCAGCTCCAGGACGCGGTTCGCGAGGCGGGCGCGACGGAGGTCGTCACCGTGATCCCCTATCTCGGTTACGCCCGCCAGGACAAGGCGTTCGAACCCGGCCAGCCGGTCTCCGTCCGAGCCATCGCACGGGCACTGAGCACCGGCACCGACCGGGTCGTCACCGTCACTCCCCACGAGGACTCCGTCCGCGAGTTCTTCGACGTTCCCTGCACGACCGTCGACGCCGCCGGCGTCCTCGCCGACCCGCTCCCCGACCTCCGCAACCCGGTCTTCATCGCGCCCGACGCGGGCGCGACCGACCTCGCCGCCACCGTGCAGGACGCCTACGGCGAGGGCGCGGTCGACCACTTCGAGAAGACCCGCCACAGCAGCACGGAGGTCGAACTCGAACCGCACGAGTCGGCGGTCGCCGACCGCGACGTGGTGCTCGTCGACGACATCATCGCCACCGGGTCGACGATGGCCGGCGCGGTCGCCCACCTCCAGGAGGGCGGTGTCGGCCGGGTGTTCGTGACCTGCGTGCACCCCGTGCTCGCGGGCACCGCACGGCTCCGGCTCGCACGCGCGGGCGTCGAGGCCGTCTACGGTACCGACACCGTCGAACGCGCCGAGACGACCGTCAGCGTCGCGCCCGCCGTCGCCGACGCGCTCGACGGCTGACCGACGCGAACGCTACTCGTCCCGAAACAATCCGTGGATCGGCCGGTTCGAGGTCGCTGCCCGACTTGCAGCGGTCAGGAACGCGAGAACGGGAGCTTGTGGTCGAGCGCGCCGGCGACGAGGTTGCGGTTCTCGCGGGCGAACTCCCAGAGGAGGGAGGCGTCCTCCCGATGGAGGAGCTTCGCCATCGCGAGGAGCTTCCCGCCGTTCGCGGCCGCGAGGGTGTCGGCGCTGAGCTGGTGGAGGTCGTGGATCAGCCGGTCGTAGCGCTCGGTCGGGGCGTGGTAGAGGAGGTGGGTCATGAAGAGACGGAGCTTGACCTTGGGCGCGACGTCGCGGTGCCAGAGGTCGGCGTAGACCCCGATCTCGTCGGCCGAGGTGTCCTTGACCCCTGTGAGACACCGGTCGGCGGTGACCGCCGCCGCCCGTCCGGATTTCATCCCCTTGTGGATCCCCTCCCCCCAGAGCGGGTCGATCGAGGGGACGGTGTCGCCGACGGCCATGAAGTTGTCCGTACAGAGCTTGGCCGGCGGCTGGATGTGGGCGGAGCCGCGGTGTTGTTTGCCCTCAATGCGTTCTGCGTTCGCGAACCGCGGGTCGTCGGCCAGCCAGTGTTCGAAGTAGTCGTCGATGCGGGTCGACGCCGACTGGGGGTGGTACTTCTCGTTCTGGATGTAGCAGATGCCGACCTTCGCGGTGTCCTCGCCGGTGTGGAAGATCCACGAGTAGCCGCCGGGAGCGATGTCGTGGTCGAGCCGGAGCATCATCGCGTCGCTGAGGTCGGCGTAGCCGGGGTGGTCCATCTCGACGCCCTCCATCTCCCACTCGATCCCGATCGCCTGGTACTTCCGTTCGAGCTCGCTCACGCCGAGCTGTTTGGCGAGCGGGGCGGCGGGACCGGTCGCGTCCACCACGATGTCGGCGTAGACCTCCTCGTCGCCGTCGTACCGAACCCCGACGACCTCGCCGTCGTCCATCAGGGGTTTCGAGACGCGGGAATCGAAGCGGTAGGTCGCGCCCTGCTCGCGGCCGTCGCGAACCAGGAATCGCTTGAAGTTCGGGAAGTCGAGCACCGCACCGGGCTGTTGGAGCGTGAAGTCGTCGGTCGCCGACTCCAAGACCACGTTCTCGGTGTAGTGCATCACGGCTTCGTCCGGGATCCCGAACGAAGCCATCATCGACGGGAACGTGCCGCCGGTCGATTTGTTGCTCTGGGCCGGGAACCCGTCTTCGGCTTCGGTTTCGAGAACGAGAACGTCATAGTTTCGCAGAGCGAGATCGCGCGCACACTGCGCGCCGGCGGGACCAGCGCCGGCGACAACGACGTCGAATCGATCCGTCATACGGGTAGGTCCGCCGGAATACTATTCAATCTTGCTAGCTGGGCTTCTCGGTGTGCCAATCATGTCCGGTCCGTGTGGGCCGATTCGGTCCGGTGGTCGGTGATATCGGTAATGATCGGGAATCGCCACTTCTTCCGATCGAACGGGCGACGAGCTGCGGATCGGCCGGTGGAGACAGCGGGATTCGGGGGAGTGACTTTCCCACACCCGAATCGACCCGTATCCGAGCGTGTCGGGGAATAGCAGAGGACGGGTCGGATCCTGTTCAGACCGAATGGAGGGTCGGACCGAGTACGGAGAGCAGTAGCCACACGAGGCTACAGAGGAACGCTGCGAAGATGAGGACCGCACCGAGAAATACCAGAAACGTTCCGACACTGGAACCGACGAACTCGCCAGTGAGCCACACGAACAACCCGGCAATGCCACCAACAGCGCCCTGCTTGAAGCGTGCCTGCCATTGGACAAGCCGGTCCGAGCCCCGGTCACCGCCGCTTCCCAGTAGCGTGTTGTCGGCAACGGCGGTATCGAGCTTCGGTGTCATATCCCGATGTTTTGGGCCCGAGCATATACGCTCGTTGACGCCGAAGTCCTTCCGGCGGACGGTCCACATCGCACGCTATCCAGTGATCAGGATCAGACGACGGTTAGGCGTCGAACGGTTTGCTTCCACTGTAGCGGTACGTAGCGTACCCAGAGCCAGTGCGCGCCCACGCCACCGAAGACGAGCAGCACCCACGAGAACATCTGCCGATGACGCACACCGGTCCCGAAATTGGCCGTTCCGAGCCCGTAGAATGTGACACCGAGAACGAAGTACGTCAGGAGGCCGATGGTCGCGACGCGGTCGCGTTTGAACGCGACCACGACACCAGCGACGCCGGCGAACGCATAGAGAATGTTCGTTAGGCCCTCGAACATCACGGGAACGTCGAGCACCGAACCGATCTGCCACGGAAACGGTGTGAACAGGAAGTACGCGGCACCGATAGGGGCGAAGCTAATCAGATCGAGGAGGGTATCGAATCGAACGCCGCTGAGATACACCGTCCGTCCGCGTGCACGGGCATCTCTGAAGAAGTTGAAACGCCCGAGGAGGAGTTCCCTGAGAACCCAAGCACCGACACCACCAGCGACCACCGCGAGGGCTGCGACGGCCTTCCCCCACCACGTCTTCGAGTAGTAAGCGATGCAACCGGCACCGATGGCGGCGACGTACAACGGGAGATTGTACTCCCGTAACAGCGTCGCGAACGCAAGTAAGCCACCCGAGAGAACCACGAGAGCGACGGTCTCTCGCGAGCGACTGCTGGCAAACGGGACTTGACCGTGGTCACTTACGATGAGCAGCAAGCGGGCAGTGGTGGTTACGCTGAACAGGACAGCTGCCTCGCGGAGTAGCGAGCTCTGAACGAGCACGATACTCGGGTAGACCGCGAGCGGGACACCGGTCAGGAGGCCAGCCATCGGCGTCCCGAGCCGCCGTGCGATCAGGACCGCGTTGTAGACGGCGCATGCACCGAGCATCGCGATGAATATTCGGGCGAGAACGGGCCCGCCAACGGGAAGGAACCAGAAAGGCGAGAGCACCGAGCTCCAGATCTCGTAGGTATCGGTGTATCGAGTCGCCGTCGAAAGCGTGCCGGAGAGTATCCGCTGAGCGAGTATCCCCGCCACGACGGAGAATCCGGTGGCATCGGCCTGCGAATACGGACTGATACGGAAAACGGCCAGCGGGATCGCCAGCAACCGGAGGACGAACGCGAGGCCGAAGAGCGTCCGTGGACGCGCGAGGAACTCCAAGATACTCTGGGCCGAATATGAGTGGCCCCGTGTATCAGTGAGACGAGAATTCATTGGTGCCAGTCCTAGGTAGTATTGCTTTAATACTTTGGTACGGAACGTCGACAGTGGCCCCTTCTAGCACGGATTGAATACGGGGACTACGTTCGCAACCGATTCCGACCCCTGCCCAACCGCTGTTCTCAGTATAACCTCAGGTGCGGTTTTGCGGATGAGTCTGTGTCCAAACTACGGCCCTACGGATCGCTGATCACCGTCGTCGCACCACGTATCCAGATCGATGTCATGAGCCGTCTTTTGCCCGCTTCCGGCGGACGGTATCTCTCGCGGAGGCACCGCTTCAAGGACGATTACCGAGGGAAGAGTGCCCGGGGTGGGCTCCGAACCCACGATCTCCGCATATCCCAGGTCCGAGGCGGCGGCCTCGGGGGAAACGCACTGTCAAACCCTATGAGTGCGGCGCTATGTCCAGCTAAGCCACCCGGGCTACTTCGGGGTATTCGACTCCCGGACATTAACCTTCTCATCTGGTCTCCGGCAGTCTTATGCCGAACGATCACACAGTCGTGGCATGGACGTCCCGGGTATCGTCCGCGAGCGCCTCGGGGACGAGCGGCGGATGACAAGCGTGAACATCGGTGGCGAGGACCGGGTCTACGTCACGCCGCCGCGGACGCTCGTCTACCACGCCTCCGGGCTCTTCAGTCGCGAGTCGATCGACGAGTACTCCCACGACGCACGACGGTTCGACGTCTCGGCCAACCGCCGCGAGGCCACGTTCGCGTTCGAGTACGACGACGGGGTCGAGGCGTTCTCGATCCCGCGCGAGCGCATCGAGACCGTACTCCCGCCGGTGCTCGCCGGCGTGCTCCGGACCACCGGCCACATCGACGACGAGGAGTCGGTCGAGGAGAGCTATCGCTTCGGCGAGCGGACGGTCGTCGTCACCGAGGCGCAGGTGCTGACCTCGGTCGGCGAGGCGGTCTGGGACCACGACCACGACAGCTATGCCTACGAGGACGTCACCGACCTCGCGTTCGACGACGGCGACCTCGTCGTCGTGATCGACGGCCGGTCGCGCCGGATCGAGCTCGACGACGACAGCGGGCGCGAGGCCTACGGGACGGTCGAGGCCGCGCTTCTCGCCTATCACGGCGTCGGGAGCGTCGACAAGATCGGTCGTCGACCGCCCGAACGCTCGTCGGTCGACGAGTCACAGGCCACGGGCGGCGTTTCGCCCGCCGGGAGCCGAGACTTCGATTCGTCGGCCGATGCCGCGCCAACCGACACCGCCCCGCCGACCGAACCGGCCGAATCAGGTCCGGAGCCGCTCTCCGGACGGGCCGACGAACCGGCCGAATCCGCCGGGCCGACCGAGCCGACCGAACCAACCGATACAACCGATAGGCCGTCCGAGGACGTGGATCGACCGGCGGAAGCGGCCGACCGAGACGGTGAACCGGACGACCGGAGCGAGCCGACCGCGTCGGCGAACGACACCGACTCGGGTATCGTCTCCTCCTCACCACCGAGCTCGCCCGCACCGGGCGGCCCGACCACCGACCCGCTGATCCCGGACGCACCCGACACCGGCACGTCACGGCCCGAGGCGGGTGACGACCCGGCGAGCGCCGAGGAGACCCCGCCGGCCGCCGACCCCACAGCGGAGACCGAGTCCACAGTGGGTAGCGAGCCCACGGCGGGTACCGACCGGGCGACGGACATCGGCTCGACGACGGATGTCGACCCCGAAACGAGCGCCGACCCCGCAGTCGATACCGGACGAGGCGGGAGCGACAGCACCGGCGATGCGCCCGACATCGGGGCCGAGCTCGACGCGCTGCGCGAACGCGTCGACCGCCAGAGTCAGCTCCTCGAACGGAACCGGGAGCTCCTCGAACGCCTCGTCGAGACCCGGGAATCGAAGCGCGTCAGCGACGACCGGTGACTTTCTCGATACACGACGACCCGAAGGGACCGAGCTCGCCGTTGTCGAACCGGATGAAGTGACCCGTCGAGAGCGACGCGCCGCATCGCCGGCAGGTGAACTCGCCCTCCCGAACCACGACGTCGCTCCCGAAGCTGACGTACTCGCCCGAGCGAACCCGGAGGATCCCGTCCTCGCGGTCGATGACGCCACGCTTTTCGGCCTCGTCGAGGATCGTGCGGGTGGTTCGGGGCTCGCTGGTCACGGTTTCGAGCCGGTCGAGTGCCGTCGCGAGGTCGAGCTGTCCGTCCTCGAGGTTCGCGAGGAGCTCGACACCGAGTTCGACCGTCTCGTCGCTCACGCCGGCGTTCGGCCGTCGGCGAGCCTAAACGTTGCGCGATCGGGTCGCGGGCGGCACCGAGCGCTCACTCGACGGATTCGGTGGGCTCCGGGAGGTCGCCCGGCAGGAACCCCGCGTCGAGTCCCGAGACCCGACAGAGGTCCCAGAGCGTCGCGAGGTTGCTCGTCACCGTCGGCACCTCGGTGAGCTCGTCGACCGCCGCGAGCGTCGGGTAGTTCGTACAGGAGACGAACAGCGCGTCGACCGCCCCAGGCGATCCCTCAACGGCATCGAGCAGCGCAGTCGCCTGTTCGAGCGCGTCCCGCGGCGTGAGACGCCCGATGTCGGTGTTGCGCTCGATCCCGCGTCCGTCGAGCGCCACCACGTCGTAGCCGGCGTCGGTGAGGTACTCACGCTCGCGGTCGTTCAGTTCGGCGACGTAGGGCGTCGCCACGGCGATCCGGGTCGCATCCAGCGCGTCGAGCAGCCGCTGGACCGACAGCGCCGTCGCCACGGCGGGCGCGTCGGTGACCTCGGCGAGGTCGGCTTCGAGTTCCGCGTCGAAGCCGTGGCCGTGGAGGAGGCTCCCGGTGGTGCAGGCGTAGGCGACCGCGTCGACCTCGGCGTGGGCGAGCCGCTCCGCAGCCGCGACGGCGTCGGCCGCCATCGCGTCGAGCGCCTCGACCGTCACGTCCACGAGCCCCATCCGCGCGGCGTGAATCGACGTCGCGGCCGGCGTCCACACGGCGAACTCGGGTTCCACGGTTGTATTCGAGGAGGGGACGACGACCCCGAGTCGTAATCGGTCGCCGTCGGCGGTCGGGTCGGGAGGGGTCACTCGCTCACCTTCCCGTCGGCGCGGTCGCGCTCGCGGGCCGTGGGGTCGCGGTCCACGGGGTCGCCGTGACCGCCGCCGCCGGGCGTGAGCAGGGTGACGGTCGTGCCGGCGTCGACGTCGACGGAGGTCTTCGCCGCGACGGTCTCCCCGTCGATGAGATTGCGACCGAGCGCGCCGGACTCGCCGCCGGCGAGGCCAGCGGGCGGAACTCGGCGGCGTTCGGTCAACAGCGAGACCGTCGCGTCCGTCTCAACCGTGAGGGAACGCTCGAGGCCGAGACCACCCCGGAATCGCCCGTCCCCGCCGCTGTCCGGACGGAAGCCGTAGCGCTCCACGCGGAGCGGGTAGGCGGCTTCGAGCGCTTCGACGGGGGTGTTGAGCGTGTTCGTCATCCCGACCTGGACGCCGTCCATCCCGTCCTTGCCGGGTCGTGCGCCGAAGCCACCGGCGATCGTCTCGTAGTAGGTGAACGAGCCGCTCCGGCTCCCGACGATGAGGTTGTTCATCGTGCCCTGGCTCGCGGCGGGCACCCGGTCGGGCACCGCCTCGGCGAACGCCGCGAGCACGACGTCGGTAACCCGCTGGCTGGTCTCGACGTTGCCGCCGACGACCGCCGCCGGGAGCTTCGGGTCGAGCAGCGACCCCTCGGGGATCTCGACCGTCACCGGGTCGTAACAGCCCTGGTTCGGCGGGATCTCGGGGTCGGTGACACAGCGCACGACGAAGTAGGCGGCGCTCTTCGCGACCGCGACCGGCGCGTTGAGGTTTCCGGGGACCTGCTCGGCGGTCCCCGCGAAGTCGACGGTCAAACCGTCCCCGTCGACGGTGACGGTCGCCTCGATGGGGATCGAGACGTCCGCCGGGTCGATACCCGATCGATGTTCGAGAACGCCGTCGCCCTCCAGCACGTCGCTCGCGGTGTAAGTACCATCGGGCAGCGACTCGATCTCGGTCTCGATCCGGGCGCGCGAGTAGTCGATGACCGCGTCGAAGGCGTCGAGCACGAGGTCGCCGTGGTCGTCGAGGAGGTCGCCGAGCCGTTCCTCCGCCCGGTCGTTGGCCGCGATCTGGGCTCTGAGGTCCGCACGGCGCTCGTCCGGCGTACGGACGTTGGCGAGTAAGAGTGACATCACGTCCTCGTTCACCGCCCCGCGCTCGCGACCCGGTTCGGAGTCGTTCGAGCCCGCCGCGCCGACGACGAGCCGAACCGGCGGCAGACGGAGCCCTTCCTGGTAGATCTCGCGCGCGCCAGCGGGCATGCTGCCCGGCGTCATCCCGCCGACGTCGGCGTGGTGGGCGCGCGAGACGGCGTAGCCGAGGACCTCGCCGTTCGGCGCGAGCGGCGAGACGAGCGTGACGTCGGGTAGGTGGGTGCCGCCGTCGAAGGGGTCGTTGAGGACGAAGACGTCGCCGGGCTGGGGGTCGCGGTCGCGGACCGCGTCGACGGCCTCGGGCATCGCGCCGAGGTGCACGGGGATGTGTTCGGCCTGGGCGACCATCCGGCCGTCGGCGTCGAAGAGCGCGGTCGAGCAGTCCTGGCGCTCCTTGATGTTGGGGGAATAGGACCCCGTGATCAATACCTGCCCCATCTCCTCGGCGACGCTCTCGAACTGGTTGCGGAGGATCTCGAGGGTGACCGCGTCGATGTCGGTCTCAGGGGAATCGGAACTCATTTCGAACCCTCCGTGAGCACCGCGGTGCCGTCGGGGTCGACGGTCGCCTCCCAGTTCGGCGGCACGACGACCGTGCTCTCGTCCTGTTCGAGCACGGCGGGCCCCGCCACCGTCTCGCCCGGCGGCAGGCGTTCGCGGTCGTAGATCCGCGTCCGCGTGGCACCGTCGGCGAAGTGAGCCTCGCGTTCGTCGACCAGCGCATCGCCGGGCGCGTCGTAGGCGACGTCCGGGTCGGCGCGTTCGACGGCCGCCTCGACCCGGAGGTTGACCAGATCCACGGCCTCGTCCATCCGGTAGCCGTAGGTCGTCTCGTGGCTCTCGTGAAACCGCCGGGCGACCGCCTCGGGGTCGAACGGCCGGTCGGCGGCGACGGTGAGTTCGAAGCTCTGGCCGGCGTACCGGAGGTCGGCACGACGGGTGAGGACGGCCGATTCGGGGTCGCTGCAGTCCTCGCGCACGGTGGTTTCGAGTTCCTCGTAGGCCGCGTCCACGTCGGAAGCGTCGACCGTCGACAGCGACTCGCGGTGGGTGCGGACGGCGTCGTGTTTCTCGTCGGCGGCGAGCAGGCCGAACGCCGAGAGCACGCCGCAGGCCCGCGGGACGACGACCGTCGAGATGTCGAGGCGGTCGGCGAGCGCCGCGGCGTGCATCGGGCCCGCGCCGCCGAAGGTGACGAGACCGAAGTTTCGGGGGTCGTGACCGCGTTCGAGCGTGACCGCGCGGATGGCCCGGGTCATGGTCGCGTTGGCGACGCGGTAGATCCCGCGGGCGGCGTCGAGCGGGCCCTCCAAGTCCGCGTCGTCGGCGAGGTCGGCGAGCGCGTCGCGGGCGGCCCCGACGTCGATCGAGAGCTCGCCGCCGAGGCTCGTGCTCGACCCGATGAAGCCGAGGACGACGTTCGCGTCCGTCACGGTGGGCTCGGTTCCGCCCTGCCCGTAGCAGACGGGCCCGGGGTCCGCACCGGCCGACTCGGGGCCGACCCGGAGCGCGCCGCCGGCGTCGACCCAGCCGACGCTCCCGCCGCCCGCGCCGACGGTGGTGACGTCGACCATCGGGGTGTTGATGGGATGGCCGCCGATGACCGCGTCGGTCGTGCGCTCGACCTCGCCGTCGCGGACGAGGCTCACGTCGCTCGACGTGCCGCCCATGTCGAAGGTGACGAGGCCGGCGTGGTCGCGGTCGGCCGCACTGCCGACGCTGGCGCGTGCACCGACGACCCCGGCGGCGGGGCCGGAGAGACACGTTCTGACCGCCTGCTCCCTGACCGTCGCCGCGTCGGTGATGCCGCCGTTGGCCTGCATCACGGTCGGTTCCGGCACGCCCGCGCTCGCCGCGCGATCGACCAGCCGGCCGATGTAGGCGTCGATGGCGGGCGTGACGTAGGCGTCGGCGACCGTCGTCGACGTCCGTTCGTACTCGCGGAACTCCGCGAGCACCTCGTGGGAGGTCGAAACGGGGAGATCGAGTTCGGTTTCGAGCACGTCGGCGACGGCGGCCTCGTTGTCGGGGTGGGCGTAGGCGTGGAGGAGACAGACCGCGACCGCCTCCGCGTCGGTCCCGTCGATCCGACGGGCGACCTCGCGGACGGCGTCCGGGTCGACCGCCCGTTCGATCCCGTTCGTCGTCGCGCGTTCGTCGACCGTGAACCGTCGGCGGCGGGGCACCAGCGGGGCGGGCTTCTCGGCGTCGAGGTCGTAGAGCGAGGGTCGGTTCTGCCGACCGATCTCGAGCACGTCGCGAAAGCCCTCGGTCGTCACGAGCGCCGTCCGCGCGCCGTTCCCTTCGAGCAGCGCGTTGACCGAGACCGTCATCGCGTGGGCGAAGTCGTCGATTTCGCCGGGGTCGACGGCCGCCCGTTCGCAGGCCTTCTCGATACCGTCCATCACGCCGACGCTTTGATCCCCGGTGCTCGGGACCTTCGCGGTGACGAGGTCCGACCCTCGAAGAAGGACGACGTCGGTGAACGTGCCGCCGACGTCGACGCCGACGGTGGTCTTCCCACGCACTCAGACCACCCCCACGATCGAGAGCAGGCTGCGGACCCCGAGCCAGACGACGACGAGCGTCACGACGGCCCCGAGGGCGTTCTGCACGGTCGAATTGACGTAGTCGCCCAACGTGTCGCGGTCGTTCATCACCAGGATGAGGAAGAGCGCGATGATAGGCAGGAGGATACCGTTCGCGACCTGGGCGAAGAGGATGGCCTCGACGGGGCTGTAATCCAGCGCCGAGAAGACGACGCCGACGGCGAGGATCGCGACCCAGACCGCCCGGAACCGCGTGGACTTGAGGTCGCCCTCCCAGCCGAGCGCGCCGGCGGTGGCGTACGCGCCGGCCAGCGGGGCGGTCGTCGCGCTGGTGAACCCGGCGGCGAAGAGGCCGATACTGAAGAACACCTGCGCGTAGGTGCCCGCGACGGGTTCGAGCTGTTCGGCCATCCGGCCGACGTCGGAGATCTCGGTCCCGACGGGGAACACCGCCGCGGCGGTCACGAGGATCGAGAGCGTGATCAGCCCGCCGACGACGATCGAGAGGACCGTATCGGTGCGGCATTCCGAGAGGTCCTCCGGGCCGTTCCAGCGCTCCTGGACGCTGCTGGCGTGGAGGAAGAGGTTGTAGCTCACGACGGTCGTCCCGATGAGGCCGGTGATCAGGAAGGCCGAACCCGGCGGCACCGACGGCACGAAGCCCGCCGCGAGCGCACCGAGGTCCGGCCCGATGAGGATCGCGTCGATGAGGAAGGAGACGCCCATTATCGCCACGAGCCCGACGAGCGCGCGCTCGATGAGTTCGTAGCTCCCGGTCCAGAGCAACGCGGCGGCGACCAGACCCATGAGCGGACCCCACACCGACGCACTCACGCCGGTCACGGTTTCGAGCCCCGCCGCGCCGCCGAGGATGTTGCCCGTCTCGTAGGCCGCGGTGCCGATGCCGATGGCGCTGACGACGAGCGCGACGCTCGCGTAGCGCAGCGCCGGCGAGTCGAAGCGGTTGCGGAGCGCCTCGCCGAGCCCCTCGCGCGAGACCAGCCCCAGCCGGGCGCTCATCTCCTGGAGCACGATGGTGGCGATCACGGAGAAGACGATGGTCCAGATCAGCGCGTAGCCGTAGGCCGCGCCCGTCACGCTCGCGGTCGTGACAGTGCCAGGACCGATGAAGGCCGCCGCGACCATCGCGCCCGGTCCGACCGAGCGGATCCGCTCGACCAACGTCATCGTGCACGCCTCTCGTGTGTCATGCTCACACGAGACTCGCTTGAGGGGATAAGGGTTGTTATGAGGGATGTGCATCGAAGACGTGCGTTCCACGATCGGATGTGAAGCAGGGTGCGCGAATCGTCCAGTTCGTAACGAAATCCCGGGGAACTGCCCGGGAAAACACACCGTCAGGACGACTCGACCGGTCGTTCCGTGATGAGGACCTTCGAGACGCTCTCCTCGACGTCGAGTTCGACGGGGAGGTCGCGGACGCTTCGCACGATGAAGCGCATCATGAACCACCGGAGCGACGCGGACGGGAAGACGACGTGGTAGGTGCGCCCCTCGGCGGCGCGAACCGAGACGAACCCACAGAACGAGAGCCAGTCCAGGAGCTCGCCGACGCTCTCGAACCGCTCGGCGTACTCGCGGGCGTGGTAGTCGGCGACGGTGTCGGCGGCCTCGACGAAGGCCGGGTCCGGTTCCCCCGACCCGTCCTCGACGTACTCCAGAAAGCAGTGCAGGAAGTCCACGTCGAGCAGGACGTGTTCGCCGCTCGCGAGCATCCGGTGGTAGGCCGCGAGGTTCGGCCCGGCGTCGGTCGTCGCGGCGTCGACGTTCGCGGCGTAGAAGTCGAGCGCTCGGCGGACCACCTCGCTCCGGCCCGCCCCGGTGTGGTCGAGGAGGGTGTCGAGCGCCGCCGCGGCGTCGTCGTCGAGCGAGACGGTCACTCGGTCGGTCGGCATAGCGAAGAAGGGAGGCTGGACGGGGAATAGTTGACGCTCGATCCCACGCGCGGACCCGTGGACGCCCGACCGCAACACGGATGCTCGACGGTCGCACGATATCGGACGTGTCACGCGTTCCCCGGTGGGCGGTCGGCGCGGCGGTCGCCGGGTCGGTCGTGGCGCTCGCGGCGGTGCTGGTCTCGCCCGACGCGGTGCTCGCGTGGGTGGCGACCCTCCGGGCGGATCCACTGCTGTTCGGGCTCGCCGTGATAGCGCTCTACGCCGTCCGACCCGTCGTCGCGTGGCCGCTGAGCCTCTGTTCGGCGGTCGTGGGCTACGGGTTCGGGCTCGTGGGGTTGCCGCTCGCGCTCGCGTGCGTCTGCCTCTCGTGTCTGCCGGCCTACACGCTCGGGCGCACCGCCGACGGCGGGTCGGGCTTGCTCGACTGGATCGGCAGCGCCGGCGAACGCTTCTTCGAACACACGGGCGGTGTTCGCGGGGTGGTCGCGGCCCGCCTCGCGCCGCTACCCGCCGACCCCGTCTCGTTCGGGGCGGGCGTCTCGGGCATCGGACTCCGGGCCTACCTCGTCGGCACGCTGCTCGGCGAGACCCCGTGGACGGCCGCGGCCGTGCTCGCGGGCGGTTCGGTCTCGCGACTCGCCACCGAGGGACTGGCGGGCGTGGGGATCGAGTTCGTCGTCGCGGCGGTCGCGGTGGCCGGGCTACTGCTCGCCGGGCCGGCCTACGAGCACCTTCAGGACCGTCACCAGAACGTGTCCGAGCAGTCGTAGACCACGCCGTGGCGTGGGCAGACGTACTCGCAGTGGCGGTGCTCCATCGCGGCCCCGCAGGCCGGACACGGCCGCCCGCGTTCGTTCCCGGTGTCCGTACGCGTCTCGTGCATACCGCGAGGACCCGGGCGGCGGTCCTAAGCCTTTCCTCGTGGACGGGGAATTGGGTGGGAATACGGCCAAGCTTCATTCCGCCGAGGGACCGAGAGAAGCCATGAGCGAATCGCAACGTGGGTCGGTGGTCGGCTGGGTCGTGACGGCGCTGCTCGCGGGCGTCGCGGGAGTGACCGGGTCGTACGCGCTCGCGGGCTACACCGAGTCGTTCGTCGCCGCGCCGGTGACGTCGTTCGTGACCCAGAACGCGCCGGGTGCCCTCCTCCAGTTCGCGATCGGGCCGCTGACGACGATCGGGAACCAGGTCGGGATCGAACACCTCGGCCAGCAGGCCAACCTCGTGCTGGCGATCGGGCTCGGCGTGGTGCTGTTCGCCTGTCTGGTCCTCGCGGCGCTCGCGACCGGCCGGCGATACGGGAACCGGTTCGTTCCCGTCGGGCTCGCCGGCGTCCTCGTCTGGCTCGCGGCCGCGGTCCTCACGGGCGCACCGGTGACCGCGCTCGGGGCCGGCCTCGGAAGCGCGGTCGTGGTCGGTCTCACGGCCCTCGCCGGAAGTGCCGGCGGGACCGACGAACCGGTCTCGGGCGGTCGTCGGTCGGTGCTCGGGAGCGTCGCGGGCGTGTTCGGTGTGGGCGTCCTCGGCTACCTCCTCGGGAGTCGTGGCGGGGAGAGCGCGAGCGAGGCCGCCTCACAGGTCGAGATTGGCAACGAGAGCGGAAGCAGCGGCGGTAACGTCTCGGATGGGAGCGCGGGCGGACCGAACGGTACTGCCGGGAGCGACGACGGTGGGACGAACGGAAGCGAGGGGAGCGCCGCGAGCGGCGGAAACGGTGGACCGTCGGTGGGCGAGATGCTCTCACGGGCGGAATCGAGCTCGCTCGGCATCAGCGGGCTCGAAGGGCTCGTGAGCGGCGACGACTTCTACCAGGTCGACATCAGCAACATCAACCCCGACGTGAACGCCGACGAGTGGTCGCTGTCGGTCACCGGCGCGGTCGAGAACGAGCGGACGTTCACCTACGACGACATCACCGGGATGGCCTCGGAGAACCGGTTCAACACCCTCCGGTGTGTCAGCGACCAACTCAACGGCAAGAGCATGGACAACGCGGTCTGGACGGGCGTGCCGATGCAGCGCGTCCTCGAGGAGGCGGGCCTCCAGGGCGAGTTCGTGATGGCCCGCGCGGCCGACGACTACTACGAGGAGTTCCCGGTCAAAGCCCTCGAAACCGGCTTCCTCGCCTACGGGATGGACGGCGAGGTGCTCCCCCAGAAACACGGCTACCCCGTGCGCGCGCTGATCCCCGGCCACTGGGGCGAGATCAACGTCAAGTGGCTCACCGAACTCGAAGTCCTCGACAAACCCGCGAAGGGCTTCTGGGAGAAGAAGGGCTGGCACGGCACCGGTCCCGCCAACACCGTCGCCAAGCTCCACGCGACCAACCGGTTCGACGACGGTCGGATCCAGGTCGGCGGCCACGCCTACGCCGGCACCCGCGGGATCGAGAAAGTCGAAGTCTCGACCGACGGGGGGAGCTCGTGGACCGACGCGAAGCTCTCCGCGGTGCTCACCCCGAACCTCGCGGGCGACGTCTGGCGACAGTGGGAGCACACCTACGACTCGCCGGGCGGGAGTCACGATGTGGTGGTGCGCGCGACCGACGGCACCGGCACGCTCCAGCCGAAGAAGAACCAACAGCCGTTCCCGAGCGGGGCGACCGGCTGGGTCTCGAAGACGATCGACGGCTGAGTTCGACTCCTTCAGCCGTCGGGATAGTGTGAGGGGAGTTCTACGTCAGCACTCAGACCAGCCGCAGGACTCGCAGGTCTTGCAGCCCTCAGAGTAGTAGAGCGTGAACGAACCACAGCTCGGACACTCGGGGCTCTCGCCGTTGTCGATGAGTTTCTGGGCGTCCGACTTGGTTCGGCCCCGGTCCGCCGAGCCCGCCTGCGTCGCGACCCCGCCGTCGGGTTCCGCGCTGTCGGGTTCCGCACCGCTCGCCGTGCTCTCGTCGGCGATCTCGTCGAGGTTCGCCTGCTTGGGGTAGGCCTGCTCGATCTCGCCGTCGAGGTAGCGCCGCATCGCGGTGCCGATGGCGTCCGGGATCGACTGGATCTGCTCGCCCTTGTCCCAGGCGACCTTCGGGCTTCGGGTGCCGTTGAGTTCGTCGGCGATCTCGATCGGGTCGACGCCCGAGCGGAGCGCGGTCGAGATGACCTTCGCGAGCGCCTCGGTGAACGAGTTGGTGAACCCGCCGGAGTGGCCGATGTTGGCGAACAGTTCGAAGGCTCTACCCTGCTCGTCCTCGTTGATGTTGACGTAGAGCTTGCCGTAGCCCGTGTCGATACGCTGGGTCACGCCGTGGAGCACGTCGGGTCGGGGCTGTTTCTCTGCATACGCGGGCTCGGCGAGCCCGTCGAGGTCGGCGTCGAGCGCCGCGCGGACGTCCTCGTTGTCGAGGAAGCCCGAGAGACCGCCGAAGACCTCCTCGATCTGCTCGGCGATGACCGTCGCCGCCTCGTCTTCGTCGGCGAACTCGGCGTTGTCGGCGCGAGTCGTCAACACCTGCTTCGAGCGCGTGCCGTCGCGGTAGACGGTCACACCTTTTCCGCCGTTGTCGTAGATGTAGCGGTAGACCTCGTCCATGTCCTCCCGGCTCGCCGAGTTCGGGAAGTTGCAGGTCTTCGAGATGGCCGAGTCCACGCCGGCCTGACAGGCACACTGGACCGCCGCGTGCTGCTTGCCGGTGAGGTCCGCGGTCACGACGAAGAGCTCGCCGATGGCGTCCGGCACCGAATCGAGCCCCTCGACGCCGTCGAACACGTTCGAGGCCATCTGGTCTTGGGCTTCTCGCTTCACGGCGTCGACGTCGATGTCGTTGGCCTCCAGGACCCTGAGGAAGTAGTCGTCGAACTCCACCAGCATCTCGTCGCCCTGGACGTCGTCGGAGACGTTCTTGTAGTAGGCGACGTTGTAGATGGGCTCACAGCCCCCAGTCGTATTGCCGACCATCGAAGTCGTGCCCGTCGGTGCGATGGTGGTGGTGTTGTGGTTCCGCATCGGGTAGCCGTCGGCCCAGTCGTCGGCCGATTCACCCGTCTGCGCCTCGAACCACTCGCGGTACGCGGTCGGGTTCGCGTACTTCGAGTCGGCCCAGTCGTCGAAGCTCCCACGAACCTCGGCGAGGTCGTGCGAGGCGGCTTTCGAACCGTGGTTGATGTGGGTCATGAGCTGGCGCGCGACCTCGTTGCCCTCCTCGGAGCCGTAGCGCACACCCAGCTGGATGTAGAGCTGCGCGAGCCCCATGACTCCCAGTCCAATTTTCCGCATCTCGCGGACCTTCTGTTCGATCTTCGCCACCGGGAAGTCGCTCATCGTGACGACGTTCTCGAGGAACCGCGTCCCGAGTTCGATACGGCGGTCGAACTCCTCGAAGTCGATGGCTTCCTCCAGGTAGGCGTCCATCGCGGCCTCGTGGGAGTCGTACTCGGCCTCGTGCTCGGCCGACCAGACCCGCCAGTCGGGCGCGTCGCTCGCGGCGAGCGTCGAGAGGTTGATGTGCCCGAGGTTGCAGGCCTCGTACTCCTCAAGTGGCTGCTCGCCACATGGGTTCGTCGCGAGGATCTCGTGGTCCGGGTGTTCCTCGACGTCGAACGAGTGCTCCTTGTTGACGCGTTCGAGGTAGATCACACCGGGCTCGCCGTTCTGGTAGGCCCCGTCGACGATGTGCTCCCAGAGCGCCTCGGCGGGGATCGAGAGGACCTCGCCGACCTCGACGTGCTCGCCGAGGTCGTAGCACTCGTAGAGCTCCTTCGTCTCTGGCGTGGCGACGTGCGGCTCCTCGGTTCGGGGGTTCGTGAACGTGAACTCGCCGCCCTCCTTCAGCGCGTCCATGAAGTCGTCGGTGACACCCACGGAGATATTGAAGTTCGAGAGGTGGCCCTCGACGGCGTTCCGGAGGTGTTTCGGGACGCGGCCCTCCTCGTCGATGAGCTCGCGGGCCTCTTCGAGCGCGTCCACGAACTGGGTGTGGGTGAAGTCGTCGGGGTCGTTGAGCCGGAGGGAGTGCGCGAGCGAGACGTCCTTGTTCTTGGCGTGGATGAACTGGATGACGTCGGGGTGGGAGACGCGCATGACGCCCATCTGTGCGCCCCGTCGCGCGCCGCCCTGCGCGATGGTCTCGCACATCTGGTCGTAGGTCCGCATGAAGGTGATCGGGCCGGAGGCGATCCCGCCCGTCGAGCCGACGGCGTCGCCGTAGGGGCGGAGCTTCCAGAACGCGTAGCCCATGCCGCCGCCGGACTGGAAGACCTGCGCGGCTTCCTTCGCGGTCTCGTGGATGTCGTCGATGTCGTCGCCCGGCGAGTCGACGAAACACGCCGAGAGCTGCTGGAGTTCGTCGCCGGCGTTCATCAGCGTCGGCGAGTTCGGCATGAACGAGAGGTGCTCCATCGAGTCCTGGAACGATTTGGCGGTGTCCTCGACGTGCGTTCGGATGTCCTCGGGGAGCTCGGGAACGATGGTGTCGTAGGCGAACTTGTTGACGTTGTAGGCCGAGAGGGTGGTTTCGGCCTCGGCGTCGGCGGTCGTGCCCGTGCCGAAGACCTCGCTCGCGAGCTCGTCGCGGCGCGGGTGGTCCGGTTTCAGCTGGTCGGGCCGCACGGTGATATCGATGTCGCGCGCGTCGGCCTCGAAGACCGCCTCCGCGAGCGCGACGTTCTTCGCGACGCGCTCGAAGAGGTCCTCCTGACTCTCGACGAGTTCGCCGTCGGCGTCCTTGCGGAGGTAGCGCGCCGGCAGGATGTTGTCGTAGGCGTTCGCGGTGAGGCGCTCCTGGAGCGTCTCGCCGTCGACGCGCTTGACGGGGAGGCTGACCTCGTCGGCGGAGTCCGCGCGGCTCACGCGTCGCTCCTCCGGGCAGGTACGGCGGTTCTGCGGTCGATTCGGCGGGTGAAGTAAGAGGAAGTCCCAACCATCTGTGACGGGAATCTCCTACTGAAGCGAGGGTGATGAACGCTTCGGCCCGCGTTTTCCTGTACTGTCTCGTCGATCGAAATCAAGGTCCGTTGGCTGGTCATGTGAACTCCTGTTTGCGCCCGCACGCGTCGTACTGAGACACTCTCCACCTGAGCACATAACCGTAGGTAGACCAGAGTGAAAGTAATCTGATCGCCAGCCAAATCACCCAAGGGAGGCGAGATATCGACGCGAAAGCAGAGGGGGTTTTCGGATGGAAGTCGAGGGTTGAAATCAGCGCTCGATGGTCGGTCGTTCGGGGTCGCTCGTGACGCGTGCGAGGAAGTTCCGGATGACGTCGTGGCCGACCCCGGTCAGCACGCTCTCGGGGTGGAACTGGACGCACTCGATGGGGTACTCGCGGTGGCGGATCCCCATCACGAGGTCGTCGGTGCGTGCGCTCACGGCGAAACAGTCGGGGACCTCGGTGGCGACGAGGGAGTGGTACCGGCCGGCCCGAAATCCCTGGTCGAGCCCCCTGAACACGCCTTTGCCGTCGTGGTCGATGGCGAACGCCTTGCCGTGGACCGGCTCCGGCGCGCGCCCGACCGACCCGCCGTAGGCGTAGACCGCGGCTTCGAGCCCGAGACAGACCCCGAGCGTGGGTACCTCGGGACCGAGTTCGCGGAAGACGTCGAGGGTGACACCGACGTCGCGTTCGTTCTCGGGGTGGCCCGGACCGGGGCTCACCACGATGGCGTCGGGGTCGTAGGCGCGGATCTCGTCGAGCGAGGCGGTGTTCCGAACGACGTGGGTGTCGGCGTGTTCGCTGACGTACTCCACGAGGTTGTAGGTGAACGAATCGAAGTTGTCGACAAACAGCACCCGCGGGCGGTCCGCGGTGGCTGTCGAGCCGGTCGACCCGGTCATCGGCCCGCCTCCGGGATGGAGGGTTCGTCCGGCGGGCGCTCGATGGCTTCGAGCGCGGCGAGCACCCCGCCCATCTTGCGTTCGGTCTCCTCGTACTCGCTCGCGGGGTCGGAGTCCGCGACGATGCCCGCACCCGCCTGCACCACGATCCGGTCGAGCGCGCGTCGGTGCGCGTCGCGTCGTTCGCTCCCGTGGTCGACGAGGGCCGTGCGGATTACGATCGCCATATCGGCGTCGCCGTCCCACGAGAAGTAGCCCACGCCGCCGCCGTAGAGCCCGCGATGACTGGGTTCGAGGGCGTCGATGATCTCCATCGCGCGGACCTTCGGCGCGCCCGAGAGCGTCCCCATCGGGAAGGTCGCGCGCGTCGCGTCGAAGGCGTCGCAGTCCGCGGCCAACCGACCCGTGACCGTGGACTCGATGTGCTGGACGTGCGAGTACTTGAGGACGCTCATGAAGTCCCGGACCCGGACGGTCGTGGGTTCGCTCACCCGGCGGACGTCGTTGCGCGCGAGGTCCACCAGCATCGTGTGCTCGGCGCGTTCCTTCTCGTCGGCCAGGAGTTCGCCCGCGAGCCGACGGTCCTCGACCGGGCTCGCGCCCCGCTGGCAGGTCCCCGCGAGCGGGTTCGAGACGACCTCGTTCTCGCGAACCGAGACCAGGGTCTCGGGGCTCGACCCCACGATCGAGCGCTCGCCGTATTCGAGGAGGTACATGTACGGCGAGGGATTCACGTCGCGGAGCGCGGCGTAGAGCCCGCGGGGGTCGACCTCGCCGACGAGTTCGCGGGCGCGCGAGAGCACGACCTGATAGCTGTCGCCGTCGAGGACGTGCTCCTTCGCACGGCGGACGGCTTCCTCGTAGGCCTCGCGCGACTCGGCGCGTTCGTCCTCGCGTTCGAACCCGCCGAACGCGGGATCGGTGTCCGAGAGCGCCGCGGTCACCCGCTCGACCTCGCTCACGAGGTCGTCGTAGACCGTGCCGGGGTCGTCGCCGGGCCGGAGGAGGGGCGTGAACACCAGCGAGACCTCGTCGGCGGCGTGGTCGAACGCCAGGGTCTTCGTCGTCAGTACGAACTGGGCGTCCGGAACGGTCGAATCGGGGCGGTCGAGCCCCACCTCGTCGAGGTGGAGGTCGTAAACGGCGTCGTAGGCGAGGAAGCCGACGAGCCCGCCCTCCAGCTGCTGGCGGTCGGTCTCGGGGAAGTTCGCGCGCTCGACCGCGGGGAGCGCGTCGCGGAGACGGTCGAGGGTGTCGCCCGTGCCGGCGTCGATGAGTCCCTCGTAGCGCGAGTCGAAGGTCTCGACGTCGGTCCCGGTCGGGTCGACCGTGACGGCGGCTGCGGGGTCGTAGCCTACGAACGAGTAGCGCGCGTGGCGGTCCTCGGGGGCGGGCGCGAACGCGCCGTCCGGGTCGCTGGAGGCGACCTTCTCGGCGCTCTCCAGCAGGAAGGTGTACTCGGCATCGACGGTATCGGCGAGCGCCGCGTAGGCCGCCAGCGGTTCGGTGTCGCCGTCGAGCGGTGCGGTGGTGTGGATCACGACCGGGCCGTCGGCGTCGTTCGCGAGTTCGACGAACCGGTCGCGATCGAGGTCGAGCGGCGAACTCATGCGCGCACCGACTCCGCCGTCGCGCGCTCGACGAACCGCCGGAGCGCGTCGTGGTCCTTCCGCCCACCGGTTTCCTCGACCCCGCTCGAAACGTCGACCCCGAACGGCTCGGCGGTGTGGACCGCGCTCGCGACGTTCTCGGGTGTGAGACCACCGGCGAGGAGCACCGGGGTGTCGAGGTCGGCGACGACCTCGCGGGCGTGGTCCCAGTCGTGGGTCTCGCCCGTCCCGCCCGCGCCGTGCTCGTCGGTCGAATCCAGCACGATGGCGTCCGCCGCGGTGTACCCAGAGAGGTCGCCGGCCGCGTCGACGGCCGCGAACACCGACCGGTCGGTGGCCGCCGCGAGCGCCTCGATCTCCGCCGGCGAGAAGCCGTGGACCTGTATCGCGTCGGTCCCCACACGGTCGGCGAGGTCGGCCCCCGCGGCGGGCGAGTCGGGCATCGTGACGAGGACGCTCGTGACGTCGTCGGGAACCCGGTCGGCGAGCGCGGCGGCCTCGTCCGGCGTGACCTCGCGTGGCGTCTCGATCGGCACTCCGGAAACGAATCCGACGAGGTCCGCACCGGCGTCGAGGGCGGCGTGCAGGTCGTCGTCGTTGGTCAGCCCGCAGAGCTTCGCGCGCGTCACGCGGTCTCACCCGGGACCGCCTCCGCCCCGCAGAGCATCGCGAGCGTCTCGCCCGCTGCCCCCGAATCGATGGCCTCGCGGGCCGAGGCGACCCCGGCTTCGAGGCTGTCGGCGAGGCCGGCGACGTAGACCGCCGCGCCGGCGTTCGCGAGCACGATGTCTCGTTTCGCGCCCCCGAGGTCGCCGGTCACGATACCCCGGAGGTCGGCGGCGTTCTCCGCGGGCGTGCCGCCGGCGACGGCTTCGACCGGGGCAGGGTCGAGCCCGAGGTCGGCGGGCGTCAGGTCGTACTCCTCGACCTCGTCCCCGTCGACCTCGGCCACCGTCGTCCCCCCGTGGAGACAGATCTCGTCCATCCCGGAACCGTGGACAACGAGCGCGCGCTCGACGTCCATCTTCGTGAGCGAGCGGGCGAGCACCGGCACGAGGTCGGGCGAGTAGACCCCGACGACCTGGGCATCGGCGTTCGCGGGGTTCGTCAGCGGGCCGAGCGCGTTGAAGATCGTCCGCATCCCGAGCTCCTTTCGCGGGCCGATGACGGCCTTCATCGCGGGGTGGAACACGGGGGCGAGCATGAAGCCGATCCCGTCGCGCTCGATGGCGCGCTCGACGGCCGGCGGTTCGGCGTCGATGTCGACCCCGAGCTCGTCGAGCACGTCGGCGCTCCCCGAAGAGGAGGAGACCGAGTAGTTGCCGTGCTTCGCGACGTTGACCCCCGCGCCCGCCGCGACGACCGCGCTCGCCGTCGAGACGTTGATCGTGTCGTGGTCGTCGCCGCCCGTCCCACAGGTGTCCACCAGCGGCCGGGAGTCGGGGTCGATGGTCCGGGCCGCGTTCCGCATCCCCTGGGCGAAGCCCGCGATCTCGGTCTCGGTCTCGCCCTTCGCCCGGAGCGCCGCGAGCAACGCCCCGATCTGGGCGTCGGTCGCGTTCTCGAACACCGCCGTGGCGGCCGCTCGCGCCGCCGACAGGTCGAGGTCCTCGCCGTCCGTCACGTGTTCGATATGCTCTTTCATTGGATGGTGATGTACGATTTCGCGTTGTAATGGACAAATCAGTACATCGACTTAAACGTGTCGTCGGCCGGTCGCGGCGCTCCGTCGATCGGGGCGTTTCGAAACGTTCAATTATGCCCCGGATGAACCACTATTCCCAAGACGGGTTCGTGGTCTAGGCTGGTTATGACACCTCCTTGACATGGAGGAGGCCGGCGGTTCAAATCCGCCCGAACCCACTCTCTTCACTCGGATTCCGGTCATTCCACCATTGAGGCACACCGCTGTAACCGTCGAAACTGGGGTGGTCGCGGTGAGCCGGTCCGCTTCACTGCCCTCCGATATGCGACTAGTGTGGATGAGAGCCAGTAGTGCGCAGCGCAGAATGAAGGACGGTGTCGCCCACAAGCTTCGTCGCAGATGCTGTTCTACGCGAGCGTGTCGAGAGATACCTCGTACGCGATCCCGGACGACGCTCCCGGAGATGCTCGGACAGTTCCTGATCGACCACAACGAGACGAATAGTGGCTATTACCCGCAGATTTGGTTCAAGGTGTAGTTTCGGACGAGGAGGACCCAGTCGTCCTCCAGATCGTCCAGACCCCAATCGAAAGCAATATTATACCAAGTATTAGTACAGCCCACCCGATTGTTTCTCCAGAGACCGTGTATGATGCAATGTCGTAATAAACAGGTTGGCAAGTGTTCCGTATCAATTTCCCGTCTTCCCATACCTCGGTACAGCTAGTGGCAGGTAGCACGGCTACGAATATGTATACGGAGAGTGCACCGAAGAGAAATGAGAGAGAGCCAATGATTCGTTCGGACAAGATCTTTAGATCCATGTATCACTCAACACCAACCGAAACTAGAAACCGCCCTTTCTGATACCACCCTATTTGCCATTGGTGCCGCCTCTTAGGTTTGTGTGGTGTTGCGGAACGCATATCGATTTTGCCAAGAGGTAACAAATACTGCCTCCCGTAGCTATGGCGACGCGCGTCGACGTACCGAAACGCACCGAGAAACCAGGCTCAGTGGATGAGGATAACGTGTCCGCACTCCGGACACTCGACCTTGTCGTCGTCCGATTCGAACGCCACAGCGTTCTCACATTCGTTGCATCGTTTCTCCATTCGACGGTGTTGGTACCGAATGGCAAAGGCGCTTCCGACGGTCGGGACTCGCCTCGTGCCCGGTTCGGCGGCCTCTCACCACTCGGCGAGCACGCGGTCCATCACCCCGTCGTCCTGTTGGTAGTAGCCGCTGTGACCGTCGACGCGGTCGGTCACGTCGTGGTCCTCGTAGTTGTCGGGGGCCGGACCCTCGATACCGACCTCGCCGACGGCACTCTCGAACTCGCGGGTGTTGAAGATGTAGCGCAGCACCGGGTCGTCGCCGCTATAGAAGTTGTCGAACTCGTCGACGGCGTACTCGATCGAGGGGCCGTACTCGTCGTCGAACCAGCCCGCGTCGAGCGAGGGGTCGTCGTCCTCGATCGCACCGCCGAGCAGCGTCGCCGACGTGAGGGCGTCGGGCTCCTCGAAGTCGTCCTGGAGCGACCGGCAGGCGTCGACGGTGACGCGCGCGCCGAGGGAGTGGGCGACGAGTCGAACAGGGGTGTCGTGGTCGGCGCTCCAGTCGGTGAGGAAGTTCGCCAACTTCTCGCCGTTCCCGTCGGCGATGTCCTTGGCGTCGGCCCACCCGAGGTCGAGGCTGTCGCCCTTGTCGGCGTCCCACGAGTACGCGACGACGTCACCCCCGTACCCGTTCGCTTCGAGCGCCGACTGCGCCTCTCCGGCCCCCTCGACCGCCTCCTGAGCGTCGGTCCGCCAACCGTGAACCCAGACCGTCAGCGTGTCGTCGCCGATAGCCGACCAGTCCCCCTCGACGTCGTAGCTGTGGGCCGTCTCGCCGTCGGTCAAGTCCGCGTCGTCGTCGAAGTGGCCCCGCGTCGAGACGCGCGGGTAGTCGTCGGTCGCGTCCGCAGCGCCGGCGGTGCCGACGGTCGCGAGGCCGGTCACGCCGACGGTAGCGGCCGCGGCGAACCCACGAAGGAAGCCGCGCCGCTCGACGTGTCCCCCGCCCCGGCCCGTCCTGCCACCCTGTCTGTCATGGTCCCTCATCCTCGATGACTGCTGGCCGAGTCCATATGAATCTTCGTCCGTCCCCGACCGCGGACCGCGCGGTTGAAACCGACACCATCCCGATCCGGCCCATGAGCGACCACGACCCGAACGACCCGCCGCGCGAGGAGTTCCACCACGACCCCATCGAACACGCGGCGGTCTCGGGCGGGATGACCGTCGGCGAACTCGCGACCGAGTACGGCAAGGCGGGCATCGGCGCGAACGCGCTCGCGGAGGCGGTCGACATCTATGCCGAGATGCTCGACCCCGAGGTGACGACCTTCGTCGGCCTCGCGGGCGCGATGGTGCCCGCCGGGATGCGCCAGGTCGTCGTCGACCTGATTCGGGATGGCCACGTCGACGTGCTCGTCACCACCGGCGCGAACCTCACCCACGACGCCATCGAGGCCATCGGCGGCAAACACCACCACGGACGAGATCACGGCGACGCAAGCCTCCGAGAACACGACGAACAGTTGCGGGACGAGCAGGTCGATCGGATCTTCGACGTCTACCTCCCCCAGGAGCACTTCGCGCTGCTCGAAAGCCACCTCCGCGAGGAGGTCTTCCCCGCGATCGAGGCTAGCGCGGAGCAAAGCTCCGCGAGCCATTCGAGCGGGCCTTCGGCCCGCGAGAAGAAGACGGTGAGCATCGCCCGGCTCACCGACGAACTCGGGCGCGCGAACGCCGAGGTCAATAGGCAAGAAGGGATCGACGAAGACCCGGGTATCGCGGCCGCCGCCCACGAGCACGACGTCCCGATATACGCCCCGGCGATTCAGGACTCCGTGTTAGGCCTCCAGGCGTGGCTCTACTCCCAGACCACGGATTTCTCGCTCGACGCGCTCGACGACATGAACGGGTTGAACGACATCGCCTACGAGGCCGACAGCACGGGAGCGGTCGTGGTCGGCGGCGGAGTACCCAAAAACTACGTGCTCCAGACCATGCTGGTCGCGCCCGACGCCTACGACTACGCCGTCCAGTTGACGATGGACCCCGAACACGCCGGCGGGCTCTCGGGGGCGACGCTCGAAGAAGCTCGGTCGTGGGGGAAGTTGGAGAAAGCCGCCCGAAACGCGAGCGTCTACGCCGACGCGACCATCACGCTGCCGCTGCTCGTGGCGGCCGCCCGCGAGCGCGTCGCGGAGACCGAGTAGTCCCGGGATCGAAGAACCGCGGGTCCCGAGTCACTCCGCGAGGTCGACGACGTCCTCGCGGAACTCCTCGACCGAGGTGGAGTACTCGCCGAGCCGGTCGCCCTCGTCGTCGTACTGTACCACGTCGACCTCGTCGTCGGCCACGCCGACGACTTCGAGCGTCGTGCCGTCATCGAGTCGGTAGCGGTCGCCGGCGGCGATCGAACCCGAACCGTCGGCCGAGACCGGCCAATCTTCGCTCATGTGCCGTCTCCGGGGGCTATCGGTTTGAGTCCTTTTCTCCCGTCGACCCGGTATCCGTGTACGCTCCGTAATGGCGCTATCCGGCCGAATCGATGGCGAGTGGCGCGTTCGGCACGGTTCCGTGTCGACGTCCGTCTCGTAGACTCCAGCAACACCATCCGGAACCGTCGAGCCGCGTCAGACCTCGCCGTGACCCGGGAATACTATGAGTAGAGGGAAGTAGAGTCCGCAAGGGTAGCCGGCACGGTCGCCGGTGGCGCTGATTTGAGACTACAATGAATACAGTCGAACGCTGGAAACAGGAGAAGCATCCGCTCGACGTCATCGAGGACGTGCGGGAGTACGCCGAAGAGGGACTCTCGTTTGACGAGATCGAGGAACGCGCCGGCGACGGCGAGTGGGAACGGCTCAAGTGGGCCGGGATGTACAGCCACGGGGTACAGGACGGTTACTTCATGATGCGGACGAAGGTCCCCGGTGGCTATCTCACGCCCGAGCAGGGGGTCGTCGTCGGCGAGGTCGCCGACGAGTTCGCCACCGCGCCCGAGGAGTACGGCGGCGACCAGCAGAACGACCTCTGGGGCGACGCCTACGTCGACATCACGACCCGCCAGGACTTCCAGGAACACTGGATCGAGGTCGAGGACGTCCCCGAGATCTGGAATCGCTACGACGACGTGGGGCTGACCACGATCCAGGGCTGTGGCGACTCCGCGCGGAACGTCTTGGGCTGTCCCGCCGCGGGCCTCGACCACCACGAGGCCTTCGACGCCCAGCCCGTGATCGACGCCGTCTCGGACTTCTTCACCGAGAACCGGGAGTACGGCAACCTCCCGCGGAAGTTCAAGATTACTATCACCGGTTGCCGCGAGGACTGTGCCCAGTCACAGATCAACGACGTCGGGATGACCCCGGCGCGCCGCGAGGTCGACGGCCAGTACCAGTACGGCTTCCACGTCCGCGTCGGCGGCGGGCTCTCGGACGGCCCGCGAATGGGTTCGGAGCTCGACGTGTTCGTCCCGCCGGAGGACGCCGTCGAGTTCACCCGGGCCGTCGCCCAGACGTTCAAGGAGCTCGGTAATCGGTTCAACCGCGGCGTCTGCCGGATGCGCTACCTCGTCCAGCAGATGGGGCCCGAGAAGTTCGAGGAGGCCGTCCGTGACCGCTGTCAGGTCGACCTCGACACCCGTGGAGAGGACCTCACCGAAGGGTATACAGGAGATCACGTCGGCGTCCACAAACAGCGCGACGAGGACCTGCGATACGTGGGCTTCAACGTCGTCGCGGGCCGGATGGGCGGCGACGAGTTCGCCGAGGCCGCCCGCGCGGCCGAGAAGCACGGCACCGAGGACGCGAGCCTCCGCCTCGCGACGGATCAGAACTTCCTGATCACCCACATCCCCGAGGAGAACGTCGAGGACCTCCTCGCGGAACCCTTCGCGGAGAACTACCAGCCCGACCCGGGCCCGTTCGCACGCGGCGCGGTCGGCTGTACGGGAAGCGAGTTCTGTAACTACGGCATCATCGAGACCAAGAATCGAGTCAAGCGGTGGGCCCGCGAGCTCGACGACCGGATCGACACCCCCGACGACCTCGAAGTGGTCCGGATGCACATGTCGGGCTGTTCGGCCTCCTGTGCCCAGCCTCAGATCGCCGACATCGGCTTCCGGGGCGAGACGGTCAAGACGGACGTCGACGACGAGGACGACGAGAACGACGAGATCGTCGAGGGGATGGACTTCGGCCTCGGCGGCTCCTTGGGTGCCGACAACGAGTTCCTCGACTGGGTCGAACACGCGGTGCCCGCGACCGCCGTCATCCCGGCGCTCGAGAAGCTGTTCACGGCCTACACCGACGAGCGCGAGGAGGGCGAGCGCTTCTACGAGTGGTGCCGTCGCGCCGGCAACGACGAACTCCGCGCCGTGATGCGGCAGGCGGACGCCAACGTCTCGGGAGGTGTCGCGGCGGATGACTGATCGCAGCCCCCTCCCCGGCGTGCCGGGGACGAGCGACGACGGCGACGAGTGCTGTACCGACGGACAGTGTACCTGCGGCGGGCAGGCGTCGGAACCCAAGGCCATCGCCGACGGCGGGATGAAGTCGGCGAACGTCGACGAGAACGGCAGCCTCGGTGACGTTCAGTTCACCGAACCCGCCGCCGAGGGCACGAGCCAGGACATCGAGAACGGCGACTCGCCCGACCACCGCGTCGGGGTTCCCGACGGGGTGGACCTCGACACGCCGGGCTACTCGATCCGCTCGGAGATGAACGACATCGAGGAGCCCGACGACAAGACGTGGTTCATGGAGCTCGACACCGCCGTGATCGACGACGGCCGGTGTATCCAGTGTGGGACCTGTGTGGCCTCGTGTCCCTCGGACTCGATCGGCATCGGCGACGACGGGCTCCCCGAGTTGGTGAAGATGTGTACGGGCTGTTCGCTCTGTTGGGACTTCTGTCCCCGCGGCGGCCTGCGCTACGAGCGCCAGTGGAAGATCACTGGTGGCGAGGACAACGTGAAGGGCGCGGGCGACCCCATCACCGAGTTCTCGGCGAAGGTCGAGGAGGAGTGGCGCGAGAACGCCCAGGACGGTGGCGTGGTCTCCTCGGTCCTGATCCACCTGCTCGAAGACGGCGAGATCGACGGCGCGCTGATCGCCACCGAAGGCGAGGACGAGGCCTGGAAGGCCGAGAGCTTCCTCGCGACCACTCCCGAGGAGGTCATCGAGAACGCCGGCAGTTTCTACAATCAGACGATGGCGCTCGGGAACCTCGACCTTGACCAGTGGGAGCACAAGCTCCCCGACAAGGACCCGGAAGACCTCTCGCTGGCGATGGTCGGCACCCCGTGTGAGATCGAGGGCATCCGGGCGCTCCAGGACTTCTCGTGGGAGTACGGCTCGCAGGACGGCGGTGCGCGGGCCGTCGACTACACCATCGCGCTGATGTGTACGAAGAACTTCAACTACGAGCGACTCATCGGCGAGCAGCTCGAGGAGAAGCGTGGCATCAGCCCGGAGGAGATCGGGAAGTTCGACATCCTCCACGGGAACATGTACATCTACGACCACGACGGCGAGAAGATGCTCGAGGAAGATATCGAGAACTTCCACGACGCCGCACTGAAGGGCTGTGACGAGTGTGCCGACTTCACGGGCTTCACCTCCGACATCACGGTGGGCTCGGTCGGCTCCTCGGACGACTATTCGAGCGTCATCATCCGAACCGAACAGGGCCTCGACGCGTGGGAACACACCGAGGCCGACCTCGACTACCACGACCTCGAGGACCGCTCGGCGATCGGCGGGCTCCAGTCTTGGGACAAGAAGAAAGCGTTCAACTCCCTCGAACGACCGTTCGACCCGGACGCACCCCGGTTCATCGAGTACACCGAGCACGCCGAGAACTACGGCACCGTGCTCAACCCGCACGAAGCCGACCACTGAACGCCGCGTTTTTCGATCTCGGCGTCGTGGCAGGAACGTTTTTGCTCGCGAGAGCGATGCGATCGGTGTGGAAAAAGTCAACATCGACGATGTGGATGTCGTCACCAACCCGCTCGGGGTCCACTCGGTTCGGAAGCCGGTTTCGAGCGCCCTCGGCACCGAGGACTTCGCGATGAACTACTTCGAGCTCGAACCCGGCGAGTCGTTCTCCGGGGGCCTCCACACCCACCACGACCAGGAGGAGGTCTTCTACGTCCAGGAGGGCACGGCGACGTTCGAGGTCGGTCGCGAACGCGAGGAGACGGACGTCGAGGCGGGCGGGTTCATCCGGTTCGCGCCCGGCGAGTTCCAGACCGGCAAGAACGACTCCGACGACCGGGTGGTCGGGTTCGCGCTCGGCGCGCCGAAGGCCCGCCACGACTTCGAGGAGATCGAATCGCTGGTCCACTGCCGGGAGTGCGGCGAGGAGACCGTCCACGGGCTCGACCTCACGGACGAGGGCCAGTTCGAGTTCACCTGCACGGCGTGCGGCAACGAGTTCGCGACGGGGTGATCCGCCGCGACGAGTGCGCGCCGGGTGCAGACCGAGGAGTCGGTGGTGCGATGGCTCGGCTCACTCGTCGAGGAGGGCGTCGTCGCCGTGGCGTTCGCGCAGCTCCCGGAGGTACTCGCGCTGGTCGCGAAGCCGGTCGGGAAGCTCCGCGTAGGCGTCGGCGAACAGGTCGTCCGGGTCGGCCTCGGCGCTCCCCTCGGCCGTCTCGACGGCCTCGGCCACGCCGGCTTCGATCTCGTTCTCGATAGCGTCGACCCGCTCGTCGTCCAGCCGACCGGTGTCGCGGAGGAAGCGTTCGAGCCGTGGGATCGGGTCTTTCTCCTTCCACTCCTCGACTTCGCGCTCCTCGCGGTAGACCGAGGGATCGTCGGCGGTGGTGTGCGCGCCGAAGCGGTACTGGACCGCCTCGATCATGGTCGGACGGCGCTCGTCGTCGGTCTCGCCCCGGGCCTTCTCGACGGCGTGCTTCGTGACCTGATACATCGCGAGTGGGTCCATCCCGTCGACCTGGATCCCCTCGAAGCCGTAGGCCTCGGCCTTTTGAGCCAGTGTTGCGGACGCGGTCTGGCGCTCGCGGGGAACCGAGATCGCCCACTGGTTGTTGTTGCAGACGAAGACGTTCGGGGTGTCGAACACGCCCGCGAAGTTCATCGCCTCGTGGAAGTCGCCCTCGCTGGTCGCGCCGTCGCCGAAGTGGCTCACGAACGCTTTGCCCTCGCCCTTGAGCTTCGAAGCCCACGCCATCCCGACCGCGTGGGGGAGGTGGTCGGCGATGGTGATGTTGAGCGGTGCGATGTTGACGTCGGCGAGCGCGGCGTTGGCCGATTCGTGGCCCATCCAGTACTGGAGGTACTCGGCGAGCCGTCCTCGCACGACGACCGTGCCGTGCTCGCGGTACTGATAGAGCACCCAGTCGGCCTCGTCGAGCGCGTACATCGAGCCGATCTGCGAACCCTCCTGGCCGGCGAGCGAGGAGTAGGTCCCGAGTCGCCCCTGGCGCTGGAGGCTGATCAGGCGTTCGTCGAGGTGGCGCGCGAAGCGCATGTCGTGGTAGATGGAGACGAACGCCTCGTCCGAGAGGGCCGGCACGGTCGCGCCGTCGACGACCTGGCCGTCGGCGTCGAGCACCTGCACGCGGTCGTCGCCCCGTGTGCGATCAGTGGTCACGGTTCCCGAACCCTGCGTGGCGCGGCGGCATAGCGTTTCCGTCCACGAGGAAAACCGTCTTGCCGGTCGCGTCCGTCGCGTCGGATGGCCGATGACGAGCCGTGGTTCCGAACCGGACTCGGCACCCGGATGGTGACGAACCCTATGAGTACCGAGGCCGACCACTTTCACTGGTTCGGGGTCAGGGATATACGCTATCGACGGGAAACAGGAGTATGTCGCACGAAAACCGCTCCGTGTGGCGCGAATGCCCGGAGTGCGGCGAGAAGCAGAAGGTGACGGGGCAGTGGACGACGTGCCGAAGCTGCGGCGAGAAGTTTCACGCGTGACCGGGACCCTGCGGGGTCGAGCCGTGGCTCAGTCGTCCACCGGCCGTCCCGCAGCGTAGATCCGCCCCACCTCCGCATCGAACCGGTCGAGGATGTTCCGTCGTTTCCGCTTCAACGACGGCGCGAGGAGGTCGTTCTCGGGGTCCACTCGGTCGGCACGAGTTCAAAGCGCTCGATCCGCTCGTGGGGTTCGAGTGCCCGGTTCACGTTCTCGATGTGGCCCTCAACCCACGCGCGGGCGTATTCGTCCCGACGGACCGCCGCACGGTTAGGTTCCGTGAGACGCATCGACGACCATGGCCGTTCGCCCGGTACCGGCGGTCGTCCGGTGGTCGATGGGACCTCGGACGGACGACGCGGACGCGTCGCTGGTCGGGAAGCTACTCGAAAAATTGTTGGTTAGTGAAGTGCTGCGTACGCTACTCGTCCGACTTACAGTCGTTCGAGGTTGGTCGCGCGCGGGCCCTTGTCAGCCTGTTCGATGTCGAATTCGACTTCCGTGTCCTCTTCGAGATCCGGGCCGCCGATGTCTTCCATGTGGAAGAACACGTCCTCCTCGGAATCCTCAGTGTCGATGAAGCCGTAGCCGCCAGTGTCGTTGAAGAAATCAACCGTGCCTTTTGCCATTGCTTCTAAAGCCAACGCCCACCGGGTCATAAGAATTGCGCGAGTCGCGGTATCATGCGGGGTGCGATGGACACTCATCCAGAAATCGAGGCCCGTGGGGGATGGAACCGAACGCCGTGGCTTCCCGGTCGGATGCTCGGAAAGTACTCGTCACTTCGTGTTCCGTGACTCCGCTCCGCTCGTCACGACGTTTCACTCGCTCTACTCGTGAGAACCCACGCAGAATGCTCGGTCGGGGATTTGAACTTCGGAAGACGGTCGCTCGCTACGCTCGCGCTGCGACTTCCGTGCTCAAATCCACCTCCCTGCGCGCTTCGCTCACTTCGTTCGCTGTAGTGCTCGGTCGGGGATTTGAACCCCGGTCATCGGCTCTCTTCCAAACCGGGCGCGAGCCCTCATTTGTCGAAAGGCCGAAATGATTGGCCGGACTACACCAACCGAGCGTAATTGATTCTCAGTATCGGGTACTGATAAACACTGTTGTTTGCTATCGGGAGTGGTCCGTCTTCTCACGACCTCTCGCGTTCTCGAGACACGTTTCGAGGGTGAAGTTTCCGGACGGCTGAACAGCAATGTGTCCGTGCTCGGCTCTACTGTGGCATCGTTTACAGAGAAGAACGAGATTTCGTTCGTCATGAGCACGTTCGAGCGCGACGCCGTTCGTCTCTCGAAACAGTCGAACAGGGATGATGTGATGGACATCGAGGCCTCGGTCCGCTCCGTCGTGGCCACAGTGTTGACAGACGGAGTCACGACCACGCACTCGTCTCCGTGCTTCCGTCCATCCGGGACCGTACCGTCTGCTGTATCCACCGTTCCAGTTCGGGTTCCGTTCCCCGGCCGTGGAACGGCTCATCTTCCGACGGGTTTCCCGTGACCGGGAGACGCCTTGCAAGGACCGAGAGATCTTCTCTCTGACGTCCGCCGGTAGTTCGGTGCCGTTCTTCGCTTCAGCCATCCGTCTACGCGTCGCCTCCGAAAACCGTCGGTCCTTCAACGAAGCAGCGATCCGCCGTTTTACAGCGTCGGGGCGCTCTCGACCATACAGGGGGTGGTCCTCGCCGCTTATTTCACGGGTTGGAATGTCGAACCGGTTCATATACGTGCGGACCGTCCTGGGCGAGACGTTGCATTCGTTGGCGATCGCTTCCTGTGTCAGCTCTTCGTCCCAATATTTGACATCGAGCCACCAACCGCTTCGATAGCGTCTCACCATCGGCAGTAGCCGTTCGATCCGTTTCGAGTGATAAAGCCTCGGGCCGACCCCGTTTTCACAACCGTTGGAGTTCGACGGTGGCGGTCCGTCTATTTCCCCTCGAATTCGGGGTCCGAATCGCCCATGAACGCGGTGACACCCTCCATCAGGTCGTCGGTGTTGATGAGGTGGCCGAACGCCTGGGATTCGATCTCCAGGCCGGCCTCGGTGTCCTCCCAGCCCCGGAGCATCGCGCGTTTGGTGAGCTTCTGGGCCACCGGCGGGCCGGCCGCGAGGTCGGCGGCGAGGTCGTGGGCGGCGTCCCGGAACTCGTTCTTCGAGACCACGTCGGTGACGAAGCCGTAGTCAGCCATCTCCGCCGCGTCGTAGCGCTCGGCGGTGAGGATGATCTCCTTCGCGCGGCCCTCGCCGACGATGTGCTGGAGACGCTGTGTGCCGCCCCAGCCGGGCAGGAGCCCCAGGTTCAGTTCGGGCTGGCCGAACTGCGAGCGCTCGGTGGCGATCCGGAGGTCCGCACACATCGCGAGCTCCATCCCGCCGCCGAGACAGTAGCCGTCGATGGCCGCCACGACCGGCATCGGGCACTCCTCCAGCTTGCCGAAGGTCTCCTTGCCCTTCTTCGAGAGCTCGATGGCTTCGAGCGGCTCGGCGCTCGCCGCCATCGATTGTACATCTGCACCCGCCGAGAAGGCGTCGTCGCCCGCGCCCGTGATCAGGATCGTGCGCACCTCGTCGTCGTCCTCGAACAGCTCGATGGCGGCGGCGAGCTCGTCGAGCACGTCCATGTTGATGGTGTTCATCCGGTGGGGGCGGTCGATGACGATCTCGCCAACCATGTCGCCCGGATACTCGATGCCGACCGTCTCGAACTCGATCGTGTCGCCGTCACCGTCGTCCGAGCCCGCGTAGAAGCCCTCGCCGGCGAGCTCGTCGAGCGCGGGTGCGGGTTCGTAGCGCGCCGCGCCGGTCTCCTCGTGGAGCTCCGAGAGCGTCTCGTGGAGCGAGTCGAGCCCCGCCTCGTCGGCGAGCTTCGCGGGGCCGTTCGGGAACCCGGCCCCCAGCATCACGGCCTCGTCGATGTCCGCGGCGGGCGCGACGTCGTTCCCGACGAGCTTCGCGACCTCGTTGGCCATCACCGCGAGCAGTCGTGCCTCGATCTCCTCGGTGCCCGCGTCGGTCGGGATGTCCGCGCCGTCGCCGTTCTCGTAGTCGTAGAAGCCCTTGCCCGTCTTCTTCCCGAGCTCCTCGGCCTCGACCTTCGATTCGAGCAGCGGGCACGGTGCGTAGGCATCCCCGAGCACGTCGTGCATGTATTCGAGGACGTGATAGCCCACGTCGATCCCCACCTGGTCGGCGAGTTCGAAGCTCCCCATCGGGAGCCCCATGTCGAACTTCGTGGTGCTGTCGACTTCCGCCATCGTCGCCACGTCGTCTTCGACCAGCCACGCCGCCTCGTTCATCAACGGCACCAGCACGCGATTGACGATGAAACCCGGACTGTCCTTCCGAACCCGAACTGGTGTCTTGCCGAAGTTCTCGGCGAGCGCCTCGATCGTGTCGAGGGTCTCGTCGGCGGTGTGCTCGCCCGAGATGACCTCCACGAGCTGCATCCTGACCGGGGGGTTGAAGAAGTGCATCCCGCAGAACTGGCCCGGACGCTCCGTGACCTCCGCGAGGTCGGTGATCGAGAGCGAGGAGGTGTTGGTGGCGAACAGCGCTTCTTCGGGCGCGTACTGTTCGACCTCCTGGTAGACGTCCTGTTTGATGTCCATCTTCTCGGGGACCACCTCGATGATCACGTCCGTGTTCGAGACGGTCTCCTCGACGTCGACCAGCGTCGTCACACGGTCGAGCGCGGCCTCGGCCTCCTCCTCGGTCAACTGGCCCTTCTCCTCGAGCTTGCCGACGCTCCACTCGAGCTGGTCGTACCCCTTTTCAACTAGCTCCTCGTTGATATCGCGCAGCCGGACGTCGTAGCCCGCGAGCGCAGCGACCTCGGCGATGCCGTGACCCATGTTCCCCGCGCCGAGCACGGCAACGGTCTCGATGTCGTCGACGTTCATGATTCACCGTTACAACTCGCTCGCGGGATTTCAACGTTTCCGTCCGGCCGGCTCCCGGTTCACGACCGCGCCGGTCGAAGCGCGACGAACCGATCGCTAACAACTCGATTCGAGTTTATTTTCGAGTGCGACGACGAGCGCGGAGCCGGCTTCGCCGATGACACGACTCAAGCGGCTCGCGACCCTCGATCGACCACCGAATGGACGAACTCACCCAGGACCCGGTGATGGCCGAACTCGTCGCGGAGTACGGTCCCCTCGAACTCGACCCCGCCGAGAGCGAGTTCGAACGGCTCGTGATATCGATCATCAACCAGTCCGTCTCGACGGCCTCGGCCAACGCCGTTCGCGAGCGGACCTTCGCGCTGTTCGACGAGATCACCCCCGAGGCGGTGCTCGCGGCCGACGAGGAGACCCTCGTCGAGGCGGGCCTCGGGAAGGCCAAGACCGAGTACATCAGGAACGCCGCCGAGGCGTTCATCGAACGCGACCTGACCCGTGCGGGGCTCGCCGACGCCACCGACCAGGAGGTCATCGACGAGCTCGCCGAGATCCACGGGATCGGCGAGTGGACCGGCCGGATGTACCTGATCTTCGCGCTCGGGCGCGAGGACGTCTTTCCGGTGGGGGACCTCGCCGTTCGGCGGGCGATGGAGTCGCTCTACGGCGAGATGAGCCGAGCCGAGATGCGCGAGTTCGCCGAGCGCTGGGAGCCCCACCGTTCGCTCGCGACGCTCTACCTCTGGGAACACTACGAGTCGTAGTTCACTCTTCGAGGACGTCCTCGTCCGGCTGGGGCTGGTCGCTGTCGGACCGCCGCCGAACGTCGACCTGGTAGTGTTTCAGGATGTCCCGACCCAACAGGAGCGGGTAGTTCATGTGACTCCGGTCCTCGACGCTCGCGGTCACGGTGTGTTGGGTACCCCCGATCCCGACCACGAGGTCGACCACCGGCCGCGCCTTTCCGGATTTCTGGCTGCCCGAACGAACCCTCGTGAGACTCTTTATCGGCCCGGCACCGATCGTAGCCGCGAGCGAGGTGTCGATGCTGGTTCTAGTCGCCCCCGTGTCCGACTTGGCGAGCGTCGACTGCGACCCGCTGGTCCCGCTGACCACCACGTCCTCGATGTAGCCGATGGTCGGTGTCTCGCCGGGCGCGGGCCGTTCCTCGCGCGGCATCGACGACGGCGTGGAGTCGTCGAGGGTTCCCGAGAGCTCGCGCACCCGGTCGTCGTCGACGCTGCCGCCGACGTGTTCGACGGCGAGCTTCGCGATGTAGGGAGCCGGACTCTTCCCGGTGGCTTCGTAGAGCCCCTTGAACCCCGCCGTCGGGTTCATCTCGAGGACGTACCAGCCGTCGTTGGCCTCCACGAGGTCGACGCCCACGTAGTCCAGATCGATCACGTCGGCGGCGTAGAGCGCGGTCTCGCGCGCTTCGTCGGGGATCTCGTCGGTGACGTCCTCGACCGCCCCGCCGAGCGCGACGTTGGTTCGCCAGTCGCCCTCGGGGGCGTAGCGGTGCATCGCGCCGATGATCCGGTCGCCGACGACGTACACGCGAAGGTCGCGGTGCTGGGTCTCGTCGCGCTCGATGAGCTCCTGGAGGAACGCCTGCCGGTTCCCCACTCGGGGGTTGACGGGGTCGCTCAGGTCGACCTTCCACGTCCCGCCGCCGTGGGTGCCGATGGCGGTCTTGTAGACGCCGACGTCACCGAAGCGCTCTCGCCCCCGGTTCAACCGGTCGTTCGAGAGCGCGAGCAGCGCGTCCGGCACCCGCACGTTCCAATCGGCGAGCGTCGCCGCGGTCGCGAACTTGTGGATCGCGGTGAGGGTGGCACCCGGCCGGTTCAGCATCGGGCGGATCCGTTCGAAGGTGGCCGCCAGCCCCAGCCCCTCGGCGGGCTCCTCGGTGTTCGAGAGCAGGAGCCGGTTGGCAACCACGTCGACGTCGGGTTCGAGGCTCACCTCGCCGTCCCGGATCGAGACCGCGGTGTTCTCCCGACGGAGCCAGACGGGCTCGTGACCGAGATCCTCGACCGCGTTGAGGATCGCCTTGGTCTCCTTGCTGTTGTGGAGGCTCAACACGCCGACACGAACCGCGTCGTTGGAGGATTCCATGCCGTTCCTTGGTCGAGCCCGAGGCAAAGTTGTAGCGATGCGCCGTGGTCTCGAACGAGTGAAACCGGAGACGGGAGGGCTTTAGGGGTGGTTCACCTTCGAGGGGCAATGGCCGAGGGCGCGTTCACGTACAACGGCGGGAAGGTCGAACCGGGCGAGACCCAGAACATCAGATACGGTATCAGCGAGACCTACATGGGCGACCCCGTCCGGATCCCGGTCACCATCGTCAACGGCGCGGAGCCCGGCCCGACGGCCTTCCTCAGCGCGGCGGCCCATGGCGACGAGCTCAACGGCGTCGAGGTCGTTCGAACCGTCGCCCACGACTGGGACCACACCGACCTCCACGGAACGCTGGTCTGTCTCCCCGTCCTGAACGTCCCGGGTTTCCTCGCCCAGCAGCGCTACCTCCCGATCTACGACCGCGACCTCAACCGGTCGTTCCCCGGGAGCGAGACCGGCACGAGCGCGCGTCGGATGGCCCACCGGATCTTCGAGAACTTCATCGCACCCTGCGACCTCGGGCTCGACTTCCACACCTCGACCCGCGGGCGGACCAATATGCTCCACGTCCGGGCCGACACCGGGGAGGAGGCGGTCGAGCGCGTCGCCAAAGCGTTCGCCTCGAACGTCGTCATCGGCGGTTCGGGACCGGACGGCACCCTCCGTGGCGAGGCGAGCGCGAGCGGTACACCCACGATCACCATCGAGATGGGCGAGGCCCACCGCTTCCAACGCGAGCTCATCGACCGCGCGCTCGCGGGGGTCGAGAGCGTGCTCGCGGAGTTCGGAATGCGACGGACGAGCGCCGTTCGGTGGCCCGGCTGGCGCACCGTGATCGACGGAAGCTCGGCGAAAACGTGGCTCCGGGCGGATACCGGCGGACTCGTCGACATGCACCACGACGGCGGCGACCTCGTTCGCGAGGGCGAACGGGTCTGTACCATCACCGACCCGTTCATGACCGAGTCCGAGACCGTCCGCGCGCCCTTCACGGGACTGCTCGTCGGCGTGCTCGAAAACCCGCTCGTCTATCCCGGCAACCCGCTGTGTCACCTCGTCGAGCTCGACACCTCGACCCGCCACGCGCTCGAACGCGACCTGTCACGAACCGCGCCCGCCTGAGCTCCCGGTCAGTGGTCGTGGGCGGTGAGGTGGGGGTGGTGGGTGTTCGCGGGACAGCACTCGACCGTGGCGTGGTCGACGCCCGCCTCGGCCAGCACGTCGTGGACCTGCCGGGTCACCGATTCGCGGTCGACGCCCTCCACCGCGGTCTCGACGTGGGTCGTGGCGACCGTGATCTGCGAGCAGACCTGCCAGGCGTGGAGGTCCGTCACGCCGGTGACACCGTCGACCTCGGCGATCGCCGTCCGGACCGCCTCGCTGTCGAACGGGGTCCGGTGGAGGAAGATCGCGCCGCTGCCGCGGAGGAGTTTGCCGGCGCTCCAGAGCACCACGAGCGCGATCAGGCCGGCGGTGATGGGGTCGATGACGCTCACCCCAGTGTACTCGACCGCGAGCACCGAGACGATCACCGCGACGGAACCGCCGGCGTCGCCCAGGAGGTGATAGAACGCACCGCGCTCGTTGAGGCTCATCTCGCCGCCTTCGAGCACGAGCACCGACCCGAGGTTCACCGCCAGACCGAACCCCGCGATGAGGAGCGTGGGACCGGTCGCGATGCCGACGGGGTCGATGAAGCGCTGGACGGCCTCGTAGACGATGAAGACCACCATCGGGACGAGGAGCGCGCCGTTGACGAACGCCGAGAGGGGTTCGAGGCGGTGGAGGCCGAACGACCAGCGGTCGGACGTCTCGGCGTTCGTGGCGACGTGGGAGGCGGCGAACGCCATCACGTACGCGAGCGCGTCGAACAGCATGTGGACCGCGTCGCTCAGGAGCGCGACGGAGCCGAACAGCAGCCCACCGGCGAGTTCGGCGACGAACCCGACGACGTTGATACCGGCGACGAGCGCGAGTGTTCGAGTGCTGGCGTCGTCGCCGTGGCCGTGTCCGTGGCTGTGGTCGTGCCCGTGGTCATCGTGTCCGGCCCCGCCGCCGGTCGACGAGCCGCTGGCGTGTGACGACCCGTTGGACATGGAAGGAGGTAGAACTCGACGTCATATTAAATCTACTGCCATCAAACCGGGTTTCGGTATTTATCGTTGATAAAAATTCGACGTTCTGTTAGCAAAAAGTTGGGCGCATCTGGTCGTTCGTCGCTTGAATAGATCGCCGGATACGGCTGTGTGGTTGATCTTCGGAACCGAAATTCCTCAGTAGTGGATATTCGTTTCCTGAAATCATCTGCAATGAATATATCGTGTATTAGGGGAAGATAGATACGCGACGTCGGTCGAGCGAGTACACATGGGAACTGCTTCGGGAGCCAGCGACGTCGGGACCACGTGTCGAACCGCGGTGACGGAGGTCTGGCCGGGCGAGTTCGAACTCAGGATCGAGACCGGGCGCGGGGACACCCCGACGACGACGGTCCACACGCTCGACGCCGCCCAGCTCGACGCGCTCGGCGACCACATCGGGGACGCGCTCCGGGACGCCGACAGATGACGACGTTCGTGCGCCGCGCTCTCGGATGATCGAAACCCTCGTTGCCGAGGTCATGACCGCACCCGCCTCGACCATCGAGGCCACGGCGACGGCTGCCGAGGCCGCCGAACGCCTCCGCGACCGTGCGGTCGGCTCGCTCGTCGTGGTCGGGGACGACGGGATAGCGGGGATCGTCGTCGAGTCCGACATCGTCGTGCTCGTCGCCGAGCACCGCGATCCGGGGCTGCCGGTCTCGTCGGTCATGACCACCCCGGTGGTGGTGGTCGAGAGCGGGGCTCACATCGCCGCGGCCGCCGAGCGGATGCAGGACCACGGGATCAAGCGACTCCCCGTGGTCGACGACGGCGACCTCGTCGGCGTGGTCACGACCACCGACCTCGCGTACTACCTCCCCCGCTACCGCACCGAGATCGTCGAGAACTGACAGCTATCGGGACCCATCGACCTCGACCCGCTACGCCCGTTCGGGGAAAGCTTATGCCCCCGTGCTTCGGAGTCCTGGGTATGGGTTCCCTCATGGACGAACGTGTTGGTTCCAGCGAGAACATCGAGGTCGGGGAGGTCCGGAAGTGTCGGGTTCACGGACTGTTGTTCGACGCCGATATCGCCGAGATATGTCCGATGTGCGAGTTCGAACGTACCGACCGGATCGCCAACGGATCCTGAACGCCGACGAGAGCGGTCCCGTCGGGACTGGTACTCTTTTCCGGTCTTCAGACCTCGCGGGTGCCGCCGTCGGTCGCCCGCGGTGAGCCGCCCTCCGCGGGCGCGATCGACGGTCGCGAGTCGGGGGTCGGGTCGTCGGGGAGCGGGTCGATGCCCATCCCGCGGGCGGAGTTCGTGACCACGACCAGCGAGCTCACCGCCATCGCGGCCGCGGCGATCAGCGGGTTGACGAGGCCGGCCACCGCGAGCGGGATGGCGACCAGGTTGTAGCAGAACGCCCACCCCAGGTTGGTCCGGAGCCGGCGGCGCGTCCCGCGCGCGACCGCGAAGAAGGCCGGGATCGGCCGGAGGCTGTCGCCGGAGACCACGGCGTCGGCGGCGTCGATCGCGAGTTCGGTCCCGTTGGCCATCGCGATCCCCAGATCCGCCGCCGCGAGCGCCGGCGCGTCGTTGGTGCCGTCGCCGACCATCGTCGTCGTGCCCTCCTCGCGGAGCCGACCCACCACCGCCTCCTTGGCCTCCGGTGGCACGCCGGCGAAGACCTCGGAGACGTCGGGGTGGCCCGAGAACCGCTCGGCGATCTCGCGGTCGTCGCCCGTGAGCACCACCACCCGGGGACCTTCCTCGGCGATCGACGAGACCACCTCTGCCCAGTCCGCACGCGGGGTGTCCCCCACCTGAAGGACCCCCTTCGCCTCGTCGTCCCACGCGACGAGCGTCGCGAGGAAACCGTCTGACCGCGTCTCCCGGACCTGCTCGTCGATGGGCTCGGGGACCGCGTAGCCCGACTCGCGAACGAAGCCCGGATGTCCGACGACGACGCGCTCGCCGTCGACGGTCGCCGCCACGCCGCGGGCGTGGCTCTCGAAGTCGGTGACCGTGCGAGCGGTTGCATCGCTCCCACGGTCGCGGTCGGCGGCCACGATGGCCTCGGCGACCGGGTGGCTCGACCGGCTCTCGACCGCCGCCGCGCGCGCGAGGAGTTCGTCGGGGTCGTCGCCACGCACGCCGTCGAGCGACATCTCGCCCGTCGTGAGGGTGCCGGTCTTGTCGAACGCCACGATCTCGGTATCAGTGATCCGTTCGAGCACGGTGGCGTTGAGCACCGTGATCCGGCGTTCGGCGGCCTCGCGAACGCCCGAGACGATCGCGAGCGGGGTCGCGAGCCCGAGCGAACACGGACAGGACACCACGAGGACCGAGACCCCGATCAGGATCGCCTGGCCGATGGATGCGCCGGTCAAAAGCCAGCCGACGGTCGCGAGCGTCGCGATCGTGACCACCACGGGCACGAAGACGCTCGCGACGCGGTCGGCGAGCCGCGTCGCGCCCGAGTCCGAACTCTGGACGTTCCAGATGAGTTCGACGAGCCTGTCGAACGTGCTGGTGGCCTCCTCGCCGACCTCGATCTCGATCGCGTTGTCGGTCACCACCGACCCGCCGACGACCTCCTCGCCGAGGCCCTTCGAGACTGGTACGGATTCACCGGTGACGAGCGACTCGTCGATCGCGGCCTGCCCCTCGACGACCGTCCCGTCGATCGGGACGCGCTCGCCGGGTTTGACGAGCACACGGTCGCCGGGCGAGAGGGATTCGAGCGCGACGTCGTGGTGGCCCTCGTCGGTGAGCACGCGCGCCTCGGTGATCCTGGACTCGGTGAGCGCCGAGAGGTCGCCGAGCGCGCGGCGCTTGAACCGGGCCTCGATGTGGTTGCCGATGCTCACCACCACGATCACCATCGTCGAGACGTCGAAGTAGACGTGGGTGGTGTCGAGGAACGCGAGCGCGAACACCGAGTAGACGTAGGCCGCGAGCACCGCGAAGGCTATCAGCACGTCCATGTTCGGCTGTCGGACTTTGAGGCTGACGTAGGCCCCCCGGAGGATCGGGAAGCCGACGCCGAAGAGCACGATGGTGCTCCCGAAGAAGACCGGCACGAACGCGATCAGGCTGGCGCTGGTGCCCGAGAGGAAGCTCTCGGGGTAGTAGCCGAGGTAGACGGGATAGAGGAAGGCGGCGTAGAACATCATCACCGCCATCGCCGCCAGCCCGCCGAAGACCAGACGGAGGCGGCCGAACTCAAAGCGCTCCTCGGCCCCCTCGTCCTCCTCGTCGGGGTCGCTGGCGTGGTAGCCGAGCTTGCTGACCGCGTCGATCAGCCCCCCTCTGTCGATCGTCGACGGATCGTAGTCCAGCCGGACCATGTCGGTCGCGTAGCTGGCCTGGGCGTCGTTGATCCCGTCGGTCTCGGTCGCGCTGGTCTCGATGAACGACTCGCAGGTCGAACAGTGCATCCCGTCGACCGAGAGGAAGGCCGTCTCGCTCCCCTCCGAGTGCTCGTGGTCCGACCCGTGTTCGTGGTGGGCGTGATGGTCGTGGCCGTGCTCGTGGAGGTCCTCGGCGGAGACGTCCTCGGTCTCGTCGAGCCGTTGGAAGGTCGCGAGACAACCCTCACAGCAGAAGACCCCGTCGACGTCGGCTGCGGTCGCGGGGTCGTCGCCGACCGGCGACCCGCACAGCGTACACTCGGTCACTGGGTCGTCCCCGCGCTTCGGCGGTCGCGCACGGAGCGGCGGGCGGTGTGGACCCGCTGTCGTAGTCGGCGTTCACCCCACGGTCCCGGTCCAGCGTGCATGGGAGAACTGGGGTCCGCGGACGGGTATCGGTTGCGGTTACCCCCTCCACGGTACCCGCGGTACGCTCGCGCTTTCGAAAAGGTGAGGGTCGCGGAACGGGTACCGGCGGACGAATGGCCAACGAACCCGCGGACGCCGCGGCCGGCGGGCGGTGGCCGGCCCGGCTCCTCCGCTATCTCGTGACGCTCTCGCTCGTGGGCACGGTACTGTTGATGGGCTTCGGGATGTACTCGGTGGCGATCCGGGGTTGGATGTCCTGCGGCGAGGCGTTCCCGATGTGTGCCGGCTCGCTGGTTCCCATGCTCGACCCCGGCGCGGCGCAGTCGACGGGCTACACCGCGACCCAGGTCTACGCCGAGTGGTTTCATCGTGCCGTCGCGTTCGTCACCGGCCTCGTGATGCTCGCCGCGACGGCCCTCGCGTGGTGGCGCGTCGAGGGCTACACGCTCACGACGTGGACGATCACCCTCGCAACCGCGCTCCTGCCCTTCGAGGCCTACCTCGGCGTCGTCACCGGCGTCCCAGATCCCGCGACGACCCTCGTCGCCATCCACCTCGTGGTCTCGTACCTCGTGCTCGGCGCGCTGGCCGTCGCCACGGGGATCACCTGGTGGTCGCGCGGACGGCGGTCGCGACGACACACCGGCCACGTCCACTGACTCGCGACGGGAAACCGAGTTCATCGGGCCGCGAGTCGACCCGGCTCGCAGCGCCGACGATTCCGTTCGACGGCCACACTACCAGGGGTCGGTCGCGGTTTCGATTTAAAACGCGACGGCGACGGGATAGTTGTTCGCCCCCACCGTACTGTGCGTTACCACAAGCCTCAGTATCGTAACTCACGAATCGTTCGGTGCTCGGGAGAGGGGTTCGCAAAAAGGGGAAACCCCGTTGCGTGGCATCACCCTGCTCTCGAGTTTCCCGGACTGGTCCGTTGACCAGTACCAGTGACAGCGGGGCGACTTTTATAGGCCTTGTGAAATGATACCAAATCGTTCTGTTCTAACATATCCTCCCGGCGTTGGAGACCGTCGTCGGTCACTTGGTGGAGGAGAGGACGCTTCGGACCGAACGTCCACTCCCCTTGTGAAGGGGACGAAGTCGTCCGCGTGAATGGTGTTCTGTGAACGTGGTAGGCATCGATCCGATTTCCTCACGGGACGAACGTCGTGTTTTTACGAGTCAGCCGACGAAGGTTTGCAGTAATGTTATAAACGATACCCATGATCATGCAAGTGGGTGATGCCAATGCAACGGGACGATGGGACGAGTGGACGGGAACGGAGCGTGAAAACCTGCGACCGGTGTGGAAAGGGGATGCCGGACCCCTACGTCGGCAACGGAACCTGCTATCACTGTCGGAGAACCAGCCAGTAGAAGCCCGATACGTCATTCACATCGACCGCTTAGCTGCCGCTCTTCGTGAGGGAAAACGGGGGGGGAGGGAAGGTAGGACCGGAGGGGAAGTGTTACAGGTGATGCCAGGCAACGGAGTCCCCGTATCGGTCCTATATCAACGTCACTGCTATTCCGTAATAAGCTTTGTGTGGGCGGGCGAATCCGATGGTTAGCACGAGCACAATCGGGTCCAAGAGGAGTCGATGCACCGACCAAACCGGCCGGTGCTCGGTCGACGCCATCGCTCGTCGACTGACGATGCCGATGCCGATGAACCGCGAAGCGATGACGTGGATCCATCGAGGACGACGAAGTTCGCCTTCGGTGGTTCTATCGCCGCTCTAACTCACACCGAGATTCGGAATAAGGCGTGTTCGGGGGAACTACCGACAGCTCGTGCACGTCCCGTCCACGATGTCCATCGCCGCTTCGCCACACAACTTGCAGTACTCTACGACACCGCTGCCAACGTTCGTCTTCGCCATACGTGATTTTTGGCTCCGTCGACGGTTGTGTGGCTGGCTTTCAACGGCAAGGTAACGGGCGGGACGGGAGGAGCGCTCACATCGAAGCACGTCGTCGCGCAAACCGGCGGATCATACGGGTGACAGCCGAGGTCTATCGGACCTCGCGGTTCGGAACAACGGATACGAGTTGATTCCGATGGGAGGAGGTCCTACGAGGGTTGTGGTGCGAACGAGGTGACTCGAAAGGAGTAGCGGAAGTCACTCGCCGATTCGCGTCGCTCGTCGGCTCGTTGTCCTCGAAAATCGAAGGTTTTCGTGATGACGAGGAACTGCGCCGTGCAGTTCCTCGATCCATACGGGCCGGAAGGGATTTGAACCACGGTCGTTCCGCTCACTTCGTTCGGATCACTTCCTGATTCAAATCCTCCGGCCGGTTCACTCGCCGATTCGCGTCGCTCATCGGCTCGTTCCACGGGCCGGAAGGGATTTGAACCCTCGACCGTCTGATTAAGAGTCAGATGCTCTCCCTAACTGAGCTACCGGCCCTGTGATTTCGAGTTACTCCGGCCGGGTGAAATACGTTTTCCTTCGGTCGGGCTGCCGCGGCCGCGGGACGGCGCGGTCCGCGGCCGCGGTGCGGAGGCGGTACGGTCGCGCGACCTGGTGGATGAAGGGCGAGGCGCACGGCTCACGGGTCGCTCCGCTCACGGTTCACTTCGTTCACCGTTCGCCTCGTGGTCGTTCGAGAGAGCGAAGCTCTCTCGTGATGACGAAAGACGCGAAGCGTCTTTCGAACCACCTCCCAGTGGTCGGCCACGGCCCCCTCCCCGTTCGCATCGAGGCGCGTCGCTTCGCTCGCGCCTCGCTGGCGAGGGCTTCGGCGGAGCGGAGGGGGTGCCGTGCGGTTGCGGAACGGTGACGTTAGTGATTGCACCGCGAGCGAACGAAGTGAGCGAGCGGGCGCGAGGGTGACCGACGGGAACCCGACGCGCTTTTGATCCACATTTTGCCAGCGAGCCGAAGGCGAGCGCAGCAAAAGGTGGGGGTTTCTAGTAGTACCACGGCACGTCGGAGAAGTCGGGGTCGCGGCCCTCCATGAACGCCTCGCGGCCCTCGCGGGCCTCGTCGGTCATGTATCCCAACCTGGTCGCCTCGCCCGCGAAGACCTGTTGGCCCACCATGCCGTCGTCGGCGAGGTTGAAGCCGTACTTGAGCATCCGCATCGCGGTCGGCGACTTCGAATTGATGGTCTCGGCCCACTCCAGAGCTACTGTTTCGAGCTCCTCGTGTGGCACCGCCTCGTTGACCATCCCCATCTCGGCGGCCTCGGGAGCAGAGTAGGTCTTCCCGAGGAAGAACACCTCGCGCGCCTTCTTCTGGCCGATCTGCTTGGCGAGGTAGGCCGAGCCGAACCCCGCGTCGTAGCTCGCGACGTCCGGATCGGTCTGGAGGAACTGCGCGTGCTCCTCGCTCGCGATGGTGAGGTCACAGACCACGTGGAGGGAGTGACCGCCGCCGACCGCCCAGCCCGGCACCACGCAGACGACGGGTTTCGGGAGGTGGCGGATCGCGCGCTGGACTTCGAGGATGTGGAGCCGGCCGGTTCGGCTCCCGCCGTCCGACTCGTCGTCCTCGTCGTACTCGTAGCCCGACCCCCCACGGACGGACTGGTCACCGCCCGAGCAGAAGGCCCAGCCGCCGTCTTTCGGCGATGGGCCGTTGCCGGTAAGGAGCACACAACCGACGTCGGTCTGGCGTTTGGCGTGGTCGAGCGCGGTCGCGAGCTCGTCGACGGTCTTCGGTCTGAAGGCGTTGCGGACCGCGGGACGGTCGAAGGCGATCCGGACGGTACCGGAATCGGTCGCGCGGTGGTACGTGAGGTCGTCGAAGTCGAATCCCTCGACCGGCGTCCAGCGGTCGGCGTCGAACAGGTCCGAAACCATACGCAACCATCTCGGCTGGCCGAAAAAACTTCGTCGCTCGACCGGTCGCCGGTAACGTCACGTGAACGGACCCGGGTTCGGGTCGGGATCCGGCAGCGGGTTCACTACCCCGGCAGTGCGGCTCTCGTTCAGAGGGGTTGGCACGTGCAAGCACGGAAGGTATCAGTGGGTAAACGTATGCTTCGGTGGCTTCCTCATGGACCATCACACGCGTCGAACCGGGGAGCAGTCCATCCGACCGCCGTCCGTCGGACGTGACAGCCCCCGGACCGCAAGAATCACCCGTGAAAACCACCCGACGTAACCTCCTTCGATACGGGGGCGCGACCGCGGCGACGCTCGGGACGACCGGGCTCGCGGGCTGTGCCGGCGTGCTGGGTGCCACTCAGGCGGGCACCGTGAAGGTGAGCTCGGCGCGGTTTCCCGAGAGCATCCTGTTGAGCTACATGGCGATCGAGTCGTTGCGGGCGAACACCGACCTCACGGTACTCGACGAGACGGCGCTCGGCGGCACCCCGATGAACTTTCGAGCGGTCAACAGCGGCGAGGTGTCGATGTTCTGGCTCTACACCGGCGGCGGGTGGACTACGATCCCGCCGATCAAAGACCGGGTGATCGCCGACCCGGGGAAACTCTACACGGCGGTGAAACGCCAGATGAAGCGCGAACACGGGCTCGCGTTCCTCCGTCGGGCCCCCTTCAACAACACCTACATCCTGATCGCGAGCTCCGAGTGGGCCAAGAGAACTGGTGTGAAGACGATGAGCGACTTCGCGAAGTACGTCTCCAACGGCAACACCGGTTTCGGGGTCGTGATGGGACCGCAGTTCCAGTCCCGCCCCGACGGCTGGCCCGGCTTGGTCGAGCACTACGGCTTCGCGGACGCCGCCTCCTCGCTCAACGTCCGGAACGTCGGCAACTCCCTGACCTACCAGGTCATCGGCCGTGGCGGGGCCGACGTCGGCGTGGGCTTCAGCACGAACCCCAACATCCGGAAGTTCAACCTCGCGACGATCGACGACGACGAGGGGTTCTTCCCGGCGTACAACCCCGCGCCGCTGGTCAACGGCGAGGCGATCGAGGCCAACCCCGAGATGCGAAAGCCGTTGAACCAGATCGGTCCGACCCTCACCACCGACGAGATCATGCGCCTCAACGGGCGGGTCTCGCTCCAGAACGAGGACCCCCAGCGGGTCGCACGTGACTACCTCCAGTCGGAGGGACTGCTGTGATCCCCGACCCGACGGTTGCCGATCCGGTGTTCGCCGACCCGCTCTTTCTCGGTCCGTTCGTCGACTACGCGGTGGACAACGCGGGACGGCTGTTGCGGCTCACCTACGAGCACGTCGTGCTCACCCTGATCACGCTCGCGATCGCGTTGCCGATCGCGATCGGGTTCGGTGTCCTCAGCAGCTACTACGACCGGCTGGCGACGGTCGTGCTCTGGGCCGCGAGCATCCTGCTGACGCTCCCGGCGATCGCGCTGTTCGGCATGCTGGTTCCGGTGCTCGGGATCGGCAACCCGCCGACGATCGCCGCACTCGTGGTCTACGCCCAGCTCCCGATCATCCGGAACACCTACGTCGGGCTGACCGAGGTCGACGCCGCCGCGATCGAGTCCGGAACCGGGCTCGGGATGACGCGCTTCGAGCGCCTGCGGCGCATCCGGCTGCCGGTGGCGCTGCCCGTCGTGATGACGGGCATCAGGAACGCCGTCGTGATCCTCGTCGGGCTGCTCGCCATCGGGGCGTTCATCGGGGCGGGCGGGCTCGGTGGCCGGATCTTCTACGGCATCTCCCAGACCGACACCCCGATGATCGTGGTCGCCACGGTGCTCGTCTCGCTGCTCGCGCTGGCGTTCGACTACGCCTTCGGGGTCATCGAGGAGGGCCTCCGGCTCCGCAACGGCGAGGAGATAGAGCCGACGATCGTCACACGAACACTCACCGCGGTCCGCACACGACTCACATGATCCGATTCGACAACGTACACAAACAGTATCCCGACGGAACGCGCGCGGTGGACGGCCACGACTTCGAGGTCGAGGAGGGCACCACCACGGTGCTGGTCGGCCCCTCCGGCTGTGGGAAGACCACCACGATGCGGCTGGTCAACCGCCTCGAAGAACCCACCGAGGGCACGATATATTACGACGGCACCGACATCGAGGACCTCGAAGCCACCGACCTCCGGCGGGAGATCGGCTACGTGATCCAGGACATCGGGCTGTTCGACCACATGACCGTCGGCGAGAACGTCGCCACGGTGCCCGATCTCAAGGGCTGGGAAACCGACCGCACCGCCGACCGGGTCGACGAACTCCTCGAACTCATGGGGCTGCCCCCGGAGGAGTTCCGCGACAGCTATCCCGGCGAGCTCTCGGGCGGCCAGCAACAGCGCGTCGGCGTCGCCCGCGCGCTCGCGGCGGGTCCCGACGTCATGCTGATGGACGAACCCTTCGGCGCGCTCGACCCGATCACCCGCGAGGAGCTCCAGGACGAGTTCCTCGACATCCAAAAGGAGATCGACACCACGATCGTCTTCGTGACCCACGACATCAACGAGGCGCTGAAGATGGGCGACAAGATCGCGGTGATGAACGAGGGCAAGGTCGTCCAGTACGACACCCCGACGGCGCTGCTCGACAACCCGAAGACGAAGTTCGTCGAGGAGTTCATCGGCCCGGATCGAACCCTCAAGCGGCTCCGCGTGCTCCGGGTCGAGGAGGTCATGGCGGCCGAGATACCCGACGAACACGCGGCGGTGGTCGACGCCTTCCAGTCGGACGACGCCGTGATGGCCGACGGCGGTGAGATCATCCCGGTCTCGCCGAGCGACACCGCACAGGTCGCGCTCTCGCGCTGTATCCAGGCCGGCGTCGAGGCGCTGCCGGTCGTCGAGGACGCCGACGTCGTCGGTATCGTCACCGAGGCCGCCATCAGGGACCGCCAGACGGGGCCCGCCTGATGGGGGTGCTCGACGTTCTCGTGGCCACGTGGACGTTCTTCGTGACCAACTGGGACGCGTTCGTCGGTCTCTTCACCAGACACGTCGAACTCGTGTTCGTCTCGGAGGCCGTGGCGATCCTCATCGCCGTGCCGTTCGGGATCCTCGCGGCGCGCAACGACCGGGTCAAACGCGTGGTCGAACCGGTCGGCAACGTCGCCCAGACGGTCCCCACGCTCGCGATCATCGCCTTAATGTTGCCGATCCTCGGGATCGGCTTCGTGCCCGCGGTCGTGGGGCTATTCATCTACGCGCTGCTCCCGATCCTCACGAACACCATCGCGGGGATCGAGAACGTCGACGAGAACACCGTCGACGCCGCCCGCGGGATGGGGATGACCGACTGGGAGATCCTCCGCAAGGTCCAGCTCCCGCTCGCGCTGCCCGTGATCTTCGGCGGGATCCGGACGAGTACCGTTCTCAACGTGGGGACGGCCTACCTCGCGTACTTCATCAGCGGCGGCGGGCTCGGGGTCTGGGCCATCGGCGGTATCCAGCTCTTCGACACCCCGCGCATCCTCGCGGGGGCGTTCGCGGGCGCGGCGCTCGCCATCGCGCTCGACGGCGCGCTCGCGCTGGTCGAACGACGGCTCGGGAACGACTCGGGGGCCGGCCAGTCGGCCGCCGCGGCGGCCTGAGCTCAGTTCGCCCGCTCGAAGACGGTGTTGCCGCAGTTGCCACAGGACGAGGGGTTCCGGTAGTACTCCGTCCCACAGGCCTGACACCGCCAGTTCGCACCGAGGAGTTTCGAGAGCAGGCTCATGGACGCTCTACGGAGCCCGGACGCGAAGCCTTGTCGGTGTCGAGCGCCACACCCGACGGGTTCACTCCCCCGAAGGCGTCGCAGACCCGGTCGTGGACCGTCTCCCGGAAGCGGTGGCTGTCCTCGGCATCGAAGCGAACCTCGACGACCTGGGTTCCCGGACTTCCGAGCGAGGCGCGGTAGGCGTCCCGGAACGCCTCGCGGTCGTCGGTCCGGACGAACTCGACGCCGTAGAGGTCGGCCGTCGGCGCGAAGTCCAGTCCGTGTGGGGTTCGGAACTGGTCGGTGAACGGCGGTTCGAAGTCGGCGATCGGGAGCATCCGGAAGATCCCGCCACCGTCGTTGTTCACGAGCACGACGGTGGCGTCGACGCCACACCGCGAGAGCGCCAGCAGCCCGTTCATGTCGTGGTAGTAGGCCAGATCCCCCAGCACGCAGACCAGCGGGTCGTCGGTCGCACTCCCGGCCCCGAGCGCCGACGAGACGATGCCGTCGATGCCGCTCGCGCCGCGATTCCCGAGCACCGTGAGGTCGGCGTCGCGTGGTTCGGCGAAGCGGTCGGCGTCGCGAACCGTCATCGAGTTCGAGACGAACACCGTCGCGGGGGCCGGCGCGTCGGCGAGCGCGTCCCGGAGCACCGTGCCCTCGAAGAACCGCTCGTCGTGGGCCGTATCGACGAGTTCCCAGTACTCCCGTTCGGCCGCGGCGAAGCGCTCGCGCCACCGCTCGCTCCCCGTCGTCTCGACCAGCGACGCGAGGTCGCGCGCGAGCCGGTTCGGGTCGGTCACGAGGAGGTGGTCCGCGGTGAAGGTCGCCTCGCGCCACTCACCGGCGGGGTCGACGACGAACTGGCGGGTTCCCGACTCGCGGACCGCCTCCCGGAGGAACCCACGGAGCACCTTCGAGGTCGGCGACGCGCCCAACCGGACCACGACCTCGGGGGCCGGCCAGTTCGGTGCGTCGAGGTACGAGTCGTAGCCGCCACAGATGGGCACGTCGCGATCCGCGAGCTGTGCGTCGAATCGGAGCCCCGAGAGCGGGTCCGCGAGCACCGGGAACCCCGTTGCGGTGGCGAACTCCGTCACTGCATCGGCGTCGAGGGTCGTGCTCGGCCCCGCGACGACGAGCCCGCGCTCGACCGCAAGCGCGTCGGCTACCCGTTCGAGGGAGCCGTCGTCGAGCGCTGGCCGGCCCGCCTCGACCCCGACGAACGGTCCGTCGCGGCCGGTCGCGGCGAGCGGCTCGTCGCGCTCGAAGCCGTCGGGCACGTCGTCGGGAACGGAGACCGGTTCGAGTGGTTTCTCGAAGGGGACGTTGAGGTGGACCGGACCGGGTGGAGTCCCCCGGCTCGTCGCGAACGCGCGCGCGACCGCCACCCGAACCGAGCGGAGCTTTCGGCCGTCGGCCTCGGGTTCGGGGAGTTCATGGTACCACCGGACCGCCCCGCCGTAGAGTTTGACCTGGTCCACGGTCTGGTTCGCGCCGCTCTCGCGGAGTTCGGGCGGGCGGTCGGCGGTCAGCACGACCAGTGGGACTCGGGCCTGGTTCGCCTCGACGACGGCGGGGTGGAAGTTCGCGGTCGCGGTGCCCGAGGTCGAGAGCACGGGCGTGGGCTCGCCGGTGCGCTTCGCCCGGCCGAGCGCGAAGAAAGCCGCCGAGCGCTCGTCGAGGTGACTGAAGACCTCGATGCCGGGGTGGTCGGCGAACGCCACCGTCAGTGGTGTCGAGCGACTGCCGGGCGCGATACAGACCGCGGACACGCCCTCTTTCGCGAACTCGTCGGCGACAGCGTGGCCCCAGAGCGTGTTACGGTTCGGCCACGGCGGTCCACGGGGTGAGCCGTCCCCACCATCATCGTCGCGGCTCATCGTTCGAGTTCGTCGAGCACGGGCCGGAACTTCGGGCCGAGCTCGGCCCACTCCGCGTCGGGGTCCGAATCCGCGACGATGCCGTCGCCCGCGAAGAGGGTGGCGCGACGCCCGCCCGCGACCGCCGACCGAAGCCCGACCGCGAACTCGCCGTCGCCCGCGGCGTCGAACCAGCCGACCGGCGCTGCGTACCAACCGCGGTCGAAGGTCTCGGTCTCGTCGATCACCTCGCGCGCGCGCTCCAGCGGCAACCCACCGACGGCGGGGGTCGGGTGGAGCGCCTCGACCACGTCGAGGACGTGGGTCTCCTCGTGGAGCTCGGCGGTGATCGGCGTCCGGAGGTGCTGGATGTTCGCGAACGCCGCGACCCGGCGCTCGCCGACCGTGACGTCGCCCAGCGGCGCGAGCCGGTCGGCGATCGCCTCGGCGACCAGGGCCTGCTCGTGGACGGTCTTCGCGTCGGTTTCGAGCCCCGCCGCGAGGTCGGCGTCGTCTTCGGGGGTGTCGCCGCGCTCGGCGGACCCCGCGAGCGCCTCGGTCTCGACCCGGGAGCCGGTCATCCGGACGAGCCGCTCGGGTGGCGGACCGAAGAAACCGGCGTCGGCGGTCGGCTGAACGAGGAACCGATAACACTCGGGGTAGGTCCGCCGGAACCGTTCGAGCACCGCGGGGAGGTCGATCTCGGTTTCGAGGTCGGCCGCCAGCGCGGTGGCGAGCACCACCTTCCGGAGGTCGCCGGTTCGGATCCGCTCGACGGCGCGTTCGACGCCGGCGGTCCACTCGGCTTTCGTGGTCGTCCGGCGCGTGGCGGCGACGCCGGGCGGACCGCCGCTCGGCGACATCATCGGGAGGTCGGCGACCGATCCCGCCCGTTCGTCGAGGCGTTCCTCGACCGCCTCGGGGGTGGCGTCGGGCCCGTACTCGGTGACGCTCAACCACGTCCGGCCGTCGGCCCTCGTGAGTTGCACTTCGGGGAGAAAGAACTCCGCCGCGGGGAAGCCCTCCCACGGCGGGGCGGGAGCGTGGTCCGCGTCGAACGCGATGCCGCCGACGACGCGCGGGCGGGCCGCGGGCGGCCCCGTCGCGTCGACGGTCTCGAACAGCCGTGCCGCGTCCTCGCGGAGCGAGTCGAACCGGTCGTCCCCCTCGGCGCTGACGACCGCCGCCGCGCCGCCACCGGCGAGTTCGAGCCCGTCGGGGGTCGCCCACGCCACCCGTGGCACCGACGCGGTCTCCAGAAACGCACGGAACGAGCGGTCGGCCACCTCGCGGGTTCGGCTCACCAGCCGGCCGCCATCGACCCCTGATGGACGGGCCTCGTTTCCTGCCTGTGCCATTACGAACGGTTCGAGCGGCGGGTTCTTGAGCGTGTCCTTCGGGGATATCGAGCGCGAACGACCCCGGGTCGCGAACCCGGCGGGCGTCGAGCGGACCCGGGCGAACGCGACCCGACATCGAACCGGGATCGAACGATCCGAAAATAATTCTTCTCGAAAGCCGTTCCGAGAGTTCCCACAGCGGCAAGCGATCTTGCCGTCAGCGTTAAATACCCCTCTGCCGAAGCCCGACGTGTTCCGATGGCCAAGGTAGAGATAACCGTCCCCGAGCAGCTCGAAATGCAGATCGCACGAATGGTGGAGGAGGGTGAGTTCCTCAATCGGCAGGAAGCCGTCGAGGACCTCCTCTCGGCCGGAATGCGTGCCTACCAGACGAGCGGCCCGATGGACGACGAGGACGAACCGGGGCTCGAAGACGACGGCATGATGGGCCACGACGACGAGTACGTCTTCTGACCCGCCGCTCCGGGCCGGGACCGCTCGTCCGACGCCCGCACCGCGGGGAGAACTGTTAAACCGACCGCTCCCGTTTCCGCCGAACATGCACAAGGAAGAACTCCTCGAACTCCACGAGCAGATGGTGAACATCACGGAGTTCGTCAACAACCGCGACGACGTCGACCCCGAGCTGTTCGAGACCTACGAGAAGCTCGGCGTCACCCCCGACGACGTCCACAAGTCCAAAAGCGAGCACAAACACGCCGTCTTCATCCTCGGCAACGCGCTCGCCGAGGCCATGAGCGACGACGAGTTCTCCGACGCCGGTCGGATCGGCAAGCGGATGCGCGAACTCGCCTCCGACGCCGAACGCAAGCTGTAACGCCCCACTTTTTTCGACGGGGGCATCGCTCGCCGTCGGCTCGCTCAACCCCCGCCCAAAAACCTGGACTAAAAAGGCTGCTCGCTCACTCCGTTCGCTCGCAGTACAATCACTAACGGCTCCGCACAACACCGCCTCCGCCGAAGCCCTCGACCGCTTGCTTCGCTCGCGGTCTCGCCCTTCATCCACCAGGCTACGCAACCTTCTCCGCGACAGCGTCGCACCACGACCGCACCGCGGCCGCGGTGCTCGCGCAGCCTCTACCTCGGGAAACGAAAATCGAGAAAACAGTCGTTAGAACAGCGCCGAGGCGGCGTCCACGGCGGGTCCGGTGACGAAGCCGAAGGCGGGGATCAGGAGCACCGTGACGACGGCGGCGGCGACCACGGCGGTGTAGAGCCCCACCGGATAGCTCTCGATCCTGAGGCTCTCGTTCGCGTCGCCACCCCAGATGGCCCGGAGCACGCGGGTGTAGTAGTAGAGCGACAGCGCGCTGTTGACGACCCCGACGGCGGCGAGCCACCAGTAGCCCGCGTCGACCGCCGCGCCGAAGAGGAAGTACTTCGAGAAGAACCCGGCCCCGAGCGGGATCCCGGCGAGGCTCAGCATGAACACCGTCATCGCCGCACAGGCCACCGGGGCCTTCGACCCGAGGCCCGCGTAGTCCTCGAAGGTCCGCCCGACGCCCCAGCGTTCGGCCAGCGCGACGAACAGGAACGCACCGGTGTTCATGAAGCCGTAGACCAGCAGGTGGCTCATCCCCATCCCGAGCACGAGGGCGTCGCTGCCGCCACCGAGGGCCGCGAGCGCGATGAGGACGTAGCCCGCCTGGCCGACCGAGGAGTACGCCAGCATCCGCTTGACGTTCTCCTGGGTCGCGGCGGCGAAGTTCCCGACCGTCATCGTCACCACCGCGAGCACCTGGAAGGCGAGCACCCAGTCCACGTCGGTGAGGATGTCGAAGCCGAACGCGACCGTGAAGACCCGGAAGGCGACGACGAAGCCCGCGGCCTTCGACCCCGACGAGAGGAACGCCGAGATCGGCGTCGGCGCGCCCTCGTAAGCCTCGGGGGCCCAGAAGTGGAAGGGCACGCTCGCGGTCTTGAACGCGAACCCGCCGAGCACCATCAGCACGCCGACGCCGAGCAGCCCGGTGTGGGGCGTGTCGACGACGTTCTCGGCCACGGTGTCGAACAGGAGTCCGCCGGTGACGCCGTAGATCAGGCTGATGCCGTAGAGCAGTATCGCCGAGGAGACCGCCCCGACGAGGAAGTACTTCAGGCTCGCCTCGACGCTGCCCTCGTTGTCCTTTAAGAACGCAACGAGCGCGTACGAGGCGAGCGAGAGGAGTTCGAAGCTCACGAACGCCGTGGCGAGGCTGGCCGAGCTCGCGAGCAGACACATCCCGGCGGTCGCGAGCAGAACGAGCGCGTAGTACTCGGCCTGTTCGGACTGGCCGGCGAGGTAGTCGTAGCTCGCGAGCGTGACGAGCGCCGCGACGCTCGCGAAGATCACGCTGAAGAACAGGCTCATCCCGTCGACGACGAGCTGGCCGCCGAAGAGGGTCAATCCCTCACCGCTCGCCATCCCGGAGACGAGGACCGCGCCGGCGGCGGCGAGCGCGGCCACCGTCCCGAGGAGCGTCGTGCCCGCCAGCAGCGCCCGGTCGTTCGAGCGCGGCTTGACGGTGTCGATGACGAACACCACGAGCGCCGTGAACGTGAGCGCGAGTGCAGGCGCGAGGCCGACCCAGTCGGGGAGGGGAGCCATCTACAGCCCACCTCCCAGAAGCGGACCGACCGCATCCGCGATCATCGAGAAGACCAGCGAGGGCGCACTGCCGAGCACGATCACGCACGCGACGAGCACCACGAGCGGCGCGAGGTCGTGGACCGCCGCCCGTCGGACCGTCGAGTCCCCGTCGACCCGGAACTCGCCGAACAGCGCCCGCTGCATCGCGAAGAGCAGGTAGCCCGCCACGAGCACGATGCCGAACATCGCGACCGCGGTGAATATGGGGGATCCGGGGAACGAATCGAACGCACCCTGGAAGATGAAGTACTCGCCCATGAAGCCGGACATGAAGGGCAGACCCATGTAGCCGAAACAGCCCGCGACGAACGCCGCCGCGGTGACCGGCATCCGGTCCGCGAGCCCCGCCATGTCGCCGACCATCCGGGTGCCGGTCGCGCTGTAGATCACGCCGACGCAGGCGAACAGCAGCCCCGAGAGCAGGCCGTGCGAGACCATCTGGAAGGTCGCGCCCGAGAGGCCGTAGGGCGTGTAGGCGACGAGCCCCAAGAGGACGAAGCCCATCGAGGGGAGCGAGGAGTAGGCCACGATCCGCTTCAGGTCGTGCTGTGAGAGCGCCAACAGCGCCCCGTAGATCACGGTGACGACCGCGAACAGCGCGATCACCTGGGCGTACTGCTCGACGATGTCGGGCAGCATCGTGAAGTTGAACCGGAGCATGGCGTAGGTCCCCATCTTCGTGACGACGCCTGCGAGCACCACCGTCACCGGGGTCGGCGACTCGGTGTACGCGTCGGGGAGCCAAGTGTGGAAGGGCACCACCGCCATCTTCATCCCGAACCCGAAGAACATCGCAGCGAACGCCGCGAGCCGGAGGGGTCCCGCACCGACGCCGCCGAGCGCCCCGAGCTCACCCGCGCGGAGCGCCTGCGTGATCGCGGGGAGGTCGAGGCTCGTCACCGAGTCCCCGAGACCGAACACCAGCGCCGTGAACCCGATGAACATCACGAGGGTGGCGATATTGGTGTAGACGAAGAACTTGATCGCGGCGTACTCCCGCCGGGGGCCGCCCCAGACCGTGATGAGGAGGTAGACCGGGACGAGCACCGCCTCCCAGAACACGAGGAAGGCGAAGAAGTCCAGCGTGCTGAACACGCCGATCAGCCCTGCTTCGAGGAAGAGGAGAAGCGCGTAGAAGCCCGAGCGCTGGCGGTCGATCGGCGTCCAGCCGGTGACGATGGCGAGGCTGGTGAGGACCGTCGAGAGCACTACGAGCGGCATGCTGATGCCGTCGAGACCGACGTGCCAGTTCACGGCGTACTGGCCGAGTGAGATCCACTCGACGTTCGTCTCGTAGGCGAGCTGGCCACCCTGGAGGAAGGCGTTGCCCGAGCCGTCGAAGCCGTACCAGAGGACGAAGCTCGTCACCAGCGGGAAGAGGCTCGCGACGAACCCGCCGAACGGCGCGTACTCGTCCGGCAGGAGGAAGACGACCAGCGCGCCGAGGAGACAAAGCGCGATCAGGAGTTCGATCAGCACTCAGAACCACCCCCCGAGCAGGCCGAAGGCCACCAGTAGGACCACGAGCCCGAGCGAGAGCAGCGCGGCGTAGTTGGTGACGACCCCCGTCTGGAGGCGTTTGATGCGGTCCCCGGAGAGGAGGCTGATGCTCGATACGCCGTTGACGACGCCGTCGACGACGCCGTTGTCGAAGGTGCTGACCGCGCGGGCGACGCGGGCGGTGCCGTTCGCGAGCCAGACCTGGTACTCGTCCTGGTAGTAGTTGTGCATGAGGAGGGGTTTGAGCGCGCCGAGGCGGTCGGTGTGGGACCGCGGGGAACGACCGCTGTAGAGGGCGTAGGCGAGTCCCGCGCCGGCGAGCGCGACCACCAGCGAGACGACCGCGGCGAGCAGCGACGACACCGACGCACCGTAGCCGGCGAACTCCTCGACGAGTTCGTAGTAGTGCTCGCCGGTGGCGTTCCCGACACCGTGAGCGAGCCAGTGTTCGAGGTACGTGATGTCGAGGTTCAGGGCCTCGGCGACGGGCAGCATGTTGACGAAGCCGGCGACGACCGCGAGCACGCCGAGCACCACGAGCGGGGCCTTCACGCTCCAGCCGACGCCGTGGGCGTTCCGGGCGGCGTCGCTCCGCGGCTCGCCGTGGAACGTGAGCAGAACCATCCGGATCGTATAGAAGCCGGTGACGAACACTGCGATCAGCCCGAAGGCGTAGGCGACGAGGAGCACGGGCGAACTCAGCCCCGCCGAGAGCGCCTCGTAGAGCACCTCGTCCTTCGACCAGAAGCCCGCGAACGGGAAGATCCCCGCGAGCGCGAGCGAGGCTGCCACGAAGGTCCAGTAGGTCGTGGGTAGACGGTCCTTGAGCCCGCCGAGGTCCCACATGTCCTGGGTGTGGTGGGTCGCGATGATCACCGAGCCGGCCCCGAGGAACAGCAGCGCCTTGAAGAAGGCGTGGGTCATGAGGTGGAAGACCGCGGCGGTGTAGCCGCCCGCGCCGAGCGCGAGGGTCATGTAGCCGTACTGCGAGATGGTGGAGTAGGCGAGCACCTGCTTGATGTCGCGTTTGACGACGGCCATCGACGCCGCGAAGAGGGCGGTAAAACCGCCGACGAACGCGATGACCGCGAGCACCGTCGGCAGGAGCGCGTAGAAGCCGTACATCCGGGCGACGAGGTAGACCCCGGCGGCCACCATCGTCGCGGCGTGGATAAGCGCCGAGACCGGCGTGGGGCCCTCCATCGCGTCGGGGAGCCAGGTGTGGAGCGGGAACTGGGCGGACTTGCCGATGACCCCGCCGAGAACGAGCAGGCCGAGTATCGAGAACCAACCGGCGGGCGAGAGTCCGAAGGTGGTGAGCCCGACCAGGTTCCCCGACAGCGCGGCTTCGGCGAGCGCCGGGAAGCTCCCCTGCCCGGCGAACGAGGCCGTCCCGAAGGTGGCGAGGATCCCGACGAGGCCGACGAGGAGGAAGTAGTCCCCGAAGCGCGTGACGAGGAAGGCCTTCTTCGCGGCGCTCGCGGGCGCGTCGCGCTTGAACCAGTGGCCGATCAGGAGCCACGAGCAGAAGCCGACCATCTCGAAGAACATGAACGCCATGAACAGGTTGTCGGCCATCACGAAGCCGAGCATGCTCGCAGTGAAGAGACCGAGCCCGGCGTAGTAGCGCGGAATGCCGGTCTCGTTCTCGTCGTTCATGAAGCCGAGGCTGAAGACGTGGACGAGGAAGGAGACCAGCGAGACGATGAGGAGCATCAGTGCCGCGAGCGGGTCGATCAGGACCCCCAGATGGAGGTCGAACCCGCCGGTGGCGGCGAAGGTGTAGAGCCGGGTGTTGACCGTCGCGCCGCCGGCGACCGCGAGCGCGGTCCACGCCGAGAGGACCAGCGAGCCGGCGGTGGCGATGATGCCGGCGAGCGCGCCCTTCTTCGGGAGGACGCGGCCGGCGAACAGCGCGATCACGAACGAGACGAGCGGGAGGACCGCTATCGCGGGTGCGTAGTCGAGTGCCGCCATTGTTACCACCTCATGGTCGTTGCTTCGGTGACGTCGACGCCACGGAAGTTACGGTAGAGTACGAGCACGATGCCGATGCCGACGGCGACCTCCGCCGCCGCGAGCGCGATCACGAACAGGCTGAACACCTGGCCGGTGAGGTTGCCGTGTTGGAACGAGAAGGCGACGAGGTTGACGTTGCCCGCGGTGAGCATGAGCTCGACGCACATCAGGTACAGCAGGGCGTTCCGGCGGGTGAGGATACCGAAGAGCCCGATACAGAACAGCCCCGCAGAGAGCAGGAGGTAGTATTCGACGGGGACCATCAGTCCTCACCCCCGTCGGGGCGGACCGGCGAGCGCTGGGGGTCCCGTTCGTCGGCGTCGCCCGGCTCGTCGGGGTCTGTCCGGAACCGGAGCGCGCCGGCGATCCGGCCGTCGGCTTCGGTCTTCGCGAGCATCACCGCGGCGTCGAGGGCGACGTCGAGGACGAGCGCGATGATGATGAACGTCGCGAGGAAGCCCTCGGCAGGGTAGGCTCCCGCGTCGAAGTTGAACAGGGCGTAGCCGATCGAGGCGGTGATCGACCCACCCCCCGGAAAGCCCGCGGGGGCGGGGAACGACTCGGTGAGAACGGTCACGGCGAGCACGACGAACAGTGCGACCGCGACGAGGCCGGGCAAGAGATGCCGGCCGATCTTGAGGTGGGGACGGGTGGTCACGAGGTCGCCTCCGTCGCGTCGTCGGTGCGGGTGAGCATCACGGCGAACGAGATCAGGATCAACACGCCACCGACGTAGACCAGGATCTGCATCGCGGCGAGGAACTCCGCGCTCATCATGATGTAGTGGATGGCGACGCTCAACAGCGCCGCCCCGAGCATCAACGCGGAGTGCCAGACGTCCTCCATCAGGACGACGCCGAGGGCACTGAGAACCGTGACGAGCGCGAACAGCGCGAACGCGACCGTCTCGTACGGGATGGCCATTGTGCATCCTCGTATGGGATGATGTTTGAAGGTTTCGAGAAACGATCACGGAACTACCCGAGACGGACGACAGCCGACGGCGAGCGTCGACACGCGTGGGGACGGACTCAAATGGGGCGAGACCCTCGTGCCGGTGTGGCCTTTCGTCGATTCGTTCGCGGGCGGGTGGAGTGGTCGGCCCTCGAAGCCGTCTGTCGCGAGGTCGCGGCCCGGTACGACCAGCGGGTCGCGCGCGTCGTCTTCCTCGAGACCGACAACTGGCTCTCGACGCCCTGCGTGGTCAACGACCGCTGGTTCGTGAAGGTCCTCAGCCCGCGGAACGCGCTGGTCCACGGCCTCTTCACCACCGGCCGGAACCTGGGGATGTTCTCGAGCGGCACCGAGGGCTTCTTCGAGCGCTTCGCGAACCCCGTCGAGATGGCCGAACACGAACTCAGCGCCACCCGACGGATCCGCGAGATCGGGCTCAACGCACCCGAACCCCTCGAAGCGTTCGCCCACGGCGAGTTCGGCGTGCTCGTGCTCGAGTACCTCCCCGAGTTCCGGACCATCGGGGACCTCCCGCCGGCCGAAGTGCGGGAGGTCGCCCCGGAGTTCTTCGCGGCGCTGGCCCGGATGCACGATGCGGGTCTCGGCCACGGCGACCTCCGGGCGGAGAACGTCCTCGTGGCCGACGGGGAGCTCTACTTCATCGACGCGACCAGCCTCCGTGGATCCGGGGCCGCCGACGCCCGGGCGTACGACCTCGCGTGCGGCCTCGCGGCGCTCGAACCCACGATCGGCGCGCGCAGGGCGGTCGACGCCGCCGCGCACCACTACGCGACCGACGACCTCCTCGCGGCCCGCGACTTCGTGAGCTTCATCGACATGCGCCCGGACCACGACTTCGACGCCGCGCTCCTCCGGGGCGAGATCGAAAAACGCGCGGCGTAGCACACGTCTCGTTTCTCCCGAAGCACATCATATCCACGTTCAACGTCTTTCTGAGCAGGTCTCCGAGTACCATAACCAGCTCTCGCTACGACCTTCTCTGTTCTCAAACGCCCTCAACTAGACAATGCCTGTTTCTGTATCATACCAGACGGAGGACGAGTGTTGCAGTAACTACTGAAACATACAGTTGAAAGCCCACAAAGAGAAACATTAGGGCCGGTGGGATAGTAAATTAATATCTGAAATCATATTGCTGCCCAGTCTATCCACGGCTGAGGGCTGTCATGAGAAGCACAACAAGAAACAGACAGCCAGCAACAAAGAACAGTAATGGACCAGTATCTGTTAAATCAGCAGAGCCTGAAACTTCAGTTACGCTGAGATAAAAGAAGCCAACCGCTGCAATAGCAAACAGAACAGGTCCAATAACCCGCTGAGGCGAGTTACAGAGGCATTCAATGATTTCACGGGACTGGCACATCGTCCGCAATTTGTTTCTGCCTTGCTAGAGCAAAAAGTTTTGTACGATGTGTCAACTCAAACGTCATCATATCACGGCTGTCGACTACGGACGCTCGTATCGTTGCGCGACCCACATGCCCGAGCAGTTAGCGGCTCGCCGCGAGTGACTGGGGGGTCAACCGCTAGGACGAGCTACGTCTCCCCGTGAACGGCCGGGACGATCGAGCACGACCAAACGGGAGGCGTTCAGGGGCGGCTTCGGGGAAGCGTGGTTGCGGGAGTGGTCGAAGCGCTCGAATCGTATATCGAGGCCGAAGGGAGCGCGTGATGGGCCGGGCGGATCGCCGTCCGTTCACCGGCCGTGCGAGCGCCGAGGCCGCCTGACCCACACAGCGCGGTGTTTTTGTACCCCGGCCGCGCAATTCTTGCCGTATGAGTCAACAAGTCGCGGAGCCGTTCGAGCAGTACATCGACGGCGAGTGGACCGAGAGGACCGGCGAGGAGACCTTCGAGAGCACGAACCCGGCGACGGGCGAGACGCTCGGCGAGTTCCACCGGGGCACCGACGCGGACGTCGACCGCGCGCTCGCGGCCGCCGACGACGCCTTCGAGGAGTGGGCCGCGCTCTCGTACACCGACCGGGCCGAGTACCTCTGGGAGATCTACAACGAACTCAAGGAGCGCCACGAGGAGCTCGGCGAGGTCGTCACCAAGGAGTGCGGCAAGGAGATCTCGGAGGGGAAGGCCGACGTCAACGAGGCCTGGGACATGGTCGAGTGGGCCGCCGCCGACGCCCGCCGTCCCCACGGCGACGTCGTCCCCTCGGAGATCGCGGGTAAGGACGCCTACATGCGCCGGAAACCGAGGGGCGTGGTCGGCTGCATCACGCCGTGGAACTTCCCGGTCGCGATCCCCTTCTGGCACATGGCGGTCTCGCTGGTCGAGGGCAACACCGTGGTGTGGAAACCCGCCGAGCAGACCCCGTGGTGCGGCCAGATCATCGCCGAGATGTTCGAGAGCACGGGGATCCCGGACGGCGTCTTCAACATGGTCCAAGGCTACGGCGACGCCGGCGAGGCCATCGTCGAGGACGAGCGCGTGGCGACGGTGCTGTTCACCGGATCGGCCGAGGTCGGCCACGAGATCGCCGGCAAGGTCGGTGGCGAGCCCGGCAAGCTCGCGGCGTGTGAGATGGGCGGCAAGAACGGGATCGTCGTGACGAGCGAGGCCGACCTCGACGTCGCGGTCCACTCGGCGGTGATGAGTTCGTTCAAGACGACGGGCCAGCGGTGTGTCTCCGCCGAGCGGATCATCGTCCACGAGGACCTCTACGACGAGTTCAAGGACCGCTTCGTCGAGACCGCGAAGAACGTCTCGGTCGGCGACCCCCTGAACGAGGAGACGTTCATGGGGCCGCTGATCGAGGACGAACACAAGGAGAAGGTCACGGGCTACAACGACCTCGCACACGAGGAAGACGTCGAGGTGCTGGTCGACCGGACCGAACTCGATAGTAGCGAGATCCCCGACGGCCACGAGGACGGCCACTGGGTCGGACCGTTCGTCTACGAGGCCGACCACGAGGCGGACCTGCGGGTCACGAAGGAGGAGGTCTTCGGTCCCCACGTCGCGCTCATGCCCTACGCGGGCGACATCGAGAAAGCCGTCGAGATCCACAACGACACCGAGTACGGGCTGGCGGGGGCGATCATCTCGGAGGACTACCGCGAGATCAACTACTTCCGCGACAACGCCGAGATCGGGCTGGCCTACGGCAACCTCCCGTGTATCGGCGCGGAGATCCAGCTCCCGTTCGGCGGCGTGAAGAAGTCCGGCAACGGCTATCCCAGCGCGCGGGAGGTCATCGAGGCCGTCACCGAGCGCACCGCGTGGACGCTCAACAACGCCGACGGGATCGAGATGGCCCAGGGACTCTCGGCGGACATCCTGACCGACGACGACTGAGTCACACGGGGCTGGAGAGCAGTTCTCGAAAACGGAGCACGAAAGGGGGGGGACGAGGAGCGAGTGGACGAGGGTGGGGTGCGGTGGGCGCTTTGTGCCGGCATGTGACGAGAAAAGCGTCACGTTCCGGCGGTTTTCCCTACCGTCGTCCGCGGGATAAATGGTTCGCTTCGGAACCGGCGGCCCGGTCTCAGACCTCGATCTCGCTCTCGCGCCGGATCGCGGCTTCGAGGTTGTCGAGTTCGCCGTCGAGGTTGCGCTCGAAGAACCGCTCGACGCCGGGGAGCTTCCCCTCAACGGTGAAACGGTTCGTGAGCCGGGTGCCCTCGCCGACGGCTTCGAGGTCGTGTTCGCCGACGACACGCATCACCCGTGACCGCCCGACGAACTCGACGTGGCTCGGCGGGTCGCGCTCGGTGTCCTCGGTTTCGACGGTGATGGTCCGGTTGACGAGCGGCAGCGGCAGCGAGAGGTGCCAAGTGGCGCGGGTGTCGTCGTGCACCTCGAAGGAGTCCACGACGCTGATCGGGCGGGCGCGTTTCCCTGGATCGGCGATGAACTCCCAGACGCGTTCCGGCGGGGCGGCTATCTCGAAGGTGCGTTCGACACGAACAGTCATAGCACGGATAGTGGGTCGCGGGGTAAAAGTCCGCCGAAGACGGCGATGAGAACCGAAGCGGTAGAATCCGGACTACCCGAGGGTGACACGCCAGGTGGTCGACTTCGCCCGGCTCCACTTCTCGATGTCGATGTCCTCGGATTCCTCGGCGAGCCGGGGGAGGCGGACCCCGACCTGCTTGGCGGTGAGGCCGAGCTGGTCGGCGATCTGCTTCGAGCGGAAGTACCGGTCGCCCCGCGAGACGCTGTCGTAGAGATAGGCGAGGATCCGCCGGTCCTCGTCGGTGTAGGTGGTCATTACCCTCGATACGGGCGTGATCGTCTTAACGCTTTTCGACGGGCTTATCGCGCGAGATGGACCGCGCCGACCGCGAGCGAGCCGGCGATCATCGCCGCGGCGAACCCCCAGCTGGCGAGGATCTGGTTCTCGGTGAGCCCGGCGACGAACGCGACGACCGCGCCCGCGATCCCGACCACGACGAACAGCACCGTCAGTCCGACCCCGCGGTCGGTCGTGACGCTTTCGGTAGCCATGGCGGCGCTATCACCGGCGGGGACTTAGGTCGTTCCATCGCAAGGGGTATTCGCGTCCCATCCCGAGGGCAAACCATCTAGATGGGTCGTTTCACCCGGTTGCTGGTCGGCCTCCTCGTGCTCGCAGCCCTCCTCGCGGTCGCCCTCGGTGTGGTCGCGGTCGCCTTCGACCGGCCGTCGATAGTCGACAGCGAGAGCCGTATCGTCGGCGTCAACGCCACGACAACGGTGGTCGAGACCGACCTCACGGTCTCGAACCCCAACCCGGTCGCGGTCCGACTCGGCGACGCCACGGTCGCCACGAACGTCGCCATGAACGGTATCGAGGTGGGAACCGGCACCAAACACGGGATCCGGCTCGACCGGGGAACCACGGACGTCAGCCTCACGACGGTCGTCGACAACCGGAGGATCCCCGACTGGTGGGTCACTCACGTCCGGAACGGCGAACGCACGCGCGTCACCACCACGGCGAACGTCACGCTACCCGTGATCGGGCGAACCGCGACGCTCACGGAGACGACGACGACGCGGACCTCCATCACCGACCGACTGAACTCGAGCGCGCCGCGTCCGATAAACGCGAGCCTGCCCCTGGTCTCGGACCCGATCCTCGTCGTCGAGCGGACCCGCGCGTCGTGGGGCGACGTCACCGCCGAGACCACGCCGCTCGAACTTCGGACTCGACTTCGCAACCCGACGTCGGTCCCGCTCTCGATCACCCGGCTGGACTACACGGTCACGATGAACGGCATCACGGTCGGCAACGGCACGACGGGCACGGCGACCACCGTCCCCGCCGGCGGACAGGGCAGTCTCCGGGCCGAGACCGACATCCGGAACGAGCGGCTCGACGACTGGTGGGTCACGCACGTCCAGCGCGGCCAGCACACCGACCTCCGGATCTCGTTCACCGCGGTGCTCTCGCTGCCGGGTGGCGAGACCGTCCGGGTCCCGCTCGACGGCCTCGAGTACACGACGGCGGTCGACACCGACGTGCTGGCGAACGACAGCACCGCCCGAACGCGACTCGGGGGCCTCCCGAGCCACGAGGATAAACACGCATCTGCGGTGAGCCCCAACCCCGGTCGATGAAGCCGCTCGCCGCCGTCCTCCTCGGACTGCTCGTCGTGCTCGCGGGCTGTTCACAGCTCGCCGGGCCGGTCGACGAGACCGCGACGCCCGCGGGCCCCATCGAGGGCACCGCCGCACCGCCGAACGGCAGCCAGCCCGCGGCCGCCACCGAGACCCGAGTGCCGACCACGGAAGCGCCGACCGCAACGCGAACCGCGACGGCAACAGCGACGGCGACGGCGACCGCGACGCGAACCGCAACAGCGACACGAACGCCGACGGTGACGGCGACACAGACCCCGATGCCGACGGTAACGCGAACCGTCACGGCTACCACGAGACCGACGACGGATCTTCCGTCGGCGACACGGACCCCGTCGCGACCCCCGACGGCGACCGCAGCGGGGAACGGGTCGGGATCGAGGGCGCTGGCGCTCGTCTCGGTCGACGCCGCGAACGAGACCGCCGTGCTCCGCAACACGGGCCAGCGGCGGCTGAACCTCGACGGCTACGCCGTGGACTTCGACGACGGCCAGCGCTACGCCCTGCCGCCGTACTCCCTCGGGTCGGGAGCGACCGTCATGGTCCACACCGGCCGGGGCGACGACACCCGCGGCGACCTCTACGCCGGCTTTCTCTATCCGGTGATCAACGACGGCGGCGACACGGTGCTGGTCGAGGCTCCGAACGGACGGATCGTCGCCGCCGAACGGGTGGGCGGAAACTGACGGATATCGGAGGTCGGCGGGCTTCGAAAATCGTCTGGCTCGTCCGACCCGTTACGTGATCGTCGTGTGGGCCGACTCCTCGTTGAGCGCGAGGTTCGTCGCGATCTCGGCGTTGCGGACGGCGTACTGGGCCGTTTGAGCGAGGCTGACGAGCACGTCGCGCACCCGCAGGAGCGCCTCGTTGTCCATCTCGGGGAGGTCGGTGAGGATCTCGCCCTCGACGTCGTTGATCTCGGCGAAGCGTTCACGCACCGTGAGCGTGAGCTCGAAGTCCCGTTCGACCGCCGCCCGGACCGCGAGTTCGGAGATCTCGTCGACCTGGCCGGTGAACTCCCGGATCCGTCGCATCGTCGGGTCGTCGACTTCGAGGGTGTGGTCGGGAGCTTCGAGCGCGATCTCGGCGATGTCCTCGGCGTTGTCGGCGGTGAGTTCGAGGTTCTTCGCGATCGAACGGTAGCCGATGAGCGGGAAGCCGTCGTCGAGCCCGACCGAGCGGGCGAGGTTCGGGTTCTGGTAGGCGGTGAAGATCAGCCGGAGGAGGAGGACGAATATCTTGTTGGCCTGGCGCTCGCGGTTGAGCGCGCGCTCGGCGAAGTCGGGGTTGCCGAGCGCCAGCGCCTGGATCGCCTCGTCGCGCATCGTCGCGCCCGTGGATTCGAGTCGCTCCAGAAGGTTGTCGAGCGTGAAGTCCTCGGCGTCGACCGAACACCGGATCGCGATCCGTTCCGGGGTCTCCTCGATCACGCCGAGACCCATCAGTTGGGTTTCGGCGTTGTAGACCGCGTTGATGTGCTCGGAATCGAGGCTCCCCTCGGCGACCTCGACGTGGATCACCCGTCGGCCGAGGACGTACTGGGCGACGATAGCGCGCTCGACCGCGGTCGCGTCCATGTTCTCGGCGTGGATCGTCGCCTGGGACTCCTCGGCCTCGGCCGATTCGGGCAGTACCGTCAGGGTGCCTTTCCCCCCGGTGCGGAGCGACACCTCGTCGCCCTTCTCGACGCTGTGAGCGCGGGCCCACTCCGCTGGGAGGGTCATCGCCAGCGTCGACGGCCCCAACCGCTGAACCTTTCGTGTCTCTACCATGCCTCCCCTACCGTTCCCATACACCTTAATCCTCACTGTACTTCTTTAGAGATCGTAGAGTTCGTACTAGCGATACCGACGGACCGCCGAGGGGACCTATCGGTTCGTCCGAAGCCGAACCGGGGAACTCGAGGTCGAAGGGGACGGGGCGATCCCGTCGTTCGTCAACCGACGATCGTCACGGGGATCGAGGCACTTCGGGCGATCGCCTCGGCGACGCTCCCGAGCAGGAGGCGTGTCGCGCCCGACCGGCCGTGGCTGCCGACCACGATGTGGTCGATGTCGTGTTCGTCCGCGTAGCCGACGACGGTCTCGCTCGGGACGCCGTCCTCGACGACGGTGGTGACGTCGACCCCCCGCTCGTCGGCCATCTCGGTCGCCGCCGCCTCGACCGACTCGCTCTTCTCGATCGCCTCGTCGTGCCAGCGCTTGCCGAGACCCCCCTCGGCCGAATCGTAGCCCCACTCGGCGGGGTCGAGAACGTGGATCACGGTGATCTCGTCGTTCGGGTACTCGGCGAGCGCGTGGTCGAGCGCACTGCGTGCCTGCCTCGAATCGTCGAACGGTACGAGAACACGTTTCGTCATGTGGGGTGTTTCACAGCCGCATGGAAGAACCTGCCGCCCGGCTGTGATCTACCGAACCAGCGAGAGGAGTTCGCACGCGAGCACGGTCTCGCCGTCGGCTTTCTCGACGGTGATCCCGTAGCGGATCGTGCCGTTCGCGCGCGGGTGCTCGCGCTTGGCTTTTTCGAGCACCTCGACCGTGACGTGGATCGTATCGCCGATGTAGGTGGGGGCGGTGAAGCGCAGCGAATCGACCCCGTAGAAGGCGATGACGTCGTCGCGTTCGTCCGGGCTCCGGGACTGCCAGAGCAGCCCCGTCATCGCCGAGAAGACGAACGCGCCGTGGACGATCCGCTCGCCGTACTCGGTCCCCGCCATCCGCTCGGCGTCGGTGTGGTGGTGGTTGAAGTCGCCGCTCACGCCCGCGAAGTTCGTCACGTCGGCTTCCGTGACCGTCCGCCGGGCCGTCTCGTAGGTGTCGCCGACCGAGAGCGACTCGAAGGTCGTCACTCGGACCCCCGGAACAGCCGATAGCTCGTCCGGCCGACAGCGACGTCCTTTCGCTCGCCGTTCGGCGCGGTGCTGGAGACCGTGGCGTCGGTGACGCCCATCGACCCGCCGGCACGGAGCACCTCAGCCTCGACGGTGAGGTCGTCCGTGGCCGGCCGGAGATACGAGACGTCGAGGTCGGTGGTCGTGAGCTGCGCCGCCGCGGGGTCCTCGAAGGTCGAACGGAGCGCGAAGCCGCTCGCGGTGTCGACGAGGGTGGCGGTGACGCCGCCGTGGACGTTGCCCTCACCACCGGCCACGAGGTTCGCGAACTTCTCGTCGTAGGGCACGCGGAGCACCACCCGGCCGTCCTCGACCGCGTCGAGTTCGATCCCGAGCCACGAGAAGAGGCCGTGTTCGTCGACGACCGACTCGAACCCGGCCCGCTGGTCCGCCGAGAGCTCGGTCATCGTCCCTCGACCGGTTCGCCGCCCTCGTCGTACTCGTAGAAGCCCGCACCCGCCTCGACGCCGGTGTGGCCGTCCTCGACGAGTTCCCGGAGGGAGTCGGCGGGTTTGAAGCGCTCCTCGCCGGTCTCCTCGTGGAGGGCTTCGAGTTTGTCGAGTATCGCGTCGAGTCCTTCGCGGTCGGCCCGGCGACACGGGCCCTCGGAGAAGCCCGCGCCGAGGCGCATCCCGGTGTCGACCGCGTCGGGCGTCGCCACGTCGTTCCCGACGAGCTTCGCGGCCTCGTTCACCATCCGGGCCTCCACTCGAAGCGTGTCGAACCCCTCGCCGTCGCCTTCCTCGTAGTCCGGGCCGTCGCCGTCCTCGTAGTCGTAGTAACCTTTCCCCGTCTTGCGACCGAGGTCGCCGGCTTCGACCTTCGCCTCGATGAACGGCGGGTTGGTGATACCCGCCTCCTCACGGACCGAGTAGCCGATGTCGATCCCGGTGAGGTCGGCGAGCTCGAACGGCCCCATCGGATACCCACGTCGATGGACCATCGCCGCGTCGGCCTCCCGCACCGTGGCCTCGTCGTTCGAGACCATCCACGCGGGTTCGGTCATGAACGGGCCGAGCACGCTGTTGACCACGAAGCCCTGGACGTCCTTCCGGACGTAGATCGGGGTCTTGCCGAGCGACTCCGCGAATCCGTAGGCGGTCTCGGCGGTCTCGTCCGAGGTTCGCTCGCCGTAGATGACTTCGACCAGTCCCATCTTCACCGGGGGGTTGAAGAAGTGGGTCCCGACGACCTGCTCCTCCCGATCCGTGGCGCTCGCGATCTCGGTGATCGAGAGCGAGGAGGTGTTCGAGGCGAGGACCGCGTGCTCGGGCGCGAGCTCGTCGAGTTCGCTGTAGATCTCCTTTTTGAGCGCCATCCGTTCCGGCGCGACCTCGATCACGAGGTCCGCGTCGCCGACCGCGGTTTCGAGGTCGGTGGTGGTCTCGATCCGCGAGAGGATCCCCTCAGGATCGTCGATTTTCCCCCCGTCGGCGAGTTTCCCGAGGCTCCACTCGATGTTCTCGTAGCCCGACTCGACGAACTCGTCTTCGATGTCGCGCATCACCACGTCGTAGCCGCCCATCGCGACTACCTCGGTGATGCCGTGACCCATGTTGCCCGCGCCGAGCACCGCCACTCGGTCGATGTCGCCGGTTTCCATACGTAACCGTCTCCCCCGATGTAGTTAACGACGGTGATCGTTTCGTCCGGCCCGTCCCACGACGGCGGACGGGACTACAGCGGCTCGTCGCCCTCGATGATCCGGACCGCGCGCTCGGCGAGCTCCGGCACCCCGGTCTCCATCCGAGGGTAGAGCGGGTCGTCGGCGTTGCCCTCCAGGTAGCGCCGGAAGAACATCTCGCCGAGCCCCGCGAGCTTGTAGACCGCGAGCGCGCGGTAGAAGCGGTCGTGCTCGTACTCGATCCCGGTCTTCGCCTCGTAGCGTTCGACGAGTTCCTGCCGGGTGGGGTACCCCTCGCGGGTCATGAACGTCGCGTTGAGCGACTCGGTCGCCTGGGGTGGTGCGGGGTCCTTCTCGTCCCACCAGTACGACAGCATCCAGCCCAGGTCCACGAGCGGGTTCCCCAGCGTGCTCAACTCCCAGTCGAACACCGCGACGACCGCCGGTGGCGTGTCCGGCCCGAACATCACGTTGTCGAGTTTGTAGTCACCCTGTACGAGCGTGTGTTCGGGCGCTTCGGGTGTGTTCTCCGTGAGCCACTCCATCACGTCGTAGAGTTCGGGCACCTCGCGCTCCTCGCTCGTGACGTCGAACGCCCACGTCAGCTGTTCGGACCACCGCTTCACCTGGCGCTCGGTGAACCCGTCGGGATAGCCGAACTCGCCGAGCCCCACTGCCTCGTAGTCGACGGCGTGGATCTCGGCGAGGCCGTCGACGAGCTCCTCGCCCACTCGCTTTCGATGGTCGGGCGCGGCGAAGCGCTCGGGTTCGTCGTCCCGAAGCACGTCGCCCGCGACGCGCTCCATGACGTAGAAATCACAGCCGAGGACGGAGTGGTCCTCGCAGGCGAGCACCGTCGGTGGGACCCGAACCTGGGAGTCCTGCAGTGCATCCATCACGCGATACTCCCGGAGGACGTCGTGGGCGGTGTCGGCGACCTCGCCCGGCGGCGGCCGACGAACCACGAGGTCGCGGTCGCCCCACTCGACGAACAAGGTCTCGTTCGAGTGGCCCTCCTGGTGGTGGCTGATGTCGTACTCGTCGACCGGTCCGAGTTCGGATTCGAAGTAATCCGTGAGCGCGTCCTCATCCACGATCCGCGAGAAGTACTCGTCACTCATGGTCGGTGTGGCTGGAGTCGAGGTGGATCGGCGATCTCGTTACCATTGGTAGGGAGGTTGTGACTCGGGGTACGAATAACTGCGGGTCACACCTCCACTGGTCGACGACCGGGGCCTATCGTTTTACAATGTTGTGCGGGCAAGGGTGGGCATGGAGTACAACGACTCCGCGACGGCGGCCGACCTCAGGCAACGCGCCCACGAGTTCATGGAGGAGGTCGTCCTCCCCGCCGAACGCGCCCACGACGAGGGCGAGGTCGTCCCGCACGAGACCATCGCCGACCTCCGGGAGTCCGCCCGGGAGTACGACGTCTACGCGCCTCAGATCCCGGAGGAGTATGGAGGCATGGGTCTCGACCTCCGGGACGTGCTGCCGCTGTTCGAGGAGGCGGGTCGGAGCCTGCTCGGCGCGCCCGCAATGCGGGTCGACGCACCCGACGAGGGCAACATGCACACCCTCGAACTCGTCGGGACGGAATTGCAGAAAGAGGAGTGGCTCCGGCCGCTCGTCGCAGGTGAGATCAACTCGGCCTTCGGGATGACCGAGCCGGCTCCCGGCGGCGGGTCGGATCCCAAGATGCTCCGGACGACCGCCGAAAAAGTGGATGACGAGTGGGTCATCGACGGCCACAAGTGGTGGACCACCCAGGGGAGCGCCGCCGACGTCATCCTCCTGATGGCGCGAACGGACCAGGATGCCCACCCTTATGCGGGGTGTTCGATCATCCTCGTGCCCACCGACACCGAGGGCGTCGAGGTCGTTCGCGACATCCCCCACCTCGGGCCGGCAAGCTCGTCGGAAGGTCACGCCGAGGTCTGCTTCGACGACGTTCGCGTGCCCGCCGAGAACCTGCTGGGTGAGGAGAACGAGGGGTTCACGATCGCTCAACAGCGCCTCGGGCCTGCACGGTTGACCCACTGTATGCGCTTTTCGGGGATGGCCAGTCGAGCACTCACGGTGGCGAAGACCTACATGAGCGACCGCGAGGCGTTCGGGTCCTCCATCGCGGACAAGCAGGCCCAGCGCTTCGCCGTCGCGGAGGCCGAGACCCAGCTTCACGCCGCCCGGACGATGGTCCGGGACGCTGCCGAGAAGATTGCACAGGGCGAAGAGGCCCGCGTCGAGGTCTCGATGAGCAAGGTGTTCGCCGCCCGCGTCGCCCAGGAGACCATCGATCTCGCCGTGCAATGCTGTGGCGGGGCCGGTATTAGTAGAGATCTGCCGCTCGCGGACTTCTACGAGGCGGTGCGCGCGTTCCGGATCATCGACGGTACCGACGAAGTCCATAAGCGGACCATCGCGCGCGACGCCTTCGACGAGGACGCGATCCGCCCCGAAGAACTCGGGTCACTGCCGCGATTCGGGGAATAAACACATGGCTCGGGCGGGCGACGGACGACGAATGGGGTGGATTCGAGGAACCTGGACTTCGACTGGGGTCTCGGTAGCTGTCGGAGCCGCGTTCGGAACGCTGAGTTTTCTTTGCCTGCTCGTGGTCATCTTGGCCACCGACGCGGAGACGATCCCGCAGACGAAACAAGGGTGGTGGATGTTTCTCGCCTTCTTCGTAGTCGGAAACCTCGTCACGGTCGGCGCTCCGGTCGCGTTCTTCCGCCGATTCGGGTTCGTTTCGCCGTTGTTCGTACTTGGAGCCGACCTACTCTTCTGGCTGTTTCTCGCCGGCGAAGGTGACGCACCTGGATATTTCTTCGCGGTCGCGCTCTGGCCGGTCTATCTGACCATCTACGTGCTTGCCGTCGTCATCGAAGGGTTCGTTCGCACTGGCGGCTTCCCGTCAACTTCGTCGGCTCTGTAGCCCACTACGGGTGAAAGGACCGTTTCGCTGCGCCGGCAGGCCGAGGAGTTTTGCCCGTGCATCGTCACCGACTCACATGGACGACGAGGACCTCCGGTTCGCGGCCCAGGCCATCCGCGAGGCCGACCACGTGGTCGCGATGACCGGGGCGGGGGTGAGCACCAACTCGGGAATTCCCGACTTCCGGGGCGAGGAGGGGCTCTGGAAGACCCACGACCCCGCCGACTTCCACCTCTCGCGGTTCGAGGCGAGTCCGGGAGAATTCTGGCGCGACCGGCTCGAGATCGACGCCGCGCGCCACGGCGAACAGGTCGTGCCGAACCCGGCCCACGAGGCGCTCGCCGACCTCGAATCGGCGGGGAACCTCGACGCGCTGATCACCCAGAACATCGACGGCCTCCACCCGAAGGCGGGCTCCCAGCACGTCGTCGAACTCCATGGCTCGGGCGAGCGCGTCGTCTGTCGCGACTGCGGGCGGCGGTTCCCGGCGGCCCCGGTTCGCGAGCGGGTCCGAGGTGGGGAGACGCCACCCCGCTGTGCGGACTGCGGCGGGGTGCTCAAACCCGACGTGGTGCTGTTCGGCGAACAGCTCCCACAGGCCGCGCTGCTCGAAGCCCACGCGCTCGCCGAGAGCGCCGACGTCTTCCTCGTGGTCGGGTCGTCGCTCTCGGTCGAGCCCGCGGCGTCGCTACCCGGAACGGCCGCCGACCACGGCGCGACGATGGTCGTGGTGAACCTCGACCGAACCCCGCTCTCCGGGCGCGTCGAGTACGACTTCCGGGCCGACGCCGCCGACCTGCTCCCGCGACTGGCGGCGGCGGTCGACGACGGGGCGGCCGCTCGGGATTCCGCTCCGTCGTAGCGCTTCCCGTCTCCTCGCCCTACTTCGAGACGAACTCCGCACCCGGCGCGTTCCGCATCACGCTTCGTGCGCCCTTCAACGCGTTCGCTTTCGTCGTGTAGCCCTCGCCGCTGGTGGCGATGATGTTGCCGTTGCGATGGACCAGCCGCCAGCGGTGCTCGTCGGCCCGGTCACGGAAGACTTCGAATCGCGCGAGGCTGTCCGGGGGGCGCGGCGTGACGTCGACGACGTCTTCGGCGTCCGCTTCGGGTTGGGTCCCGTCATCCGCCTCCTCCCACTCGATCTCGAACTCGATGCTGGTCTCGGTGGTATCGTCCTCGACCTCGCGCTCGACTTCGACCTCGAAGGTCGGCCGCTCCGGCGGCTGGACGGTGACGGACTGGCCGTCGGACTTCAGCGTCACCGGGCCGTCGCCGGCGAGTTCAGCCGCCGCCGCACCGAGGACACGCGCGATCTCGGCGCGGCTTCGGGGCTCCTCGGTCTCGAAAAGGGTTTCCTCCATAAGGGAAACTACGCTCGCCCCGGGCATAAACCGAGTGGCGACGCCGGTTCGGGTCGCCTCAGGCCGCGGCGTAGGAGGTGTCGAGGTACTCCACGATCCGATCCGATTCGCCCATCGTGATGCCGCGCTCGTCGTCCACGAGCACGGGGACGTCGCGCTGGCCCGAGACGCGTTTGACCTCGTCGCGCTTCGAGTGGAGCGCCTCGACCCACTCGCTCTCGAACTCGATGTCGAGCTCGTCGAGTCGATCGACGACCTGTTCGCAGTGCGGGCAGCCTTCGAGGCGGTAGAGCGTGACCGTCATACCCGAATTCGGTGCGCCATCGACAAAAGCGTCCCGCCGACGAAGGGTTATGCGGACGGCGCGAACCGGACCGCATGCGACTCGACGGCGTTCGCGTTCTCGACCTCACGCGCTACCTCCCCGGTCCCTACGCGACTCAACTCCTCGCCGACGCCGGAGCCGACGTCATCAAGATCGAAGACCCCGCGGGCGACCCGGCCCGCCACCTCGACTTCGCGCCCGACTCGGCCGACGGAACGCTGTTCGACGCGGTGAACCGGGGCAAGCGAAGCGTCGCGCTCGACCTGAAGACCGAGGCCGGGACGGCGGCGTTTCTCGCCCTCGCACGCGATGCCGACGTGGTCATCGAGGGCTTCCGACCGGGTGTCGCCGACCGGCTCGGGGTTGGCGACGAGGCGGTCCGCGAGCAGGTCCCCGATATCGTCTACTGCTCGCTGTCGGGTTACGGCGCGACCGGACCCTACGAGACCCGTGCCGGTCACGACCTCAACTACGTCGCGTTCGCGGGGCTGCTCGATACGAACCGCGCGAACGAGTCCGAAGCCCCGCGGGTCCCCGGTATCCAGGTCGGCGATATGACCGGCGGGCTGTTCGCCGCCTTCTCGGTCGCCGGCGCGCTCTGTTCGCGCGCGCTCGGCAACACCGACGGCGAACACCTCGACATCGCCATCACCGACGTCCTGCTCTCGGTCTCGCAGTCGCTCGCGCCGGCCGCGTTCGGGGACGACCCACCGCGACCGGGTGAGACGGCACTCGCGGGAGCACTCCCGTGGTACGGGGTGTACGAGACCGCCGACGGGCGGTACGTCAGCCTCGGGGCGCTCGAACCCGTCTTCTGGGAGCGCTTCTGCGAGACCGTCGACCGACCCGACCTCGTCGAGGCTCACGGGACCGAGGACGGGGCCACCCGAGCCGCGCTCCGCGAGGAACTCGACGCCATCTTCGCCGGCCGAACCCACGAGGAGTGGGAAGAGCTGTTCGCCGACACGGACGCGACCGTCGAGCCGGTCCGGAGCCTCGGCGAGGCGCTCTCCCATCCCCAGACCGAATCGCGCGAGCTCGTCGAACGCGGCCCGGGACCGGCACGGGTCGGGTTTCCGGCGCGGTCGTCCGCTCCCGCCGAGCCAGGAGGAGGCGTACCGGGGCACGGCGAGCACACGGCGTCAGTGCTTCGGGAGGCTGGCTACAGGGACGGCGACCTCGACCGGCTTCGTGCGGTGGACGCGGCGGTGTTCGGCGGTTGACCGGCCGGTTCAATCGTGTCCGTTGGGGCGGCGGTCGACGAGCACGGACCGGTCGAGGTCGTCGAAGCTCGTGTGTCCCGCGAGCGCGAGTGTCAGGTCGAGGTCGGCACGGAGGTTCTCGACCACGTTCTCGACCCCTGCCTCGCCGTCGAGCGCCAGCCCGTAGGCGTAGGGCCGGCCGAGCAGGGTGCAGTCGGCCCCGAGCGCGAGCGCCGTAGCGACGTCCGAACCCCCGCGTATGCCGCTGTCGAACAGTACGGGCACGTCGACCGCGTCGACTATCCCGGGCAGCGCCGCGAGCGCGCCGACCGCGCCGTCTACCTGGCGGCCGCCGTGGTTCGAGACGATCACCCCGTCCGCGCCGCACTCGACCGCCCGTTTCGCGTCGTCGGGATGGAGCACGCCCTTGACGATGAGTGGAAGGTCCGTCTCGTCGCGGAGGTCGGCCAGGTCGTCCCACGTCAGCGACGGATCGCCGAAGACGTCGACGAACTCCATCACGGCCGCGGCCTCGTTTTCCTCCGGTGGTTGGTCGAGCCGGTCGCGGAACGCGGGGTCCGAAAAGTAGTTCGCCACGCCCTCGCCGTCGAGGAAGGGGAGATAGCCCTGCTCGATGTCGCGCTCGCGCCAGCCCAAGAGGGGCGTGTCGAGCGTGACCACGATGCCGTCGTAGCCCGCGTTCTCGGCGCGCTCGACGAAGCTCGACGCGATGGCGGGGTCGGCCGACCAGTAGAGCTGGAACCACTTCGGAACCTCACCGAGCTCGTCGGCAACGGCTTCGAGGGTGTACGAGGACGCCGAACTCAGACACATGGGGACGTCGAGGTCGGCGGCCGCGCGCGCCACTGCGAGTTCGCCCTCGTCGTGGACGATCGAGAGCACGCCGAGCGGGGCCAACATCACGGGGATATCGAACTCACGGTCGAAGGGGCTCACGCGGAGGTCGCGTTCGGAGACGTCCCGGAGCATTCGGGGGACGATCCGCCAGTCGGCGAACGCGCGACGGTTCTCCGAAACGGTGTCCTCGGTGCCGGCCCCGCCCGCGACGTAGGCCGCCACCTCGTCGCTCATCGCCTCCAGGGCTCGCCGTTCGAGGTCCGCGTACCGCACCGGCCCGTCCGGGGGCTGGTCGGCGAGCATCCCCGAGGCGTAGACGTTCTGCTGGCGATGTTCGCCGTAGGGCTCCGAGGGGTCGTCCATGACCGCCCTTCGACGGTGGACTGGAAATAGGTTGAGCCGGTTATTCGCGTTCCACACCGACGACGTCGAGGAGTTCGAGCGGGTTCTCGATCCGGTAGTCGACGACGGGGTCGTCGGGGGCGGCGTCGGCCGCACTTCCACCCAACGCCACGGTGTGGATCCCGACCCCCGACGCGCCCTCCATGTCGTTTCGGTAGCGGTCGCCGACCATCACCGCCCGTTCGGGTTCGACGTCGGCCTTTTCGAGCGCCGTCTCGAACATCGCGGGGTCGGGCTTGGTCCGTCCGACCGCCTCTGAGGTCGTCGTCGCGTCGAGATGGGGCACGACCCCGAACTGGTCGAGGAGGCGTTCGGCCTCCCAGGTGTCGATGTCGCTGACGACGCCCTGGTGGAGGCGGCCGTCGAGCCGCCGGATGGTCTCGACGGTCTCCGGAACCGGTTCGAGGACCTCGGCGGTCGCGCGCTCGAACGCCGGCAGCCACTCGTCTTCGGGGACCTCGCGGCCGACCATCGCCGCGACCGCTCGCGCGTAGCCCTCGCGGGCGCTCGCGAACTCCGTGCCGTCGCGGTCGCGGAAGTGTGCCCCGAGTTCGTCGCGCCAGGTTTCGAGCGCGTCGTCACCGAGGTCGAACCGCTCGGCGAGGGTCTCGACGAACGCGCGGTGGCCCCGTCGAACGGAGTCGAGGTCGAGGACGACCCCGCCGATGTCCCAGAAGACGGCGTCGTATCGGGTGGCCATGTGGCCGTCGATGGTTCATCGGGCCAAGAAGCTTCCCTGTCGAAACGACTTTAGCCGGGTGGACTGTTCGGTTTCGCGTGACGGAGGTCTGCATCGTCGGCGCGCCGGAGGTCGAACTCCGCTACGAACTCCTCTCGCGCGAGACCGCCCGCGACGCGCTCGCGACCTACGACCTCACCGCGCCCTACGGGAACACCCTCGCGCTCCGTACCGTGAGCCTCGGCGCGGCGGTGGCGCTCCTCAACGACCTCAACTGGTATCTCGTCAGGTTCGCCTCGGCGGCGTTCGTTCGCGAACCCGCGATCCATCCCGACGAGTGGTTCTCGCGCGACCTCGCGACCGCGGTGCGCGACGAGCGCGTCGACCCCGCGGAGACGGGCCGCCACCTCGCGCTCTACGGTGTGCTCGACGGCGAACTCACCGACCCCGAGTACGTCGTCCGGACCCACGAGACCCCCAACCGCGACGACCGGAACGAACTCGACGAGACGATGGTCGTCAGGGTGACCGAAGCCGAGTTCGAGGCGTAGCCGAGTTACGAGTCGTCGGTCGGGTTCGCGAGCGCGTCCTCGATCGACTCGTCGCCTTCGAGGAGTTCGAAGGTTTTGCCATACGTCGATTCGGTGTCGAGCGCCGCCACCAGCACGCGCGCGACGTCGGCCCGGGTGATCTCGCCACGGTCGAGCTTCCGGGCGGTTTTCACCTGGCCGGTCGCGGAGTCGTCCGTGAGCGCTCCCGGCCTGACGATGGTGTAGGTGAGGTCGCTGTCGGCGAGGTACTCGTCGGCGGCTTGCTTCGCGACGAGGTAGTCGTAGAGCCCGTCGGGGCTGTTCTCGGGTTCGTCGGCGTTCATCGCGCTCAGCATCACGAACCGGTCGACACCTTCCTCCTCTGCGGCGTCGACGAGCTTGTTCGCGCCATCGCGGTCGACGCCCTCGACGTCTTCGCCGCTCGACCCCGCCGCGAAGATTATCGCGTCGTGACTCGGGACGGCGTGACTCACGTCTTCCGTGAGGTCCGCGACCACGGTTTCGACACCGAATTCGGCCATCTCGTCGACTTGGGATTCCGTCCGGACCATCGCCGTCGCGTCGTGGTCGCTCTCGGCGAGGATCTCGGTGATGTGCTGGCCGACGCCGCCGTGCGCGCCCGCGATGAGTACGTTCATGCCGGGAGAAGTAGGGGTTGGAGACTTCTAAACCATGTGCTCAATAGAGGGTGCGGCGGCGCGGTCGCGGTGCGGGTGCGGTGCAGTTGCGGTGCGGCCGCGACCGCGGCGGTTGCGGTCTGCGGTTTGCGGTTTGCGGTCCACGGTTCCTGGTGGATGAAGGGCGAGCCGCGCGAACGAGCGCCGAAGGCGCGAGTGAGTAGCGACCGGAGGGAGCGCGTGGCGAGGGCTTCCGCGGTGCTGTGCGGAGCGGTTGCGGTTGCGGAGTAGTTAGTGGTCCCACCGCGAACGAGCCGGAGGCGAGTGAGCGGGCGCAAGCGCGACCAACGGGAGCGCGCAGCGCTTTTGATCCACATTTTGCCAGCGTCATCAGAACTGCGGAGCAGTTCTGATTGGTACACAAAATCGCGGAGCGATTTTGGGACGGAGCGAGCGCTAGCGAGCGGAGCGCAGCAAAAGGTGGGCGTTCGAGAGGTGGGGCTCTATGCCGTGAGCTCGCCCTTCCGTTCGAGGACGGTGACGGCCTCGGCGTCGACCGACTCGACGTCGAGATGCATCGGGATGTAGTCGCGGCGCTCGAAGGTCTCGATCTCGTCGGGCGTCCCCACCGTACACCAGAGCTGTGGCCGGTCGGGACCGTGCCAGTCGCCGAACTTGCTGACGCCGAAACAGACCACCTCGTCGCCGTTGTACTCGATCCGCCCGCCCTTGCGGACCCCCGGATTGCCGTGGATGATCAGCCGCTTCATGCCGGAGACTCGACCGACGCGGACCTAAGCGCTTCGGACCTCGTGTCGGTTCGTCGAGAACTCGTGCTCAGGCCATCCCCTGTTCGGGGTGCTCCTCCTCCATGTGGTCGTTGAGCGATTCCTCGGTTCCGAAGGACTTGTTGCAGATGCGGCACTCGAAGTCGGGTGCGCTCATTGGAGGGGGAGGTCGGGGGCGAACCGACTAAACGATTTTACCGGCAAACGAAAGCCGACCGGCGGTCGGCGATCCCGAATGCCGCGGTGTGTGGAGAACGCTCGTCCCGGCAGACCAAACGGGTTTTACCCTCGCGTCCGTTATCGGGCCTCAGCAACCATGGAGATGCCTCGTCGGTTCAACACGTACTGTCCCCACTGCAACGAACACCACCAGCACGAGATCGAGAAGGTCCGCCACGGTCGCGAGACCGGCATGAAGTGGATCGACCGACAGACCGAGCGCGGGACGTCGGTCATCGGCAACGCCGGCAAGTTCTCGAAGGTGCCGGGTGGCGACAAGCCGACCAAGAAGACCAACCTCAAGTACCGGTGTGGCGACTGCGGCAAGGCCCACCTTCGCCCCGGATGGCGCGCTGGCCGACTCACCCTCCAGGAGTAATTCATGGCAGGCAACTTCTACACCGTCGAATGTCCGGACTGTGAGAACGAACAGGTCGTCTTCGGGAAGGCCGCGACGCAGGTCGCGTGTGCGGTCTGTGGCTCGACGCTCGCACACGCGACCGGCGGCAAGGCGGTCTTCGAGGGCGAGGTGCTCGACACCGTCGAGCGCCGGAACGCGCCCGACGAGCTCACGGGATCGAGCTGATGAACTACAGTGGCTGGCCGGACCCGAGCGAGCTCGTGATCGGGAAGGTCGACGAGATCGCCGACTTCGGCGTCTTCGTCGACCTCTCGGAGTACGAGGGCAAACGCGGTCTCGTCCACATCTCCGAGGTCGCCTCGGGCTGGATCAAGAACGTCCGCGACCACGTCAGCGTCGGTCAAACGGTGGTGGCCAAAGTCCTCTCGGTCGACGAGGGCTCCCAGCAGATCGACCTCTCGCTCAAGGACGTCAACGACCACCAGCGCTCCGAGAAGGTCCAGGAGTGGAAGGCCGCCCAGCGCGCCGACAACTGGATGACGATCGCCTTCGGCGAGGACATCGACGACGAGCAGTACACCGCGGTCGCGAACGAGTTCCTCGCCGAGTTCGGTACGCTCTACGCGGGCTTCGAGGAGGCCGCCATCCGCGGCGCGGACGCGCTCGACGGGACCGACCTCTCGGATGACGAGGTCGAGGCCATCGTCGAGACCGCCCGCGAGAACGTCTCGGTACCCTACGTCGCGGTCTCGGGCTACGTCGACCTCCGGAGTCCCGAAGCGGCCGGCGTCGACGCCATCCGCGAGGCGCTCCACGCCGCCGAGGGCAACGGCGACCTCCCCGACGGGGTCGACCTCGACGTGACCTACGTCGGCTCGCCGGAGTACCGCATCCGCGTCGAGGCACCCGACTACAAGACCGCCGAGGCCGAGCTCGAAGCCAGCGCCGACCGCGCGGCCGCCGCCGTCGGCGAACACGGCGGGAGCGCGGAGTTCCACCGCGAGCGCCGCAGCGACGACGAGTAATTTTCGATGAAATCCGCGATTCGAGTCTGTGCCGACCGGGAGTCGACCCACGACCGGCCGGTCTATACCCTCTCCGAGACGTGCCCCGAGTGCGGCGGGCAGGCGATCAACAGCGCGCCCGCGCCGTACAACCCCGAGGACCCGCATGGGGAGTACCGACGCGCTCTTAAGCGGCGCGAGTCCGGGTAGGGCATGGACGAATTCGATATCGAGACGCTCGCGGAGCCGGCGCTCTCCGACCCCGTGCTCGTCGAGGGCCTCCCCGGCGTGGGCCACGTCGGCAAGCTCGTCGCCGAGCATCTCCTCGAAGAGCTCGATGGCGAGCCGGTTCGTCGCGTCTACTCCGAGCACTTCCCGCCGCAGGTCGACATCGACGAGGGCCGCGCGACGCTCGCCTCGGCCGAACTCCACGCCGTCGAAGCCGACGGTCAGGACCTCCTCGTACTCACCGGCGACCACCAAGCCCAGGACGCCGCCGGCCACTACCGACTCACCGACCGTTTCCTCGACATCGCCGAGGAGTTCGGCGTCGAGCGGGTGTTCGCGCTCGGCGGCGTCCCGACCGGCGAACTCATCGACGAGTACGACGTCATCGGCGCGGCGACGGCCGACGAGTCGATCGAAAACCTCGAAGACGCGGGCGTCGAGTTCCGCGAGGGCGAACCCGCCGGCGGCATCGTCGGCGTCAGCGGCCTCCTCCTCGGCCTCGCCGAACGTCGCGACCTCCCCGCGGCCTGTCTGATGGGCGAGACGAGTGGATATCTCGTCGACCCCAAGAGCGCCCGCGCGGTGCTCGAGATCCTCGAGGACATCGTCGGCTTCGAGGTGAGCTTCGACTCCCTCGAAGAGCGCGCCGACGAGATGGAGGAAGTGGTCCAGAAGATCCAGCAGATGGAGGGCGGCCAGGCCGCCACCGACGACGACCTCCGGTATATCGGTTAAGTCAGCCTCCCGACCACCCCCACCTCTCGAACGCCCACCTTTTGCTGCGCTCGCCTTCGGCTCGCTGGCAAAATGTGGATCAAAAGCGCGTCGGGTTCCTTGCAGTCACCCTCGCGCCCGCTCGCTCGTTCCACTCGCTCGCGGTGCGATTCCTACACACGACCGCAACCGCACAGCACCGCTGCCGCCGAAGCCCTCAGCACGCTTCGCGTGCTTCGCCCTTCATCCACCAGGAACCGCAAACCGCTCCCCAAAACCGCACCGGAACCGCCGGGTCGCGGCCGCACCGCAACCACACCGCGACCGCAAACCGTGCCCGGCGGGCGCGGCTTACTCGCCGTTCTCCTGCGCGTCGACGACTGCGACACCCGCGAGGTTCACGATGTCCTTGACCTCGTCGCCTCGCTGGAGGACGTGCACCGGTTTGTCCATTCCCACCAGCATCGGGCCGATGGCGTCCGCACCGCCGAGACGCTGGAGGAGCTTGTAGCCGATGTTCCCGGCTTCGAGGTTCGGGAAGACCAGCACGTTCGCCGACCCGTCGAGGTTCGAGAAGTCGTAGGTTCCCTCCAGGATGTCCTCGACGACGGCGGTGTCGGCCTGCATCTCGCCGTCGACCGGGAAGTCCACACCCGACTCGTTGAGCATCTGAGCGGCGCGGCGGGGCTTCCGGGTGCCCTCGTTGTCGACGCTCCCGAAGTTCGAGTACGAGAGGAGCGCCGCACGTGGTTCGACGTTGAAGCGTCGCGCGAGCTCCGCGGTGTGTTCGGTGACCTCCGCGAGCACCTCGGCGCTCGGGTTCTGGTTCACCGTCGCGTCGGCCACGAATATCACCTGGTTCTTGAAGGTGAGCATGTAGACCCCGGCGGCGTAGTCGGCCTCCTCGTGGGTCCCGATGACCTGGAGCGGCGGTTTGAGTGCCGAGGGGTAGTCGTGCATGAGTCCCGTGAGCATCGCGTCGGCGTCACCCATCTCGACCATCACGCTTCCGAGGTAGTTCGCGTCGCGCAGGAGTTCGGTGGCCTCGTTGCGCGTCACGCCCTTGCGCTGGCGGAGTTCGTAGAGCCGGTCGGTGTAGCGGTCGAGGTCGGTCTCGTCCGGGTCGACGATGTCGGGTTCGAACGCCAGACCGAGGCCTTCCATCGTGCCCTCGATCCGGCTCCGGTCGCCGATCAGAACGGGCTCGGCGAGCCCCTGTTCTTGGATCTGGTGGGCCGCGCGGATGATCTTCTCGTCGCCACCCTCGGCGAGCACCACGCGTTTCGGCTCGGATTTCGCCTTGTTCAACACCACGCGCATCATCTCGCGGGACTTACCGAGTCTGGCTTCGAGCTCCTCGGTGTACGCCTCGACGTCGATATCCGAACGCGCCGCGCCGCTCTCGACCGCCGCCTCGGCCACCGCGGGCGTGACCTCGAACAACACCCGGGGATCGACGGGTTTCGGGATGATGTACTCGGGTCCGTACTGAAGCGGCTGGTCGCCGTAGGCCTTCACCACGGCGTCCGGCACGTCCTCACGGGCGAGTTCGGCGAGCGCCCGCGCGGCGGCGACCTTCATCTCCTCGTTGATCTCGCTCGCGCGAACGTCGAGCGCGCCACGGAAGATGAACGGGAACCCCAGAACGTTGTTGACCTGGTTCGGGTAGTCGGAGCGCCCGGTGGCCATGATCACGGTGTCGTCGCGGGCGCTTTTGGCTTCCTCGTAGCCGATCTCGGGGTCGGGGTTCGCCATCGCGAACACGATCGGGTTCTCGTTCATCCCTCGGATCATGTCTTGGTCGGCGACGTCGGCCACCGAGAGCCCGACGAACACGTCGGCATCCTCGAGGGCGTCCGCGAGGCTGCCCTCGTCGATGTCGCGGGCGAACTCGCGGTTGTACTCGTTGAGTTCGCCGTTCTCGGCGCGCTGTTGGGTGAGGATGCCCGAGGAGTCACACATCGTGATGTGGTCGGGGTCGACACCCAACGAGATGTAGAAGTTCGCGGTGGCGATGGCGCTCGCGCCGGCCCCCGAGAACGTAACCCGAATGTCGCTCATCTCCTTGCCCGCGAGGTCGACGGCGTTCACCAGCGCGGCCCCGGAGATGATCGCGGTCCCGTGCTGGTCGTCGTGGAACACAGGAATGGACATTGACTCGCGGAGCCCCTCCTCGATCGCGAAGCACTCCGGTGCGCTGATGTCCTCGAGGTTGATCCCGCCGAAGGTCGGCTCCATCGCCGTGACGGTTCGAATGATGTCCTCGGGGTCCTCCTGGTCGAGTTCGATGTCGAAGACGTCGATGTCCGCGAAGCGCTTGAAGAGGACGCCCTTGCCCTCCATCACGGGTTTCGAGGCCTGTGCACCGATGTCACCAAGGCCCAGTACCGCGGAGCCGTTCGAGACCACACCGACCATGTTGCCCTTCGCGGTGTAGGTGTAGGCGTCGTCCGGGTTGTCGTAGATCTCCATGCACGGCGCGGCCACGCCCGGCGAGTAGGCCAGGCTCAGGTCGCGCTGGGTGTTCGTCGGCTTGGTGGTCGAGATCTCTATCTTGCCGTGCGGCTCCTGGCTGTGATAATCGAGTGAATCCTCGTCGAGTCCCATGCCGTCCCTCTCTCACCGTGGTACAAAAAACTATCCGAAACCAATATTCGACGATCGACGAATTACGGCCCGAGCGCGTGGCGGACGATCCGCTCGCCGTCCACCTCGAACTCGCGGGTCGGCCACTCACCGGTCGCCGTGAGGACCTCGACCCCGTCGTCGACGAGCACCGTGTCCTCGCTCTTCGCGCCCTGGACGGTCGGGTTCCAGGCGTATCCCGCCGGGGTGGCGACCGGTTCGCTCGCCGTCGGTGTCGCCTTCCACTCCCGCCCCGCGAAGCCCGTCAGGCCGCCCTGGTGGTGTTCCTCCCACTCACCGGGATAGCCAGCGTCGGCGTAGGCGTCCTGTATCACCTCGAACAGGTCGGCCGCGGTGCCCTCGCCCGCGAGCCGGTTCGTCGCCGCGATGACCGCCGCCTCCACCGACATCGCCGCCTCGTGGCGCTCGACCAGCCACTCGGGTGGGTCGAAGGTCACGGTCCGCGTGACGCTCGCGTGGAGGCCGTCGCGGACCCCGGTGACCGTCAAGATGCCGTAGTCGCCGAGCTCGACGTCCTTCGGCGGGAAGTGGCGGTAGGCCTGCGCGCGCTCCGCGCTCGCGACGAGCGCGACCGGCGAGTCGACCCCGCGCTCGAACAGCGCCTCCCGGAGCCGGGCGGCGGCCTCGCGTTCGGTGGTCCCGGAATCGACCTCGTGACCGACCGCCTCGACCGCCGCCGCGGTGTCGGCACCGAGCGCCCGATACCGCTCGACGTCGATGTCGGTCAGCGGAACCCTGAGCCGCGCGGGATCGAGCGCTTCCATTCCGGGAACCTCGAAGTCCGCCGCCGCCGGCGTCGGCGAGCGCTCCGCGACCGCGTCGGGAAGCGTGGATTCGTACCACGGGAACGATTCGATCGGGGTGCCGTCGGGGAGTTCCTCCTCGGCGAGCCGCGGGGCTTCGATGGTGTCGGTGACGACCCGGACCTCGTCGCCGTCGTAGCCCGCCGCCGCCACGCCGGTCCCCGCCTCCCGGTCGACGACGTTGTCGCCGCCGGTGAGCCACGCGAAATTCGCCGGCCGGGCGAACCAGACCGCATCGAGGTCTTCGGCCGCGAGATACGTATCGAGTCGGTCGGTTTTCTCGCTCTCCGGATACACGTTCTCCCCCTCGCACGACGGCCCTAAATAGGTGTGCTCGGGACGGTCCGAGCCGGATCGAAAAGCCGTAAGTACGCTGCCCATCGAGTACGACTCATGGTCCGCTTTCGCCATCTGGCCGCCGTCACCACCGGGATGACGTTCGTCCTCATCCTTCTCGGGGTGTACACCGCCGCCGCGGGCGCGGGGCTGTCGTGCGGCGCGCGATGGCCGCTGTGCAACGGTGCGGTGTTCGGGCTGTTCCCCGCCGACTGGCCGAGCTTCATCGAGTGGTTCCACCGACTCGTCGCGATGATCACCGGCTTCGCCATCCTCGGGACGACCTACCTCGCGTGGCGACAGGACGAGGCCCGCCGCACGAAGTACGCGACGGTACTCGCGCTCGTCGCGCTCCCGATCCAGGTTATCCTCGGCGGGGCCACCGTCACCGTCTACACCCCGCTGGTCCAGGTCGCTCATCATGGCGCTGCACTCGTGATCTTCGGCGCGCTCATCGCCGCCACCGTCTGGGCTTACGAGGCGACGCCCGACGACCCCGCGACCGCCGACACCGCTGCCGCCGCCAGCGCGGACTAACTTCCACTTTTTTGCACCTCGGGATGGCCTCCCTGCGGTCGGCCACCACTCAGTGCAAAAACCTGGACTAAAAAGGCTGCTCGCTCACTTCGTTCGCTCGCAGTACAACCACTCACCAACCGCACCACTACCATACAGCAACTGCACCACTACCGTACGACAGCCGCACCGCCTCCGCCGAAGCCCTCGGTCGCTCGCTACGCTCACTCCCTCGCCCTTCATCCACCAGGAGAGCGTGGCGGCTGCCACGACACGTTCGATTTCCGCGTGAGAGGAGACGAGAACGAACTGGAATCCGCTGAACCGAATTCATATACCGAGGATCAACGGTCCCATCAACACCCCCATCAGGTGGACCCGACGCGCGCCGACCGTCGCGGGCACCAGTCCGACGAGCGCGGCCGCACAGAACGTACCGACCCCGACGAATCCCGCGAACAGAAAGGAGAGAACGACCAACAGACCGAGGACGACGACCGAGAGCCAGGTGTAATCGAGCCGTCCCACCGTCCGGAGGTAGCGATCGCCGAGGAGCGGCACGAGCACGAACCCGAAACCGGCAGCGAGCACGACCGCCGAGAGGAGGAGCGGCAGGTCGAGCGGCACCCCCGTGGAATCGAGGGCGACGAGCACTCCCGTCCGGGGCGACCCGAGCGCGACGAGCGCGAAGAGGGCGAAGATCGTGTTCGAGGTGTTGACCCCGCTCGTCGCCACGAGGAAGCCCCGCGCGCCGTCGTCGTTCGGGACGAGCGGCAGCGCGACCGTCGCCGCGACGGCCGCCGAAACGCCGGGGAGATAGCCCACGACCGCCCCCGAGACCGTCCCGGCGAACGCCGTCGACCCGACGACGCGTCGCGGCGTGGTGACCGCGGCGTCGGCCTGCTCGGGAACCCCCGCCCCGTCGAGCGCCTCGATCAGCACCGGCGCGCCGAACGCACCGGCGAACAGCGGCATCAACATCCCACCCGTCGCGAGCGGGGCGGTGGGCTCGATATCGAGCGTGAGGACCCCGAGGCCCGCGCTCAACACGAAGGCGAGCGCCCCACCGATGCACGCCCGGATCGAGCCTTCGGTGAGCACCAGGAACGCGACGACCAGCGCCAGCACCAGCGGGAGATGGGCGCTGACCGTGGGGTAGACCGACACCATCAGCCGGGTCATCGGGAGCGCGAGCGGAACGGCGAGCACGACCGCGAGACCACTTCCGAGCGCCGACAGCCGGAGTGCCTCGCGACCGCGACCCGCGACGACGAGCCGATGGCCGGGGAGCACGGAGGCCGCCATCGCGGGGTCGGGAACCCCGAGCGCGAGCGCCGGCACGACGTCGAGGAAGGTGTGCGTGACGCCGGCGGCGAGCATCGCCCCACCGACGTACAGCGGCGGGCCCGGGATCGAGGGTGCGGCCGCCGCGAGCAGGAGCGCGAAGTTGTTGGCGTGCAATCCAGGGACCAGCCCGCTCACCGTGCCGAGTGCGATACCCCCGAAGACGAAGCCGAGCGCGAGCGCCGCCGACTCCGGGGCGAACACGACGCTCCCGTCGACCACCCCCATTCGCCGGGGATGGTCGCGTTCTCCGCGTTAAACCCTCGCAGCGCTACGGGGCCGTGAAAACAAGTGAAGTGGGTTGGCCGAGCGCGCTCAGCCGAAGAGCTCGCCGAGGCCCTCGCCGCCCGCGTCGTCGTCATCGTCGTCCTCTTCTTCGGCTTCGGCTTCCTCCTCTTCGGCCTCGTCGGCCTCCGCCTCGGCCTCGTCGCCGCCGGCCGGTGCGGCTGCGCCGCCCGCGCCACCAGCGGGGACCGCGGCGGCCTGGTCGACGGCGTCCTCGATGTCGACGTCCTCGAGGGCGGCCACGAGCGCCTTGACGCGCGAGTCCTCGACGTCAGCGCCGGCGGACTCGAGCACGCTCGTCAGGTTGTCTTCGTTGATCTCTTCGCCGGTCTCGTTCAGGATGAGTGCTGCGTAAACGTATTCCATTGTTGTAGTGGTGTGTTTGATTCGTTAGCCGAACATCGCGCCGAGGCCCTCGCCGCCCGCGTCGTCGTCATCGTCATCGTCATCGTCGTCGGGGGCCTCGTCCTCGGTCTCCGTTTCGGCCGGTTGGTCGTCGCCCTGTTCGTCCGTGGTGGTGGTGTCGGCAGCCACTTCCGCGCCCTGGAGCGCCTCCGGGAGCGCCTCGTCGTCGTGGATGTGCGCGGCGAGCGCACGGAGCTGGGCGTCGGCCCGGCCCACGAGGTCCTCGACGAGGTCGGGGCTCTCGACGGCGGCCTCGATCCCGAGGCCACGCGCCTCGGTCGCGCCCTTGCCGAGCAGCGCGCCCGCGGTCTGGGCGGTCGGGTAGGCCGCGTTGATCGAGAGGTTCCGCCCGGCGGCGGCGGCGGACTCGATGTCCGCACGGTACTCGTCGATGTCGATGGCCAGCTCGTCGGCCTCGAACAGCGTCCCGTCGGCGTACACCGTTCTCAGGTCGAGCCCGACCTCTTTGGGCTCGATTCCGAGCTCCGAGAGCACGTTCGCGAGGGCCTGTGAGACCTCCTCGCCCTCCTCCAGAACCGTCGAGTCGGCGGTGACCTGGATCGAACCGTCCATGATCCGGGCCTCGGCACCGACCTGCTGGAGTTCGCCCACGAAGGGCCCCGGGTCGATCCCGGTGTCGCCTTCGGGGATGGTGATGTCATTCGGCGAGACCTCGCCCGCGTTGATCGGGGCGGGGGTCTTCGAGGCTTCGAGCTGACGGTAGAGCCCGAACGGGTTCTCGTTCGTCCCGATCAGCCCGACCTGCCCTTCGACCTCGTCGACGAGCTCGTCGACACCCTCGTCGGCGTCGTCGAGTGCGCGCGTCAGCAGGGTGTTGCGTGCGACGCGGAGCCGGGCCGATCCCTGGAGGTCGCGACGCATCGCCTGGAGCTGTCGGCTCGGGATGCCCGCGACCGAGACGATCCCGATGCTCTCGTAGCTCGCGATGAGGTCGGCCAGATCCGCGACCTCCTCGCGCTTCCACTCGGGGATCTGTTCGGTCCGGTGGTCCGTGGCCTCCGATTCGGCGTCGGCGGCCATCTCAGGCCACCTCCACCGAGGGGCCCATCGTGGTCTTGACGTACATCGTGTCGATGTTCAGGGGCCCGCGTTCGAGGCTCGCCTCCAGACGCCGGTTGACGACGTCGATGTTGTCGGCGATCTCGTCGGCGGTCATGTCGGCCGCACCGACGCGCGTGTGGAACGTGCGGCGGTCGCGGCTCCGGACCTGCACCGTGTTCTTCATCCGCTCGATGGTCTCGACGACGTCGTCGTCGGGCTGGAGCGGGGTCGGCATCTTCCCGCGTGGCCCGAGCACCGTCCCGAGGTATCGGCCGATGTCCTGCATCATGCCGGCCTCGGCGATGAAGAAGTCGGTGTCGCCAGCTAGGTCCTTCGCGGCACCGTCGTCGTCGCCGAGCTCTTCGAGGTCGTCCCCGTCGAGCACTTGGTCGGCGACCTCCTCGGCACGCAGGGCGGTCTCGCCCTCGGCGAACACGATGATCCGGGTGTCCTGACCGGTGCCGGCGGGGAGCACGATGCTCTCGTCGACTCTGTTCTGTGGGTCGTTGAGGTCGAGATCGCGCAGGTTCACGGCGAGGTCGACCGTCTCGGTGAAGTTCCGAGCCGGGGCCTCGTCGAGCGCGCGCGTCACGGCCTCTTCTATGTCCTGTGCTGCTGCCATATGTCACCTCCGTAGTACGCCTTCGTGGCTGCTACGGCGTGAAACAGGCGACGCCTGTCTCACCGGAAAGCCATCGTTGTGCGGGTTTAAAACCGTCGAAGCGCGCTGGAAACGGGAACGCGACTCAAGCTTCGACGGTTTCACTCGTCTCCGCATCGTCGTCGGTCGTCAACTCCAACTCGACGGCGATCTCGTCGTACCAGACGCGCGGACGCTTCGATCGCCCATTTGTCTCGAACTCCACGAGACCGAGGTCCGCCAGTTCCGTCAGGTTGCGATGAACGTGGCGAACGTCGCGCTCGACAAGCCGGGCAGTCTCGCGGATGCTTTCCGGACGCGCGCTCGCGAGGGTTCGGAGCAGTTCGAGGTTCTTCGGACGTGTCACGCGATGCAGGTCGTCCTCGTCGCGATAGACCCGCTCGAAGTAGGGTTCGGGTGTCTCGTCACGGTCGAGTGCCGCCAACGTCTCTTCGACGCGGTCCGTGTTTCCGCGTCCAAAGCGGATGTGCATCGTACGCGCGGAGTCGTTTCCGTCGTTAGGGCCAGTGTTCACCATGATTGCGTACCTCCTGTTTGAAACGCTGGAAGAGTGGGCGCAGGCCGGGAAACTCGATATCCTCGACCGATCCCGTCTCGGTGTGTTTGTGATGACGCGACGCGCCGGGGTGATCCGGGAAGGTATCGTAGCGAACGATGGTTCCGCCGTCGATCCGCCCGTACTGCATGGAGTATCGAACCCCTTCCGGATAGCGGTCGGATTGGGGCACGCGCCACGCCGTGATATCGACGAGTGTCCCATTCTCCGGGAAGCGTTCCGTGATATCGAGGGCTTTCGTCGCACCACCGCTCCCTCCCATCGACTGTTGGAACGAGTTCCAACATCATAACACCGTTGCTCCTCACACCAACAGTACGCCGAGAAACGATCGGGAGCCGAACGGAACGTATTCGCTACTGAACGATCCGATACCCGTCGAAGCGCGTCGAGAAGCTCAGGCTGCGGCTTCTTCCGCGAGTACGTCGTCGTACTGCCCGTCGTCGACGCGCTCGCCGAAGGTCCGGGCGTCCTCGCCGTCGATGGTCACTCCGAGCGTGACGCAGGTGCCCGCGACCTCCTTCGCGGCGTTCTTCGTGTCGTAGGCCAGCAGGTCCGGCCCCTTCTGTTCGGCGATCTGACGGACGTCCTCGACCGAGATGTCGGCGACGAAGTCCTTCTGGGGTTCGCCGCTGCCCGTCTCGAACCCGGCGGTGTCCTTGATCAGCGCCGCGGTCGGCGGGACACCGACGGAGATGGTGAAGTCACCCTCGTCGTCGTACTCGACGGTGACGGGGACCTCCATGCCGTCGAAGGCCTCGGTCTGGTCGTTGATCTCCGCGACGACCTCCTGGACGTTCACCGGGGTCGGGCCGAGCTCGGGTCCGAGCGGCGGGCCGGGGTCGGCCTCCCCGCCGGGAACGAGTGCTTCGATAGTTCCAGCCATGGTCGGAGAACCGTCGCCGCGTGGTTAAGGATTACTTTTCGTCCGGAACGGATGTGAAGCCCTTTTCGACTCCCGTCCCTCAGGGTGGGTGATGGGCGTCGAAGACGAGATCGAGGAGATCCGTGAGGAGATATCGGAGACGCCGTACAACAAGTCCACGGAGGCGCATATCGGTCGCTTGAAGTCCAAACTCGCCGACCTGAAGGAGAAGCTCGAGAACCAGTCCTCCGCGGGCGGCGGGCAGGGCTACTCGGTCGAGCAGACCGGCGACGCGACCGTGGCGCTCGTCGGGATGCCGAGCGCGGGGAAATCCACCCTCCTCAACGCACTCACCAACGCCGAGAGCGAGGTCGGGGCCTACGAGTTCACCACGCTCGACGTGAACCCAGGGATGCTGAAGCACAAGGGTGCGAACATCCAGGTGCTCGACGTCCCCGGGCTGATCGAGGGCGCGGCAGGCGGGCGCGGGGGCGGGCGCGAGGTGCTCTCGGTGATCCGAACCGCAGACCTCGTTGTCTTCGTGCTCTCGGTGTTCGAGATCGACCGGTACGAACCCCTCCGACGCGACCTCTACGAGAACAAGATCCGTCTGGATACCCGGCCGCCGCGGGTTCGGATCACCCCGAAAGGGAAGGGTGGGATCGACGTCACGCTGGGACCCGAGGTCGACCTGGAACCCGACACGGTTCGGGAGGTCCTCCGCGAGCGCGGCTACGTCAACGCCGACGTCGCCATCACCGAATCCGTAGATCTGGACCTCCTGCTCGACGGGATCCTCGAAAACCGGGTCTACCTCCCGTCGCTCGTGGCGGTCAACAAGGCCGACCTGATCGACCAGGACTACCTCGACACCGTGAACGCGGAGCTTCGCGAGCACGACATCGACCCCGAGGAGGCGGTGTTCATCAGCGCCGAGGAGGAGAAGGGCCTCGACGCGCTCCGCGAGGAGATCTGGCAGGGGCTCGACCTGATCCGGGTCTACATGGACAAACCGGGGCGCGGACCCGACTACGAGGAGCCGCTGGTGCTCAAGGCTGGGCAAACGGTCGGCGATGCGGCGAAGAAGCTCGGCGGGGACCTCGACGACCGGTTCCGGTTCGCGCGGGTGAGCGGCCCGAGCGCGAAACACGACGACCAGCAAGTAGGGAGGGAACACGAACTCGCCGACGAGGACGTGCTCCGGATCGTCGCGCGGCGATGAGCCGCGACCGGCGACGCGTGCTCGCGGTCGTCGTCGTTGGACTCGTGCCCTGGGTCGTCCTGTTCTACCCCGGCGGTCAGGAGGCCTACTTCGCCGCCGGACTCCTCAGCTACACCGGGAACTTCGTGACGCTCCCGGCGTATCTCTCGCGGGCGGTCCCCGACTTCCTCCCGTTCGCGAGCGTCTTCTCCATCCTCCCCCAGCGCCTACTGGCGTGGCCGACCAGCGTGGGGCTGTGGCTGCTGGCGCTCGCGAGTAGCCTGCTCGGTTCATACGAGGACCGACGGGTGACCGACGGGTTGCTCGTGGTCGCGGGGCTGAGCCAGCTCACGTTCGCGCTCGGGTTCTGGACGGCGGAAGGCTACGTCGCGATACCGATCGGAGCGGTGCTGTTGGTCGGACTGGGGGTTCTCGACTGGCGCTCGTCGGGGCGACGCTGGCTGTCGGCGTCGCGTGAGTGAGGGCACGGGTCGGGGGTTTGTGCGGTACGATGTCACAGTAGGTTTTTCGAGGGGCGGACCCCAAGCGAGGGTATGGACGGAACACTCGACCACACCATGATGCGCGTCGAGGACCTGGACGAGAGTATCGACTGGTACACGACACATCTCGACTACGAGGAGAAGAGCCGCTGGGAGGCCGACAGCTTCACCAACGTCTTTCTTGGACCAACGGACGTCCACGAGGACGGCGCGCTGCTCGAACTCACCTACAACCACGACGGGCGCTCCTACGAGATGGGTGACGCGTGGGGCCACATCGCGGTGCGAGTCCCGGAGGACGAACTCCAGTCCTCGTACGACGAGCTCATGGACGAGGGTGTCGAGGACTACCGGGATCCCGAGAGCTGCGACAACAAGTACGCCTTCGTGAAAGACCCCGACGGCCACGAGATCGAGATCGTCAAACGGGACTACGGTGCGAAGTGGAGCCTCGACCACACCATGATGCGCGTCGAGGACGCCGACCAGCAGATCGGCTTCTGGGCCCGGAAGTTCGAGTACGAGACCCAGCCCGAGGGCAAGTGGGAGGCCGACTCCTTCGCGAACTACTTCGTCGCGCCGCGCGATAGCCCACAGGAAGCGATGAGCGTCGAGCTCACCTACAACTACGATGGACGGTCCTACGAGATGGGCGACGCGTGGGGCCACGTCGCGGTTCGGACGGACGACCTCGACGACGCCTGGGAGACCCTGATGACCCGCGAGGCCGAGGACTACCGGGATCCCGAATCCTGCGACCACAACTACGCGTTCACGAAGGGGCCGGACGGCCACGAGATCGAGATCGTCACGTCGTAGCGCGACTGCGGGATTTCGGCGACTATTTTCGCCGCTCGCCGCGGCGGGCGACGGCGGCTTGCGGTGCGGGCCTGGTGTCTCGGCGAGCGTAAGCGAGCCGAGGCTCAGGAGAGCACCGCTCTCCTGGTGGATGAAGGGCGAACGAGCGGAGCGAGGCGCGAGCAACGCGAGCGTCTTGATGCGAACGGCGAACGGCGAACGGAGTGAGCCGTGAGCGGAGCGAGTGAGGGCTTCGGCGGTGCCTGTGCTGGTGCGGGAGAGGGGATTGTACCGCGAGCGAACGAAGTGAGCGAGCGGGCGCAAGGGCGACCAGCGGGAGCGCGGAGCGCTTTTGATCCACATTTTGCCAGCGAGCGAGTGAGCCGAAGGCGAACGAGCGAGTGCAGCAAAAGGTGGGGTTTTAATCCGGTGAGCAGGTATCTCGGCGCAATGGACGTGGGTTCGGCCGAGAACTTCACTCGGATGGGGACGGTCGGGATCGAAGAGGAGTTCTACGTCGTCGACGACCGTGGTCGACCCACGTCGGGTACCGACGAACTCGTCTACGAGACCGACCCACCCGAGATCCTCGACGACCGACTCGACCACGAACTCTTCAAGTGCGTCATCGAGACCCAGACTCCGACGTGTGCGGACCTCGACGAGGCCCACGAGAAGCTCCACGAGGTGCGGGCGGCGCTGGTCGAGCACGCCGAATCACATGGGTATGGTATCGCGGCGGCGGGCCTCCACCCGGCGGCGAAGTGGCGCGAGCTCGAACACGCCGAGAAGCCACGGTATCGCGCCCAACTGGACAGGATTCAGTACCCACAGCATCGCAATACGACGGCGGGGATCCACGTCCACGTGGGGGTGGACGACGCCGAGAAGGCCACCTGGATCGCGAACGAGATCCGCTGGTTCTTGCCCGTGATGCTCGCGCTCTCGGCGAACTCGCCCTACTGGAACGGCTTCGACACCGGGCTCGCCTCCGCGCGCGCGAAGATCTTCGAGAACCTGCCGAACACTGGGGTCCCGACGGCGTTCCGCGACTTCGCGGCGTATCGGGACTTCGAGCGGCTCATGGTCGAACGCGGGTCGATCAACGACCGCGGCGAGCTCTGGTACGACGTTCGCCCACACACCGAGAACGGCACCGTGGAGGTCCGCGCCCCCGACGGCCAGGCCGACCCCGAGGTCGTCTTCGCGTTCGTGGAGTACGTCCACGCGCTCGTGCTGGACCTCGCGGAGCGATACGAACGCACGACGGCCCCGTGGACGACCTACCGCTCGGGCGGGGACGGTTCGGGCGCGCCGCCGCTCCGGCGCGAACTCCTCGACGAGAACAAGTGGCGTGCGCTTCGCTACGGCCACGACGGGACGTTCATCGACCGCGACGGGACCGGCACCATAGGGCTCACGGAAGCGGTCGAGCGCGAAGCCGACCGGCTCGGCGTCGACGGAATCGCGCGCGTCGCGGCCGCCGAAAGCGGCGCGGCGAGACAGCGCCGGCTTCTCGAATCCGAGGGGCTCGACGGTGTCTGTGCCGCGCTCATGCTGTGAACAAGGCTTTTACTCGACGAGCGGCTCTCGGTAGCCATGTCCACCGACGACCCGGATCCACCCGAGGACGAACCGTCGGACGTCGAACCCGCCGACCTGCGGGCGGAGCTCGACCGTCAGCGGGGCACCGCCCGTCCCGAACCGGACGCCGAAGGGCTCGTCGACCTGCTCTCGGCCGCGTTCGACACCGACAAGCGCACCCGGGTGTACGTCGGCCTCCGGCAGCGTCCGGACTCGACGGCGGAAGCCCTCGCCGAGGAGACGGGACTCTATCCGACCACCGTCGAGCGAGTGCTCGACGACCTCGAAGCCGAGGGAGTCGTCGAGCGCCGCGTGGGAACGGGCAACGGCGAGCGCTACACCGCGATCGCCCCGGAGGAAGCGCTCGACGTGGCGCTCGGCCGGATCCAGAACGCGATCGACGAGCGGTTCCGGTTCGGCGGGCTGGGCGGCCGGTCGTTCCCGGAGCGCGAACGCAGCGAGCCGGTGACGATCCCGGTCGAGCGGGACGACGGCGACGAGCGGTGAGGAGCGAAGCCACTAAGCCGCCCGCGGCTGACTGGCGGGCATGAAGGTCGCGCTCGGCGGCACGTTCGACCCGATCCACGACGGCCATCGACGGCTGTTCGACCACGCGTTCGAGCGCGGCGACGTCACCGTGGGGCTGACGAGCGACGACCTCGCCCGGGAGACGAGACACGAGGAGCGCTACGTCCGGCCGTTCGAGGAGCGCCGGGCGGATCTGGACGCCGAACTCGCGGCGCTCGCCGAGGAGCACGACCGGGAGTACGAGATCCGGCGGCTCGACGAGCCGACCGGGATCGCCGCCGAGGAGGACTTCGACGTGCTCGTGGTCTCGCCCGAGACCGAGAACGGGGGCGTGGAGGTCAATCGACGCCGCGAGGAGGCGGGGCTCGACCCGCTCGACATCGAGGTGGTCGACCACCTCGCGGCCGAGGACGGCGACATCGTTTCGAGCACCCGGATCGTCCGCGGCGAGATCGACGCCCACGGCAACCTCACGCCCGAACGCGAGGGCCGCCCTCGACCGGAGTAGTTCCCCGAACTACCACGCCGGCGGGTCGAGCCCCGCCTCGCGGAGGAGGTCGCGCCACCGGTTCTGGATCGTGAGCCGCGCGACGCCGACCGTCTCGGCGACCGCGGTCTGTGAACGGCGATCGCCCGCGATCAGCCCGGCGGCGTAGACGCTCGCGGCCAGCGCGGCGGGTTTCGAGCGGTCGTTCTCGGGCGCGGTCGAGAGGAACAGGTCGGCGGCGCGGTCGCGGGTCGCGGGGTCGAGGTCGAGCGCGTCGGCCGCCGAATCGAGTTCGGCGAGCCACTCGCGATTGTCGCGTTCGTCGCGCGCCCGGTACATATCCGCACTACGGCTCCGAGACGTAAATCTCGTGGGGAAGGGCTATGTGAACCGCGACCCGAGTCGGCACATGGCCACCGTCGAGACGATCTTCACTACGGACGAGGGCTCCGCGCCGATGAACGAGGTCGAGGGGATCGAGGCCGTCGAGCGCCAGGGACTCCGCGGCGACCGCTACATGACGGGGACGGGCTACTACTCCGGGATGGACGAGTGTGAGGTCACCTTCATCGAGAGCGAGGCCATCGAGGAGATCAAGGAGGAGTACGACATCGACCTCTCGGACGGCCGCCACCGGCGGAACATCGTCACCAGCGGCGTCTCGGTCCACGACCTGCTCGACAAACAGTTCAGAGTCGGCGAGACGGTCTTCGAGGGGACCCGCCCGCGCCCGCCCTGCGCCCACGTCGAGCAGGTCGCCGACGAGGAGGGCGTGGCGAAGGCGCTCAAGAACCGACGCGGCGGCATCTGTGCGAGCGTCGTCGAGGGCGGGGAGATCGGCGTCGGCGACGAACTCGAAGCCCTCGAGGAGATCGACGAGGATTCGAGCCTCGGTGACGCGATCAAGAGTCGGCTGGTCGACTGAGCCGATAAGTTCTTTTCCGCCTCGCGGGAAGGCGGGAGTGCGCGCGGGTAGCCAAGCCAGGAAACGGCGCAGCGCTTAGGACGCTGTCCTGTAGAGGTCCGCCGGTTCAAATCCGGTCCCGCGCACTCCCACCTTTTGCTGCGGTCGCTCGTTCGCCTTCGGCTCACTCGCTCCCTGGCAAAATGTGGATCAAAAGCCCGCGTCACCCCACTCGCTCCGCTCGGGGGTTCCTTGGCCCGCTCACTCGCTCCGCTCGTTCGCGGTAGAATTACTCCCCGCTCACGCACAGCGACCAAGCGAAGCGAGCACGTCTCGCTCTGATTCAAATCCGGTCCCCATCTCCGACTGCCTACCAAGAAGTGATCTCCACATCGCGGAGCGGCCGGTCCAACGGCACACTGACCTGCCCGCCGGTGTAGTGCGAGAGGTAGAACCCGACGATGATTTCGAGCGAGCGCGTGGCCTCCACACCGGTCGAGCGGTTTTCGGCGTCGCCGGTCGCGAGCGCCAGGACGTGTTCGGCCGCGTTCGGGAACGCCCGCCGGTAGTCCTCGTCCCACGTCCAGGCGTCCTCGATACCCGGCAGCGGGGCTTCGACGTGCTCGCCGTCGTCGAGCCGCCAGTAGCGCCACTCGCCGTCGTCGTTGTTGAGGTAGAGCTTCCCCTCGGTCCCGGTGATCTGGAACGACATCGAGGAGATGTCGCGGGGGACGGTACAGTCGACGGTCGTGAACGTTCCGTCGTCCAGCACCACGAACCCGCCGCCGCCGGAGTCGTCGACGTCCTGCCCGGCGTCGAGGGAGTCGACGGCTTCGTTGACCCCGGTGATGTGGCCCGCGACGGTCTCGGCGCGTGCATCGAGGAGGTAGACGAGCGTGTCGAGGAGGTGAGTCGCGTTCCGGAGGAGCTCCATCCGGAACTGTGCGTTCACGGCCTGGACCTCGCCGACGAGGTTCTCCTCGCGGAGGAGCGCCCGGAGTCGCTGGAGCTTCTCGGTGAACCGGAAGGAGTGGTTCACGAGGAGTTCGGTGTCGGTCTCCGCACACACCTCGACCATCTCGTTCGCGTCGGAAACCGAGGACGCGACGGGTTTCTCACACCAGATCACGTCGGGATCCGCGGCCGACCGCGCGGCGTCGAGGACGTGGCGATGGTGGAGGAACGACGGGGTACAGACCGAGACCACGTCGAGGGCTTCCTCGGCCAGCATGGCCTCGTGGCTCGCGTACCGTCGGTTCTCGGGGATCTCCCACGTCTCCCCGAACCGTGCGAGAGTTTCGTCGTCGACGTCGGCGACCGCCACGAGCTCGATCCCGTCGGTGGCCGCGTAGCCACCGGCGTGGCTGGCGGTGCTCTTCTCGCGCCCGATCGTCTTCTCGTCGTCCATCCCGAGGATACCCATCCCTGCGATGCCACCCGCCCCGATGATTCCCGCGCGAACAGTCATAGTGCTCTACGGTCACCTCGACGTGGAGCCATTCAGTCCTACCGGCTCGCCCGGTGGAAACGGGGAGCGAGCGCCACCCCGTCGAACGTATACGTGGCGTTGACCGTCACACGTCGGGCGTCGACGCCCTCGCCCGCCCCCATACAGCCGGCCAGCACTCCCATGGCTCCGCCGCTCGCCACGCCGGCGAGGAATCGGCGTCGTTGCATACACCCGCATCATCCCTCGCAACCGGAAGGATATGGAAGATGGTGTGTGCCTCGATGCGGTGGTGGGCGGGATCACGGAGAACGGGCGTGAAGAGCCTGTGGAACGGAGATCGGCGGACCGCGGTGTCACAACCTTTTTGCGCGGCGAGGGACCCGTATCGACCAATGGCGACCCTGCGCGCCCTCCTCGATGACGTGGTCGAGGGGGCCGAGACGGTGGTGCTGTTCTCCCCGAGCGCGGCCTACTACGAGCGGTCCCTCGACGTCGACGACGTCGACGTGGTGGTGTGTGCGGACGAGAACGACGTCGGCGCGGAGCGGTTCGTGGAGCTGCCCCTGGAGTTCGTCGACGTAGCCGAGCGGATCCGGTTCGGGATCGAGGGTGCGACCGACGAGGGCTACGTCGCCGAGGGCGACGAGATCGTGTGTGCGACGAAGCTCTTCGACGAGACCATCGACAACGTGACCCGCGTGCGCGTCGGCGACTTCGAACCGCTCGGCACCTACGACCTCCTCACGAACTCCCGAGCCGACCCCGACGTGATCAGCGCCGTGATCGACGTCGCGGTCGAGCTGGGCCAGAAGGGCCAGAAGGGTGAACCCGTCGGCGCGCTGTTCGTCGTTGGCGACGCCGGCAAGGTGATGAACAAGTCCCGACCGCTCTCGTACAACCCGTTCGAGAAGTCACACGTCCACGTCGGCGACCCGATCGTGGACGTGATGGTCAAGGAGTTCACGCGGCTCGACGGCGCGTTCGTGATCAGCGATGCGGGGAAGATCGTCTCGGCCTACCGCTATCTCGAAGCCCACGGCGAGGGCGTCGACATCCCGAAGGGGCTCGGCACGCGTCACATGGCGGCGGCCTCGGTCACGCGGGACACCAACGCCATCGCGGTGGCGCTGAGCGAGAGCGATAGGCTGGTGCGGGCGTTCAAGGGTGGCGAGCTGGTGCTCGAGATCGACCCGGAGGATTACTGATGGCGGACCTCGGAACCCTGATCGGGAACCTGCTCTCGGGCCGGATCAGCCTCGTACTGGTCGTCGGTGTGCTGGTCGTGGGCGTCCTGGTGAGCTACCTCGTCGACCGGCTCGCCGGCCAGGTCCTGATCGCGGTCGGCGTCGAGGACGCCGTCGAGGGGACCACCTCCGACCGGGCCGCCCAACGGCTCGGCACCTCGACCGTCTCCGTGCTCGCGGGGCTGGTGGCGCTGTTCGTGTTCGTGGTGTTCCTCGTGCTCGCGCTCACCGTCTCGTCCATCCTCGACGCTACCCTCTATCTCAGCCGATTCATCGATTTCCTCCCGCAGCTGCTCGTCGCGGCGCTCGTGGTGATCTTCGGGCTCGTGCTCGCCGACCGCGCCGAGCTCCTCGCCTCCGAACGCCTCCGGAACGTCAAACTCCCCGATGCCGGACTGATCCCCGAACTCATCAAGTACAGCATCGTCTTCGTCGCGGTGCTGGTCGCGCTGGGCCAGCTCGACGTCGCCGACGACGCCCTCCTCGTGCTCTTCGCGGCCTACGCCTTCGGCCTCGTCTTCCTCGGCGGGCTCGCGTGCAAGGACCTCCTCGCGTCGAGCGCCGCGGGCTTCTACCTCCTGCTCTCCGAACCCGTCTCGATCGGCGACGAGGTCCGGATCGACGGGATGGACGGGATCGTCCAGGAGATCGACGTCTTCGCGATCCACGTCGAGAACGACACCGAGGAGTTCATCATCCCGAACCATCGGGTGGTTCGCTCGGGGATCGTCCGAATCAGGTAATCCGGCCCCACTTTTTTCCTCGTCGGGTTCGCCTCCGGCGAACCACTCCTCGCAAAAACCTGGACTAAAAAGGCTGCTCGCTCCCTCCGGTCGCTCGCAGTACAACCACAGACATCTCCGCACAGCAACGCACCCGCCTCCGCCGAAGCCCTCGCGCTCCCTCCGGTCGCGCTCGCCCTTCATCCACCAGGAACACCCCACTACCGCAACCGCAACGCGGCCGCCGCACCGCCGCACGGCGGCCGGCGGGACCACCGTTTCGGCACTCGATAGCCGTCGCACTGAACGGAGAGTGTGGGATTTATCACCGCTGCTGTACGACCACCGGCATGAACTGCCTCGTTTCGTCGGTGGTGAGCGCTCGATGAGCGAGCCGTCGCCGTCGGCCTCGGCTTACACCGTCCGGCTCGAACTCGTCGACGAACCCGGCGAACTCCTCAGCGCGCTCTCGCCGATCGCCGAGAACGGCGGGAACCTCCTCTCGATCTTCCACGAGCGCGGCTCGCTGACCCCTCGCGGACGGGTCCCCGTCGAGGTCGACCTCGAAGCCACGCCCGAGCGCTTCGAGACCATCGTCTCGGCGCTCCGCGAGGGCGACGTCAACGTGATTCAGGCCGGCGCGGAGCGCTACGGCGAGGAGCTCTCGATCGTCTTCGTCGGCGACCTCGTCGAGACCGACCTCTCGGATACCCTCTCGCGGCTCGACGGCACCAGCGCCTCGGTCGCCGACGTCGCGCTCTCGGCCACCGACGGTACCAGCGAACCGTCGAGCGCCCGGATCCGGCTCGCGACCCAGACCGGCGAGCGCGACCGCGTGCTCGAAACCGTCCACGCGGTCGCCGACGAGAAGGATCTCCTGGTTATCGAACCGCTCCCGGGGACCGACCGATGAGGCTCGCGGTCGCGGGCTGTGGGGCGGTCGGCCGCGCGGTCTGTGAACTCGCCGGGGCCTACGGCCACCACGTCACCGCGCTCAGCGACTCGACGAGCGCGGTCGCGGACCCGGACGGGATCGACGTCGAGGCGGTTCTCGCCCGGAAGACCGAGGAGGGAACCGTGGGCGACGACGACCCCGCGAGCCTCCCCGAGGCCGACTACGATGTGCTCGTCGAGGCAACTCCCACGACCCTCGGCGACGCCGACCCCGGGTTCACCCACGTCGAGCGCGCGCTCGCGCGGGACGCCCACGTCGTACTGGCGAACAAGGGGCCGGTCGCCGAGCGCTACGCCGACCTCCGAGCCGCCGAGCGCGAGAGCGAGGGCGAGGTCCTCTTCGAGGCGACCGTCGGCGGCGCGATCCCGGTGCTCTCGACGGTGGCCGACCTCGGTCCCGGAAACGTCACCGCGGCGCGCGGCGTGCTCAACGGGACCGCGAACTTCATCCTCTCGCGGATGGCGGCCGAGGGGCTCGGCTACGAACACGTGCTCTCTGAGGCCCAGGACCTCGGCGTGGCCGAGACCGACCCCACCTTCGACGTCGACGGCACCGACGCCGCGCTCAAGTGTGTGATCCTCGCGAACGTCCTGAGCGACGCGGGGGCCACGCTGGCCGACGCCGACATCGTGGGGATCACCGAGATCACCCCGAATGCGCTCTCGTTGGCCGCCGAGGACGGCCGGACGATCCGGTTGGTGGGCGAAGTGGTGGTCGGCGACGGCAGCCCCTCGGTACGCGTCGGGCCGCGGCTCGTCCCCACGAACGGCACCCTCGCGGTCTCGGGCACCAAGAACATCGTGCAGCTCCAGACCGAGCACGCCGGGGAGTTGAACCTCAGCGGGCGCGGCGCGGGCGGACGCGAGACGGCGTCGGCGGTGCTCGCGGACGTGGGTCGGCTCTCCTGACCGGGGGCGGTTTCGAGCACGGATCGGAAACCGTGCTGAGGCGTACCAAGCCACCCGGCATCGCCGGATCCGCGGTCGCGAAATACCGCAATCGTTTTAACTCGAAACGCAGTAGGCATCCGATACAGCGCTACCTGCGCGTGAGCTACCAATGGCAGATAAACCGCACCAGAACTTGGCCGTAATCGGCCACGTCGACCACGGCAAGAGCACGCTCGTCGGACGCCTCCTCTACGAGACCGGGAACGTCCCCGAGCACGTCATCGAACAGCAGCGAGAGGAGGCCGAGGCCCAGGGCAAGGGCGGCTTCGAGTTCGCCTACGTCATGGACAACCTCGCCGAGGAGCGAGAGCGCGGTGTCACCATCGACATCGCCCACCAGGAGTTCGACACCGACGAGTACTACTTCACCATCGTCGACACCCCTGGTCACCGCGACTTCGTGAAGAACATGATCACGGGCGCGAGCCAGGCCGACAACGCCGTGCTCGTCGTGGCGGCTGACGACGGCGTCCAGCCCCAGACCCAAGAGCACGTCTTCCTGGCCCGAACGCTCGGCATCGACCAGCTCATCGTCGCCATCAACAAGATGGACCTGGTCGACTACGAGGAGAGTCGCTACCACGAGGCCGTCGAAGAGGTCAAAGGCCTGCTCGGTCAGGTCAACTTCTCGACCGAGGACGCGGGCTTCATCCCCGTCTCGGCCTTCGAGGGCGACAACATCGCCGAGGACTCCGAGAACACGCCGTGGTACGACGGCGAGACGGTGCTCGAGGCACTCAACGACCTGCCCGAGCCCCAGCCGCCCACGGACGCACCGCTCCGACTCCCGATCCAGGACGTCTACACCATCTCGGGCATCGGTACCGTGCCCGTCGGCCGCGTCGAGACCGGCACCATCGAGGGCGGGGACAACGTCTCCTTCCAGCCCTCGGACGCCTCCGGCGAGGTCAAGAGTGTCGAGATGCACCACGAAGAGGTGCCCTCGGCCGGCCCCGGCGACAACGTCGGGTTCAACGTCCGTGGCATCGGTAAGGACGACATCCGCCGCGGCGACGTCTGTGGCCCGGCCGAGGACCCGCCGAAGGTCGCCGAGACCTTCCAGGCCCAGGTCGTCGTAATGCAGCACCCGAGCGTGATCACCGCGGGCTACACCCCGGTCTTCCACGCCCACACCGCCCAGGTGGCCTGCACCATCGAGTCGATCGACTCGAAGATCGACCCCGCCAGCGGCGAGGTCGCCGAAGAGGAGCCCGACTTCATCCAGTCGGGTGACGCAGCGGTCGTCACCGTCCGCCCCCAGAAACCGCTCAGCATCGAGCCGTCCTCCGAGATCCCCGAGCTCGGGAGCTTCGCCATCCGCGACATGGGTCAGACCATCGCCGCCGGCAAAGTGCTCTCGGTCAACCAGAAATAATGCAGCAGGCGCGCGTCCGTCTGGCCGGCACCAGCCCGGAAGACCTGGATGACATCTGCGACGACGTTCGCGAGATCGCCACCAAGACGGGGGTCAACCTCAGCGGGCCGATCCCGCTCCCCACCAAGCAGCTCGAAGTCCCGGCGCGGAAATCACCCGACGGCGAAGGGACCGCGACGTGGGACCACTGGAACATGCGGGTCCACAAGCGGCTGATCGACCTCGACGCCGACGAGCGCGCGCTCCGCCAGCTCATGCGGATCCAGGTGCCGAACGACGTCTCGATCGAGATCGTCCTCGAGGACTGAGTCCGGCCGAGCGCGTTTTTCGTTTTCCGACCCGTGCAGTTTTCTACCGCGAGTGACAACTGGGGCTATGCGCGGGTTCGCCGACAGCCCGACCCTCCAGACCCTCGCGGTGATGGGGGTCGTGTTCGTCGTCCAGCAGGTCCTACAGTTGGTCGGGCTGATGGGGTTTTTCTTCGTGTTAAGCCCGTCCTTCTTCGTTCGGCCGTGGTCGTTGGTGACGAGCGTCTACGCCCACGCGAACCTCGCCCACCTGCTCGGCAACGCGCTCGTGCTCCTGCCGGTGGGGCTCGCGATCGAGTCGTTCACCTCGCGGGTCCGCTATCACGCCTTCTTCGTCGCGACGGGCGTGATAGCGGGTCTCAGCCAGGTCTTCCTCACCGGGAGCGGCGTGCTCGGTGCGAGCGCAGCGATCTTCGCGCTGCTCGGCTACCTCGTCACGGGCAACCCGGTCTCGAACTCCGTGCTCGACCGCCTCGGTCTCAACCGACGCGTCCAGTTGGTGGTCTTCGGCGTGCTCGCGGTGCTCGTCACGGTGTTCACCGGCTCGCCGGGCGTCGCGCTGGTCGCCCACTTCACCGGCTTCCTGCTCGGGCTGGTGAGCGGGCGGCTGGGGTTGCTCGGGACGAACAAACCCCGACACAGAACGCAAGTTACAAACCGGCCGCCCGGGTACTGATGGATGCGGGCTCGTAGATCAGTGGCAGATCGCTTCCTTCGCAAGGAAGAGGCCCCGGGTTCAAATCCCGGCGAGTCCATCCTTCTAGAGCTTGAAACACATGGCACAGACGGCATCCGGATAGGCTGCTATATCGTGTCCAACCCGTTCCGAGTTCAAGCGGAAAGGGCTGGGACTCATTCCAGATTGGGCTTCCCTGTGAGCTGACGCTTCTCTCTGTTCGTTCAAGACATAAAAGCGTGTGTGAGTCGTTGACTACACAGAGTGCTGGAACATCATAGGTTCAATACACTAAGCAGCATTCGTCGGCAATTCATCCTCATCACGTTCGTGGACATCATCGAAGGAGGCACTCGACTCATTGCCTGCCCATGCGATAGGAGTACCAAACGGTGTACAAACATCAATGACCTCCGCGATAGACTGAGACCGTCTCATCATCAACTTGACCGAGTCTGTCAATTCGACGTACCTTTCCACTGAGACACCGAGTGCATCAGCACCCTGCTCGTTTTCCCATACTGGGTGCATTTCACCAAGCATGACAACGAAATCTGTCGGAGTGAGACCAGATGACCATTGGTAGTCCGCGATTTGGTCAACCATCTCCAGTGTCCACTCATCAATAAAATCAGAAATCAATTGACAGGACTCTTCGTCAGTCAGTAGGTGGTCACTGACGTCGGTCTTAAATTCGAAGCTTGTTGGGTATCCATACCTTCCAGGTTCAGAGGTCGAAATATAGTAACTAATGTCTGGTTCGGATAAGCCAAAGCTCATCAACATGTCGTATTTCGATGTGGCATACAACATCCACTTGTTGACAACTCGTCTGAGAGCTATCTGCCGCCAAGTACTTGACAGTTCTCCGGGAGCGACCTGGTAGATGAGCGCTGCCATTCTATACTCCATGTCACATCTTCCTCGACCCGTTATATACATCTATTCATGTCAATTACCTTACTGTAGTGTAGGTCCGTGGAGTGTCTTTAACCAATTCTTATCATTAGATTGAATAGTGTTGGATAAATGATTGTTTGTCTCCGAGATATCAAGGGGGGTGACATCACTACATCTCCGGTAGTCTCTCGGTAGAAATCGGCTACCGACGTGGTGAGCAGATGAGGGGCTGTACTCGCTATCTTTCCCAGACGGACTTTCTTTCGGATTTCTCCGATTTCCGCAACCGTCGCTCAAGTCGTTCATCTTCAATTCTCGCATCGTTGTTTCGTTCTGCAAGCAGCATTTCGGAGAGGGTACGTCCCTGGTTGTCGGTCTCGCCTGCGAGCTCGCCTGTGAATTCCGACGGATGAGGTACTCGCTCAACGACTGGCCCATCCTCAGTCTCTCGTACGGTGTATCGGTCGTTACACATGGTTCTTAGGAGGGTCTGTAAACTCTTGTAAGTATCGTGGATTTCTATGAGTTAGCCATGTAAGAATGGTGAGAAATTCACAAATCGTCTTCTGTGAAAATCAGCTGTGTACTGTTTTCGTTGAGCCATTCGGCACGAGCCTTGTACTCCGGGTCGTACTCGACGACGAGCGACCAGAAAGTCCCGTTGTGATTCGGCTCTCGGAGATGAGCGAGTTCGTGGACCACGATGTAATCGATAATCTCGGATGGGGCCATCATCAGTCGCCAGTTGAGGCTCAGGGTTCCCGAAGTCGAACAACTCCCCCATCGCGTTCGTTGGTTGCGTAGTTCGATACTCTTGTACTCGACACACATTTCGTCAGCGTAGTGGTCGGCGCGCTCCTCGAACGTCTCCCGAGCCTTCCGTCGATACAACGTTTCCAACGCTCGTTGTACCGACGTCTGCTCAACGTGATGCCGCGCGAGTTTGAACGCCCCTTCTTCGACCGTCGACGCGGGCCGATGCTCGACAACGATTTCGTGCGGGTCGCCGAAGTACGGGAAGGTCGCGCCTGCCTCAAAGGTCCGGTCCGGTATCGTCTCTCGAAAAGAGTCGTACTTCTGTTTCTTCTCCATCACCCACGCGGCATTCTCGGCGAGTAGCTCCTCGGGGTCAGTCTCCGAATCTCGTGGCAGGACGACCACCACGTCGTGGATGTCGATGTCGATTCGTGGGTCGTCGGCCTCGTCGCTTCGGCGCACCTCGTAGGAGACTGTCTCACCGAACAGGTCGACCTCTCGCGGAGCCGCTTCAGGCATAGTTCTCGATGAGATAGCTCCGGGTCGCGTCCACGAACTCGTCGTCGTTCATTAGCGCTGGCTTCTTGTGTTTCTTCACCAGCGTATCGAGAAGCAATTTTTCTATCTCCCTGACTGTGCTTTGGTTGGTCTGCCAACCGGGATAGCTTCGGTCGACGCGCTCTTCGAACTCTTCGCTGATGCCCTCGGCAATCTCCTCGGCCAATTCGTCGTTCTCGATGATGTCGGTCTCCTTGTCGGTCAAATGCGTGTAGATAGCGAACTCCGCATCCGACATCCCCCGTTCTCCGGCTTCCCTCTCGACTTCCAAGACCTCCCCTTCGACTGATTTCAGCGCTTCGACCGCTTCGGGGTCGGCCATTCCACCGCTCTGCCAGCGTTCAACGATGTCGTTGACGCGCTCGCTCAATCGTTTGTAACGGGGGTTCTGGCCCGTCCGTGGATGCAGGTGTTCCCGAGTTGCGTGCGCGACCTGTGAGGCTTTCACACCGGGGTTATCCAGACCCTCTACTTCGTCGAGATACTCCTCGCCGAGCTTGTACATCGGGAAGTCGCGGCGTATCTCTTCGATGTCGACATTTTCGTCGAGGATGTCCCGCGTCTTCTGGGCCATGTCCTCCTCGGGAGCATCGTCGCCTGCGGTGGTCCGCTGGAAGGCTATCTGTATTTTACCCAGCCACTTGTATTGGTCCTGAATCCCTTGGTTGATGAGACGCTTGTCAGGTGCTACCGACTCGTAGAGGTCCTGAAGTCGTCGGAAGCCTTGCTTGAACTCACGGCGTTCCGGGTGGGTGCTGATTCGTTCGATGGCGTCGTTGGCTGCTTCCTGACTGTCGTTCTTCGGGATGTCGTCGAAGATGTCCATGACCGTTTCGACCTGACTCACGAGGTCCTCGAAGAGTTCTTTCTCGTCCTGAGCAGCGTAGGCCTTGGTCTCCGCGTCGTAGTCGAGCGCCTCGTCGATGTTCTCGAAGACCCCTTGGAAGTCGATGATTTCGCCGTTCTCCTTGCCATCGGCGGGACGGTTCGTCCGCGCGATGGCTTGCATCAGGTTGTGGTTCTTGAGGTTCCGGTCGAGGTACATCGTTTTCAGGACTGGAGCGTCGAATCCCGTCAAGAGCATATTGTGAACGACGAGGAGCTTCGGCGAATCTTCCTTCTTGAAATCCTGTACGATATCGTCTCTCTCCTCGGAATCCGTGTGGAACTGACGAATCAGCTCGGGGTCGTCCTTCGTCGCGGTATACAGCACCTCCACGTTCTTTTCGCCAAATCGCTCGATAAGTCGCTGGCCGTACATTGCCGTAGAGCGACGGCTGGGCGTCACGACCATGCCCTTCCAGCCGTTCGGCGCGACGTGTTTGGTGTAGTGCCGTTCTATTTCCTCGACAGTCCTATCGACCCGTGGCGAGAGTTCTGCCAGCGTCTTCGCCGTGACCTGCTCGCGGATGAACTCGCGTTTCTCGTCGGTGGTCATCGTCCTGAACTCGTGTTCGAACTCCTCGTCGAGACCCGCCTCGTCGATGTCCCACTCCATCTCGTGGCGGAGCGTGAAGTACACAGGTAAAATCAGGCCGTCGTCGATGCCCTGCTTAACCGAGTAGCGGTGAAGGTACTCCTCACCTTCAGGCGAGAACTCTCGGAAGGTGTTGCGTTCGTTCTCGCGTTCACCCTCACGGACAGGCGTACCGGTGAAACCGAAATGAGAACACGTGGGAAGCGCGGCGTCAAGGCGACTCCCGAGGTCAGCCTCCATGAAGCGGTGGGCCTCGTCACTCATCACGATTACCTCGTCGTTGCCCTGAACATCCGGGTCGACATCGGCGAACTTCTGGATGGTCGTGAGGACAAGCTGGCTCTGACCCTCCTCGATGAGTTGTTCGAGGTGAGAAATCCGCTCGGCAACGGTCCACTGTTCGAGCGAGAGGTTCGCCAGCTGGTCGCGCATTTGGCTGTTGAGCTTGTCTGTGTCGACGATGATGAAGACCTGGGGATTCGTCACAACGTCGCGTGAGAGAAGGTTCTGGGCCGCATAGAGCATCGTGAAGGACTTGCCAGACCCCTGGGTGTGCCAGATGAGGCCTCGGTTGTGCTCGCCCTCTCGCACTCTATCGAGAATAGCGTTGACCGCGTAGTACTGCATATATCTCGGAACGATTTTGGCGTCGCCGCCGGTTCGGCGCTCGTAGAACACGAAGTTCTTCACGAGGTCGAGGACCGTCTCGGGGTTACAGAGCGCTTGCGTGGCCTGCTTCATCCCGTTGTCGTCCTCGTAGAGTGCCGGCGCATCGTTCCATGGTTGGTAGAAACCCTTGGGTGCGCCGACCGCGCCGTAGCGGAGTTCCATTGTGTCGGCGGCGATATTGAACAGACCGGGAACAAACAGCCGAGGAACGTCCTCTTGATAGTCGAGAAGGTCCCTCACGGCGTCTTTCCAGTGGTTGTCCTGTGCTCGGCTCTTGAGTTCCATCGTCACCAGCGGGATGCCGTTGACGAAGAGATTCACGTCTGGACGGATGGTGGTCTCACGGGAGACCGAAAACTGATTGGCGGCATGAAAGCGGTTGTTCTCGGGGTTCTCGTAGTCTATCAGGTCGACGTAGATGGTCTTGCTCACGCCGTCAGCACGCTTGACCGAGAAGGTCTTGCCCTTCGTGAGGAGTTGGTGGAACGCTTGGTTGCCGTCGAGGAGGTTTTCGTGGTCGAGGTCGCGTTTCAGCGAGGAGATGAATTTCTCGACGTTTGCTTTGGTTACGTCATCGTTGAGCGCGACGACCTGTTCGGCGAGGAGGTCCCAGTAGATGACTTCGTTCGTTCGGCGTTCGTATCGCTCGTCGAGGACTCGCGCACCCCGTCCGCCGTCCTGACCGTGTGTCTCCCACCCGATGCCGTCGAGCCACGAGAGTAGGGAGCGCTCGACGCCGCCCTCGTTCGGCGTGCTAATCATGGCTCTCGTTCGGATAGCACTCACATGGTTCTGTCGGTGAAACGGAGAAACAAAGCATTGGCTTCGTTCATCACGATGAGTGAACGTGATGGTCTGTGGATTTAGACGTTATTGACGACGTGGAGGCGGACGTCTCGATGGAGCGCGAACTCGAAGCCGAGGGGGTGGCGCTCGTGATGCCAGCGATGACCGTGTTGGAACTCTACATTGGCGTGGGAAAGGTTGCGAACACGCCCGCCGAGCGTCGGACCGTCGAGGCAGTGCTTAATTCGTAGTTAGTGGTGTCGATGACGCCATCCACCACTCGGCGTGCCGGACGACTCCTCGGCAAGCGGATGGACGACGGTGCGGACGGTCCCGGCATCAGGAGGATGATGCGGCAATCGCCGCGAAGCCATCGAACGCGACAAACCGGTTCTCGCTGGTGATTCGCACTTCGGGACGATTCCCAGCGTCACGCTTGAAACCTATCGGTGAGTCAGCCGTGCGCCAGCACGTCGTCGAGAACCTCAATGTCCACGTCGTCGGTGCGGACCTCGCCTGAAAGGAGGTCCTGCATTAGGCCCTGTTTGAGGCGCTTGAGTTGAGAAATATACTCATGAGAGTCCATGAAAGTTTTCTGAACTTCTTCAAGACTCTCTGCGATTTCTTTCTGCTCTTCCTTTGGAGGTATCGCAATAACGAGGTTGTCCAAATCGTCACTGCTCACTGAATCAAAGGTACTTCCGATAGCGATTGATTTCACGTACCGTTCACGCCTTCGGAGGTGGTGGTAGAGATATTCCGGTAGTATAGAGTCACCTGCTGAGATAGCGGCGAGTCCCCGTCCGATACAGCAGTTTCTGTCTGCCATGTTCACTTGTCCGACGTATGTCCCTCGAATGGTCATCAGTGTGCTACCTTCTTCGGCCGTCTTTACTGGATTTGAGCACCACCTATTATGGGAAGGACTGCGAAGACCAAACTCGTTGTTTGCTTGAAAGAATGGAAGACCGTCACCAGACTCGTTGTAGTATTCTGATTTCGGTGATGACCCCATTGTAATGGTGCATTCTTCACCCATCAGCCCACTTTCCCAGTAATCCGGTATGCTTCCTACGGTCGGGACCTCATCATAATCGCAATCAAGACGCTCTCCCGAAAACAGACTTTGCAGAAGTCCATCGTCAACACGTTTTGTCTGCTCGATTATCTCCTCAGTCTTCTGAATCGTTTGGTCGACGGCGTAGAGTATAGTGGCGATTTTGCGCTGCTCTTCGAGTGACGGAGTTGGTAGGTTCACATCCCGAATATTCGACTGAGATAGATGTTTCACAGTCGTCCCCGCTATTGATTTTTGTATGTAGAACAGCGGTTTTTCAATCCCATATCGGAGGAATATCTTGTTGTACTGCTTTGTGGGTTCTATCTTACATACTCGCTGGTTCAAGAGAGATTTCGGACCTGACCATAGGTGCGGCTCAAATTCTCCGTCCATTCCCACGAGCAGGTCGTCAGCTTCGATGAGATATTTTGAATCGTACTCGCCAGTGAAATTCAGGGTTGTTTTATCAGTTCCGAGGTCACGAATCCTAATCAGAGGAACACCTCCCTCATCGGCGAAGTCCTTAGATGAGAAGTTGTTACCAGTGAGTAAGTCTATATCAGAACCAATATTATTAACATTCCACTCGTCAGGAACGTAGTCCAGAGTTGACCATGCGACTCCTTTAATCAGTCCATCATTTGGCTGGTTAGCGACATCGTTACTCGCCTCACTTTCATCTGTGAACTCGTCCAGTGATGCCTCCTCACTCATAGTTCAGCGCCTCCATGTGCTGGGTCATCCGAGCCTCAATCTCGTCGCGCTCAGCCTGCAACTCCCGGAGCGTCGCTAACTCCTCGCGCACATCGATGTCCTCCTCGGGTTCAGTGGTGTCGACGTAGAGCGCGATGTTGAGGTTGTAATCGTTCTCGCGTATCTCCGAGAGTGACACCGTTCGGCTGACGCGCTCCTCGGTGGTCCACTCCCGGACGCTTTGCACGATGTGCTCGACACCCTCATCCGTGAGTTCGTTCTGATTCGATAGGTCGTCGTAAAACGCTTTGTCGGCGGCGTGGACGAACTGGACTTCACCCTCCCGGTCGGCGGGCTTATCGGTGTTCAACACCAGAATCGCCGACGGAATCGAGTTGTTCTGGAAGAGGTTCTCGGGCAACCCCACGATGGCCTCCACAAGGTCGTTTTCGAGCATCGGCTCGCGATACTTGCTTTCGTGCTTTCTGAACAAGACCCCATGCGGGATGACAATGGCGGCCTTTCCACCCACGCCGTCGTGGTTAGGCGTCTTGAGCTGCTTCGCCATGTGCATGATGAAGGCGTAGTCACCACGGTCGGCTCGTGGGAGCTTCTCAGCCCAGTCGAACCGGCCATACGGGTCGTCCTGAAGGTCGTCCTTCGCCCAGTTCGCCGAGAACGGGAAATTGGCGAGAACTCGGTCGAAGCGCTGCAACGCCTCCCCGTTGGTGAACTGCGGCGCAGAAAGCGAGTCCTCACGCTCGATGTCCCCGCTAAGTGCGTGGATGGAGAGGTTCATCCGAGCGATGGCCGCGATGTCGGGGTTGATTTCCTGCCCCGTGAACGTGAGCTTCGAGGGGTCGCCACCTTGCTCTCGATAGTACCGTGCGGCCTCGATGAGCATCCCACCGGAGCCAGCCGTCGGGTCGTGGAAGCTTTGCCCGTCCTCGAAGTCATCGACAAGCTGGACGCACAGCTCGACGATGTGCGGCGGTGTGAAGAACTGACCTCCAGATTTGCCTTCCTCCTCGGCAAAGTGACGAACCAGGTCCATGTATGCCTCGCCGAGCAAGTCCGGCGGCACGTTGTCGCGGTCAAGGTCGTACTTGCTGAGGTGCTCGACGAGCTTCCCGAGGCGGTCGTCGTTGAGCGCGTCGGCGTCGATGTAGTCGGCACGGAACAGGCCTTGTAGCTCAGGGTTCTCTTCGGTCAGCGCGTCGAACGCTTCGTTGAGCGCTTGGTCGACGTTGTCGTTGACTGCCCGGAGGTCTTCCCAGAGATACCCTTCTGGAATGACCGGCGTATCGAATAGGTTCGGGCGTCGGGCGAAGTCCTCTCCGTACTCATCGAGGTTCTCCTGATACTGCTTTTCGAATTCGTCGGAGATTGTCTTGTAGTAGACCAGCGGGAGAATGTAGTCCTTGTAGTCCGTCGAGTCCACTGCGTCTCGGATAATGTCCGCGCACTCGAACAGGTGCGAGTCGAGTTCGGTAAGCGTAAGCGGCATACTACAACGCATCAGCCTATCGGGCCTTAGCTTTCATGGATTACAGGCTATTGATGAGACTCGGCAGTAGTACAACCGTTGCATAGCTTCGTCGAGAGGGGTCTCAGCGGCCCGTGACGAAGGTCTGCTGTAGTCGTACTACTGTGGAGAACCCCACGAAGGGAGGCATCTGTCAGCCGTGAGAGCATCTCAAGAGAGTCCATTGAGCTCCTCACCTATCGTTGACGATGTTGGTTCGGTGAGGTACGGCTCAATAGCATCGTAGCTACTCCATCCGCCGATACTCATCATGACTCGGGCGGAGACCTCCTCCTCAACGAGATAATGGTTCGCCCAGGCTCTCCTCAAATCGTGCGAGGAGACATGTTCCCAGTACTCCGGATGGTTGTCATCGTGCTCGCGGGAGCTGCTCTCTTTACCCTCAGACGGCGCGAGATTGCTTGCTGCTTCGCGTACCCAGCGTCGGATGCTATCCACGGAAACATCAACGTACGGCTCACTCAACGCAATGTCGCGCTCCTTAGCGTAGTTGTTGAGTTCGCGTTGCACGTCTTTGGGGACGTACGCCTGTCGTGTGGTTTTCTCCCCACCTTTGGTGTTCTTGCCGCGGACTCGCAACTCCCAATAGTCGCCATCGTCGTTGTAGGAGAGGCCTGCAGGCGTCGCTGATAGTACACCGCTCACACGTAACCCGACCCTACCCATGAGGAGTACAGCAACACGTCGCGACCAGTCACTCTCGCGAGCTTCATCTGCGAGTGCGTTGATGTCGTCGGGGTAGTTGAGCCACACCTTCGTTTGCGAACTTGAGTCATCGATGCTCCGCGGCATACACGCTTTGTTTATAATCTGTGTGTATAGCGCCTTCGGTCATCAGTCGACGACTCACCTCACTCCGGAAATCGTTGTCTTAGGGTCTGTGAGAGGGTTGGCTTCTCGCGGTGTGCACGCTTTGTGGTACAACCCGTGCACGGATGGATTGGGGGAGTATATTCTGCTGAGTCCAGTGAGAACAGAGAAATATATCATTGTTTTGGTTTTTTGAGAGAGGTTGGTTGACTGCTGCGAACACACCCTAACTGACAGCGAAAATCTGCTCAGAAATAGCCAGGGATATGGGTCTTTAACTATTCTTAATACCCCAGTTTTCCTATCAGCCGTGAATTTATAGGAGACCACTGGAGAACCAACTTGAGTGTGTCAACTCCATTATTCTGAAGCGGCGGGTCATGGCGCTCACCCAATTTCATATTGAACTTTTGATATCCTGAAGCCGAGGCCATGGCGTTGTGTACTCAGATACACAGCAGTAAGGTAGGAGTCGGTCATTGAATCACGCAATTGAGCCACGTCTCACTCATGTTATTCTCAAAGATTCGAACGTCAGAAAGTTTTATAATTCTCGGACTCGGAAGGACTATGACAACGTAGCAGATGACCCATGCTCCGCTAATGGAGTGAAGAGACGGGCGCTGGCACGCCCAAACAACCGACTATGATTACACAAATAACACATCAACGAAGAAGTATAATTCTTGCGCATACTCTGAAGGGGGTGGTTCGTACCCGTGTTCAACCATGAGTGCGACACCAGCGCGGAGCATCCCGGTTCCTACTGAAGAGAAACCACTCTCTATAGAGAACGCTCTTCCTTCCGACATAAGGACTATACACGGCGCTCGGAACAACTACGACCTCAAGCGAATCCAAGAATTCGACGAACTCAGCGACGAGACACGCAACCTGCCAGACAAGGACCCGCTGCTTCGTGTCCGAGTTCCACGTGACCTTCCAGAAGAACCAGCGCTCAACATCGCACGTGCTGTCACGTATGGCTCCACTCGGAGTCTCTACAGACGCTGGATGATTGCTGGGTTGCTCAAGCTCGGTCACTTCGCGAGAGCACGTCGACTTGCATCGTGTGGGAACAAAACAAAGGACAGTGGTCGCTACTACTGCGGTCTCCATCGGCTTTGCCCTCGCTGTACTGCAGGAAGCAGTGCTCAGAACAACTACAGCGATTCAGTGATGCAGTGGAATCAGTGGACCTGGACAGCACTCCATGACCGACGCGCCCATCCTCATCCAGCTATCGCTCGGAGGTCCATCCTCGAAACCTTCGAGAAGCTCAAGCGACGTCGTTTCTCGGTCAATGAGGGATGGCTTCGGAAGATGCGCCGGTACGACCCGGACCTCTACCGTGAACTTCGAAGTGAGTACGTGAGCAAGGGTCTCGCTGTACCATTCCAGAAGCTCACTAAGTCAGGTATCGCAGGAGTCCACGTAATGCAAGTCAGAGGAGGATTCGTCGCACACATGGATGTTCTCTGTGCTGCGCCCTGGATAGAATCGGGTCCTCTGGAACACAAGTTGCGGCAGTGCGGGGGAGGTAACGTGTTGATACCCATGCGACTCCGAACAGAAGACGGTTCGGGGGATGTTGTCGAACCTGTTACAAGCGGAGACCTTGACGGAGGTATCCTCGATGGAGACCGACGTGACCGCGCCGAAGCTGTCGACAAGGCCGTAGCATACATCAGCGACACGACAGACATCGAAGACCCGCAGGCTCGCGTGGAATACGACGCTGTAGTGAGCGGAGCACACTCTATTCATCCATGGGGGCTATGATTGTGCTGAGCCTCGTGTACAGTACTGAGCATGAGGAGTGCTTTTCGATGTGTCTGTCTCGCAGATACGGAACTCAATCGACGAGAGAATGAAGTTCAACGAGAAAGAGACGGAGCAGGTCTTAGGAACCCGTCTCCGAGTCAAGTTCGATGAAGATGATTGGTCGTTCGTTAGCGAACTTGCGGAGGAACGAGCCCAGTCCTATCTTAATCAAGAACGTAGTTGTAGAGATACTTCGACAGTCGATGCTCACCGTACCGGAGTAGCGGGCGAACTCGCGGTAGCGCGAACCTACGGTCTCTCCCTTGATACCAACGTCTACGAAGATGGTGATGGAGGGTTTGACCTCGTGAATTCGCATGAGAGTGACGACAAAGAGCCAGAATATATCGACGTCAAAACTCGCACAAGAATGGATGCTCGGCTGATTGTCGCCGAAAAGACCCTTCAGCGAGAGAACTCCGATGTGTTTCTACTCGTGACTGTTTCGAAGACCTTTGCCGACCTTGTTGGTTGTGCAAGTCTCGAAGACCTCCGGCACGGGAAGCTGGTTCGGAGGGACTCGCAGAAGTACCGTGCACTCAGCCAAGATGAACTCCGAGAACTACCAGGTGTTAGGTGATAATGAAACCCCGCAGACTACCACTCATCAATACACCAGAAATATAGACATCTGAGAGCGCGCTATGTGACTGTTATCTTTCATTTGAGTACCCCAACCTGTGTATCAGAATACACAGCTGTGTAACTCACTACACAGCAGTATGGCAACATTAGTACTCCTGTGTAATTGTATACACAGAGACATTTATCCGGGAGGGGTTCAAATGGGAAAGTGATGGAACGACTCCATACGGTCGACATAGAGGGATGGCAGGAGTACTTCGGAAAACTTGGTACATCCATATGGGCACAAGGTCCCAGCAGGAAGTCCAGACTTGCCTGGCTCTACTTTCAGGAGCCAATTGACGATGTTGAGATACTCGACGAACTACGGGATGTCGGGCTCGAAATCATGCAAATACACCGTGGGATGGGTGACACGGTCCGCGTTGACGTAATGTGCCCACCAGTGCTGCCAGGGGCCTGAGAACCAGCGCCGTTCACAGTTACTCACTCATACAAGGAAGCTACTCAATGTAGTATGAGTTGCAATGGGCCTCATAAAGTAATTTTAGGCGGTTGGGCGAGAGGAAGTTTACGCCTTACACGCTATCGAGATACTTCGCTCGGTTCAGACGCCGCTGCTCTTTGTCCCTTGCGTCGTAGTGCATATCCAAAATAGGTTCCGAGACGTTCATTCGCTCGGAGACAATGGCCTTCGGGACGTCAGAGTCTAAGTGGTGAGTGATTGCGCTCCTTCTGATTGGGTGGCTGCTTACTGAACCAGGACACTTCGACATGTGGTCGCGCTTAGTAGCTTGGCAATCGTCGATATCGCGGTCGTGCGGGCATTCGTTGGCGAAGTAGCACGGTCTAACAACTCGGTAGCATACTTTCGAGATAGTCTCGTAGTGCAGTCGACCTTGAGTACTCGCGAGTAGTGGGTGTCGACCAGAGTCATCGACAACGTCTGGTCGTTGCTCCTCAAGCCAGTCATCGAGAGCTCTGGCGAGTCGATTATTGGTAACGGAGACGTTCCGCTCTCCATCCTCTTTCAGCTTTAGCGAAGTGCCCTGCTCTGGACGATGGCGCACAGCGAGATAGCCATTATCCTGATGCCAATCCTGTACGTCCAATGAGTAGAGAGAGGACCTCCGCATTCCAGTGTGATAGAGCAGGCTGAAGACGAGGTGGTTCTTCGAAGCCCACTCGTATCGAGCCAGGTAGTCCATTATCTGAGTGGCCCGGTCATGTGAGATGTGCACATCCCGCGCTTTCTCGGATTCGGGGACGGTCGGTACGATGATTTTGTCGGAGACCTCCTCATCAATCACGCCCACGTTCTCACACCACCGAACGAATACACGGAGTGTCTGCATATGGTATTGGAGCGTGACTAAGTTCAGGTCGAAGTTCGTCATTCTCCAGTTCTTGAACTGCTCGCAGTGGAGTCCGGAGAGTGCCGACAGGTCGTCCAACTCGGACTCCTCGTCGAACCACTGAAGGAAGTAATTCAACCTATAGCGGTGGTTGGTAACCGTACTCGCTGTTGCGTCATGCCTGGATTCGAGATACTGTTCGAGTGCTTCTTCTGGTGTGAGCGTTGTTGTCATGTCTGTCTGCTCTCCACCAACCCACAGGGAAACTCCGTAGTCTGGAAGAGGCCCCGGATGGCCGTTTCGTGCGAGCCGCAGCGAGCACGGAATGGCCACAATCGGACGCGTTAGCGTCTGAGGGTTCAAATCCCGGCGAGTCCATCCCACCTTTTGCTGCGGTCGCTCGTTCACTTCGTTCACTCGCTCCCTGGCAAAATGTGGATCAAAAGCGCGTCGGGTTCCCGTTGGTCACCCTCGCGCCCGCTCGCTCGGCTTCGCCTCGCTCGCGGTGGGTGCGCTTACACACCGCTGACCGCGGCGGACGAAGCACGGCGGACCGAATCCTCCGGCCGCAAGGAACAGCCGAACGAGTTTTCGGCGGGTCGAACTGAGCTGAGGGCATGAACTTCGAGACTCCGGTCCTCGCGGCGGCCACGGCCGATCTCGCCGACGAACCGGCGGCCCGCGAGCACGCCGACGCCGTCGAGTTCCGGATGGACCTCGCCGACAAGCCGCTCGACGCGCTCGACGCGTACGACGGCGACCTCCCGCTCGTCGCGACGAATCGAACGGTCGAGGAGGGCGGCGAGGCCGAGGCCGAAGGACGGCTCGCGGCGCTCGAACGCGCCGTCGAGCATTCTCTAGTGGAGGCGGTCGATGTCGAACTCGCGGCCATCGACGAGGCGGATTCGGTGCTCGACCACGCCCGCGAGAACGGAGTCGAGGTGATCGTCTCGGCCCACGACTTCTCGGGAACCCCGTCGCGGGTCTCGATGCGGGAGACGCTCACGAGCGCGGTCGACCACGGCGACGTGGGGAAGCTCGCGGTCACGGCCGAGAGCCGCGAGGACGTGCTCGCGCTGCTCGCGGTGACCGACGAGATCGACACGGCGGGGCACGCGGTCGCGACGATGGCGATGGGGGAGGTGGGACGGCACTCGCGTGCGGTTGCACCCCAGTACGGCTCGCGGATCGCCTACGCACCCGTCGACCCCGGCGAGGTGACCGCACCGGGTCAGTACGACCTCGCCACGCTCGCGGACCTCCTCGACACGCTGTAGCGCGACGTCGACGCACCAGTGGTCGTCGCCGCTGGGACGTCCGCGAGGGCCGGCTCACCGGTCGCCCACGGAGAGTACCTCGAAGGGTAATCCACAAAACCGCTCGGCGGTAAGTACACGGTGCGATGGAGATCGAAGCTGCGGTCGTCAACGAAACCGGTGGACCGTTCGAGATCGAGCGCGTGACGCTGGACGACCCCCGCGCGGACGAGGTGCTCGTGCGGATCGTCGGCGCTGGCATCTGTCACACCGACCTCTCGGTTCGGGACGGGAACTACCCGCCCGAACCGCCCGTCGTCCTCGGTCACGAGGGGTCGGGTGTCGTCGAAGCCGTCGGCGACGAAGTCACGGACGTCGAACCCGGCGACAGGGTCGGGCTCACGTTCGACTACGACGATACGTGTGCGAACTGTCGGAGCAAGGACGTGGCCTACTGTGACTCGTTCTTCGAGCACAACTTCGGCGGGGAACGCTTCGAGGACGGCTCGTCGCCGATACACAGCGACGGCGAACCGATCGGCGCGAACTTCTTCGGCCAGTCCTCGTTCGCCACCCACGCAATCGCCCACGAGGAGAACGTCGTCCCCGTACCGGAGGGGATACCGCTGGAGCTGGCGGGGCCGCTCGGATGTGGCGTCCAGACCGGTGCGGGCGCGGTGATGAACTCGCTCGACGTCGAGTCCGGTTCGTCGCTCGTGGTCTTCGGTGCCGGAACGGTCGGGCTCAGTGCGGTGATGGCCGGACAGGTGGTCGGTGCGACGACCATCGTCGCGGTCGACCTCTTCGAGAACCGTCTCGACCTCGCGGCGGAGCTCGGGGCGACGACGACGGTGAACCCTGAGTCGGTCGCCGACGTCGTCGAAACCGTCCGCGAGGCGACCGACGGCGGCGCGGACTACGCCGTCGAGTCGACGGGCGTCACCGCCGTGCTCCGACAGGCGTTCGACTCGCTGGCGAAGCTCGGCACCGTCGGCGTCGTCGGCGCACCGCCGCTCGGGACCGAGGTGAGCCTCGACGTCAACGACTTCGTCACCACCGGTCGGTCCGTTCGCGGCGTCGCGGAGGGCGACTCGTACCCGAAGGAGTTCATCCCGACCCTCGTCGAGCTCTACCGGCAGGGACGGTTCCCGTTCGACGAACTCGTCGAGTACTACGACTTCGAGGCGATCGAGGACGCGGTCGCGGCGTCCGAGAGCGGCGAGACGATCAAACCGATCCTCCGGATGAGCGACGCGTAATCGGCGTCGTCGCGGGAACGAACGGCTCAGATGACACCCGTCACCGTGGCGACCTCCCGCGCCGCGGGCTCGTTCACGCCGTTGCCGAGGATGGTGTAGCGGTCCCGGATCTCGTGGGCGGTCGTGAGCGCCTCGATGACCGCCCCGTCGTCGATCCCGAGGCCGTCGGCGGTGGTCGGCGCGCCGATCCGGGCGAGCGCGTCGCGGATGTTCCGCCACCGGCCATCGTCGCCGGTGTGGAGGTACTCGGTGAGGATCGAACCCACTCCCACTTGGTGGCCGTGGAGCGCCACACCGGGCGCGATGCGGTCGAGCTGGTGGCTGAAGAGGTGTTCGGCCCCGCTCGCGGGTCGCGAGGAGTCCGCGATCGACATCGCGACCCCCGAGGAGACGAGGGCCTTCACTACGACCCACGCGGACTCTTCGAGCCCCTTCTTTATCGAGTCGGCGTTGTCGACCAGCATCTCGGCGGTCATTCGGCTCAGTGCGCCGGCGTACTCGGAGTACTCGACGTTCTGGAGCCGGTGGGCGAGCTGCCAGTCCCGAACGGCGGTGTAGTTCGAGATGATGTCGGCACAGCCCGCAGTAGTGAGCTCCCACGGCGCGTCGGCGATCACGCCCGTATCGGCGACCACGGCCAGCGGCGGCTCGGCGGCCACGCTGTGACGGGTGTCACCCTCGGGGACCGAACCGCGACCGGAGACGATGCCGTCGTGGCTCGCCGCGGTCGGCACCGAGACGAACCCCAGTTCGAGGGTGTCGCTCGCCATCTTCGCGATGTCGATGGGTTTGCCGCCGCCGACGCCAACCAGAAATCCCGCGTCCTCCTCGCGGGCGGTCTCGACGACGCGCTCGACGGCGCTGAAGCTCGCCTCCTCGACGACGACCGTCGCCGGCTCTGGACCACCCGCGGCGAACGACGCCGCGACGCGATCGGCGGCCACCTCACGAGCGGTCGGGGAGGTGACGAGGAGGGGCTGGCCACCGAGGTGGAGCTCGGCGATGGCGTCGGTGGTCTCGTCGAGGACGCCGTGGCCCACCACGACGTTTCGCGGCAGGCGGATCCACGTCGATTTGTCGAACATGTTCTCGGGTGTCCCCGGCGGCGCATAACGTTCCCGACCGCGAGCGCGGGAACCGGCCCCCGTCAGATCGTATCGAGGATGCCCAACACCCGCTCCTCGGCGGCGCGGTCGGGACCGTTCTCGCGGCCGGTGCGCCCGGAGTCGCGGTGGTCCTCGACGGTCGCGGCGAGCGCCTCCTCGATCGGGGTCGCCGCCCACCCGAGCCCTGCGAGCTTCGCGGTCGAGAGCACGTGCGGGTAGTCGAGCTGGAGTGGGAAGTCCTCGGGCGCGAGGTCGGCGGCGGCGAGTTCGCGCTCGTTCGCGGTCACGACCTCGACCTCGGCCCCGAGCGCGTCGGCGACGAGTTCGATCCACTCTTCGAGGATCGGGAGCCGACGGTCGCCGACGTTGTAGGACTCACCTGGATCGCCGTCCTCGGCCACCCGCACCAGCGCGCTCGCCACGTCCTCGACGAAGACCATGTGCCGGAGGCTGTCACCGTCGCCGGGGACCACCACCCGGTCGTGGTTCGCGACGCGGTCGACCCAGTAATCGAACCGTTCGGTGTAGTCGTGAGGACCGTAGACCACGGGCGGGCGGACGCTCATCGCGTTCACACCCGCCTCGCCCGCGGCCGCAACCACACGGTCGATTTCGGCCTTTCGCGGGCCGTAGGTCGCCCACGAGTCGTCGGTCGCCTGCTCGTCGGTACACTCGTGGAGCGGCGTTTCGTCCTCGCGTTTGGGGATCGCGTTGGCCCCGTAGGCCGCGCCGCTCGATATCACGACGTAGGCGTTCACGTCGGCGAACACGTCGACCGCGCGGCGGACCTCGTCGGGATGATAGGCCACACAGTCGATCACGACGTCGGGGTCGGTCCGCTGGGCCGCGTCTTCGAGGGCTTCGGGGTCGGTCCGGTCGCCGACGACGTGCTCGACGGTCTCGAAGGGTATCTCGTGGTTCCCGCGGTTGAAGACGGTGACCTCGTAGTCGTGGCCGAGGAGTGCCGCGACGGTGTGACGGCCGATGAAGCGCGTACCGCCGATGACGAGTGCGTTCACGGCTACATACGCACGGCGAAGCCGCAAAACGATGTCGAGCGGTGCGGGAGCGTTCTCACGACGTCGTCTGCCCGCGTTCGGTCGGGTTCTGCATCCCACCCTTGACCCCGCGATGGACCAGGTAGACGTTCACCGGGTAGGCCACGAAGTAGCCCACCGAGAGCGAGAACGCGAGCCCCGTCCAGAAGAGCAGGGCTCCGATGTGGGCGTCCCCGGCGATCCAGATGTCGGTGCCGATGGCGGCGACCTCCATCACGGTGATGCTCGCGGTCTCGCTGTAGAACGAATCCGAGAGCGCCTCGCGGAAGCCGACGCCCTCCTGGAGCAACGGGCCGATGGTGAGCGCGAAGCCGAACAGGTAGGCGAGCGAGAACGTCACGGCCGCGGTGAGCGCCGTGCTGGAGACCGCGAACACGCCCGCCATCGTCACCACGCCGACCACTTCACCCGCCCCACACCCCGAGTAGCAGTGGGTGACCGACCGAAAGCCCTTCCGCCAGAGCGAGTCGCTCGCGATCTGCGACCGCCCGGCGTACCAGTAGGCCCCGAGCGCGATCGGCCCGGAGTAGAGCGTCGAGAGCCCCCACGCGAACTGCATCAGCGAGGCCGTCTCGGGGTTGTTGGTCCGGAGGTCCCACGCGAGAACGACGAGCGACGATGCAACGAGGACGACCCACACCGCGACCACGACCGGGTCGGTGAGAAGACCGGTGAGTGCCGTTTCGAGAGTCACGTCGGTCGATAGGGGTTCGGGGTTTACCGGGATTCTGGTTTCGAAACCGAAGTTATTTCGATTCGGGATTTGGTTTCGAAACCGTTCGGACGATCCGCCCTCAGTCCGCGCCGCCCTCGGCGACGCGCTGCTCGCCGCTCGCGGCGCTCGCCTGGGCCGGCGGTCGGGTTCTGACGTCGGCCTCCTCGCGCTCGGCGATGGCGTCGGCGTAGGCGTCGGGCATCACCTTCACGAACTGCGTCTTCACGTCCTCCCAGTCGTCGAGCACGGCCGCGCCACGCTCGGAGTCGGTGTAGGCGACGTGGTTCTCGACCAGCCGACGGAGCATCGCCTCGTCCTTCCGGTCGAGGTCGCGGCTCGTGCTCACCATGCCGTGGTTGACCTTCGCGTCGAACTCGTCGTCGGGGTCGAGGACGTAGGCCACCCCGCCGCTCATCCCGGCCGCGAAGTTCTTGCCCGTACTCCCGAGCACCGCGATGGCTCCACCGGTCATGTACTCACAGCCGTGGTCACCCACGGACTCCACCACGCCCGTCACGCCGGAGTTCCGAACCGCGAACCGCTCGCCCGCCTTGCCGTTGATGTAGGCCTCGCCCTCGGTCGCGCCGTAGAGCGCGACGTTACCGATCAGGCTGTTCTCGGCGGCCTCGTAGGCCGCGTCGGGCGGGGTTTCGAGCACGAGTTTGCCGCCCGAGAGCCCCTTGCCGACGTAGTCGTTCGCGGTCCCGGTGAGGTCCATCGTCACGCCCGAGGCGAGGAAGGCCCCGAAGCTCTGCCCGGCCGTGCCGTCGAAGCCCAGGCGGATGGTGTCCTCGCCGAGACCCGACCCACCGTGGGCCGTCGAGATACGGTTCGAGAGCAGCGCGCCGACCGCCCGGTCGACGTTCGAGATGTCGTAGTTCAACGAGACGGGCTGGCCCGCCTCGATCGCTTCCTCCGCGTCGGCGACGATCTCGTGGTCCAGCTGCTCGTCGATCTCGTGGGTCTGTTCCCTGACCTTGGTTCGTTCGGTGCCGGGCTCGCCGTCGCTCCGGGGCTCGGCGAGCACCGCCGAGAGGTCGACCTTCCGCGCCTTCTCCTGGCTGACGTCCTCGCGCTGGGCGAGGAACGACGGCCGGCCGACCATCTCCTCGACGGTGGTGAAGCCGAGCTCGGCCATCAGCTCGCGGAGCTCCTGGGCAATGAACGTCATGTAGTTGATGACGTGGTCGGGCTCGCCCGAGAAGCGCTCGCGGAGCTCCTCGCGCTGGGTCGCGACGCCCACGGGACAGGTGTTCTCGTGACACTGGCGGGCCATCACACAGCCCGACGTCACGAGCGAGGCGGTCCCGAAGATGTACTCCTCCGCACCGAGCAGCGCCGCGACCGCGACGTCCCTTCCGGTCTTCAGACCGCCGTCGGTCGAGACGCGGATCCGGGAACGCAGGCGGGTCTCCCGCAGCATCTGGTTCGTCTCGGCGAGGCCGAGTTCCCACGGGACGCCCGCGTTCTTGATCGAGGTTCGCGGGCTCGCACCCGTCCCCCCGGAGTGACCCGAGATGTGGACCACGTCGGCGTTGGCCTTCGCGACCCCGGCCGCGATGGTGCCGATCCCCGCCTCCGAGACCAGTTTGACGTTGATGTCGGCCTCGGGGTTCGCGGCCTTCAGGTCGTGGATCAGCTGTTTCAGGTCCTCGATCGAGTAGATGTCGTGGAGCGGCGGCGGCGAGATGAGTCCCACACCTGGAGTGGCGTGGCGGACGTGGGCGATCATCTCGTTGACCTTCTTGCCCGGGAGGTGGCCGCCCTCGCCCGGCTTGCTTCCCTGGGCCATCTTGATCTGGAGCTCGTCGGCCGAGGTGAGGTACTCGGAGGTGACCCCGAACCGACCCGACGCGACCTGTTTGACGTTACACTCCTTCTCGGTGCCGAACCGTTCGGGCGGTTCGCCGCCCTCGCCGGTGTTCGACTTCCCTCCCAACCTGTGCATCGCCACCGCGTTGTTCTCGTGCATCTCGGGCGAGAGACTCCCGAGGCTCATCGCGGCCGTCGAGAACCGTTTCACGATCTCAGTGACGGGTTCGACTTCGTCGATCGGGACCGACTCGCGGTCGGAGTCGAATTCGAGCAAGCCGCGGAGACTCTGGAGGCGTTCCTGCTGGTTGTTCATCAGCTCGGCGAACTCGCCGTACTGCTCGTAGTCGCCACGGCGGACGGCCTGCTGGAGCGCGCCCACGGTCTTGGGGTTCCACTCGTGGAAGATCCCGCCGGAGCGGTGTTCGTACTCGCCCTGGCGCTCGATCTGTGGGTCCGCCGAGAACGCGACGGCGTGGCGGTCCGCGAGGTCCTCCTCGACGTCCTCGATACCGATCCCGCCGGTTCGTGAGGGGGTTCCCTCGAAGTACTCCGCGACGAACGCCGAGTTCACCCCGACCGCCTCGAAGATCTGCGCGCCCTGGTAGCTTTGGACCGTGGAGATCCCCATCTTCGACATGGTCTTCAGGAGGCCGTCTTCGAGCGCCTCGATGTAGGCCCCGATCGCGGCGTCGAGCTCCGCACCGTCGCCACCCGCGGTGAGGTCCGCGATGGTCTGGTAGGCGAGGTAGGGGTTGATCGCGCCCGCGCCGTAGCCCACGAGCGTCGCGATGTGGTGGACGGCTCTAGGGTCGGCCGACTCGACAACGAGCCCCGCTCGATTTCGGAGCCCGTTGCGCACGAGGTGGTGGTGGACCGCGGCGGTCGCGAGCAGGCTCGGGATCGGCTTCCGGGACTCGCTCGCCGCACGGTCCGAGAGCACCACGATGTCGTGGTCGTCGGCGGCGACGCTGGCGTCCTCGCGCACCCGTTCGACCGCGGTTTCGAGGTCGCCGTCGGCCTCGTAGGTGATGTCGACGGTCGCTGACGTCAGCCCGTTGGCGTCGCCGTTCATCGACTTGATCGCCTCGGTCTGGGCGTCGGTGAGGATCGGCGAGTCGGAGACCAGCTGGCGAGCGTGCTCGCGGGTCTCGCCGAGGAGGTTGTGCTGGTTGCCGAGCCGGGTTTCGAGCGAGGTCACCAGCTCCTCGCGGATGTAGTCCAGCGGCGGGTTGGTGACCTGGGCGAACAGCTGTCGGAAGTAGGTGAACAGCGGGCGGTTGAACTGCGAGAGCACCGAGAGCGGCGTGTCGTCGCCCATCGACCCGACGGGGTCCTTGCCCTTGGTCGCCATCGGTTCGAGCAGGTTGTCGAGTTCGTCGTAGGTGTAGCCGTAGAGCGCCTGGTGGGAGCGGAGGTCGTCGACCGCCTCCTCGGTGTCGCGTGCGGCGTGTTCGTGGGCCGCCTCGCCGGCGAGGTCGTCGAGGTGGACCTGCTCCTCGCCGACCCACTCGGCGTACTTCTCGTCGGTGAGGCTCTCGAAGGCCTCCTCGTCGGGCACGACCCGGCCCGCTTCCGGGTCGGCGACGAAGAGCTGCCCGGGTTCGAGCCGGCCGCGCTCTTCGATTTCGGACGGGTCGAGGTCGAGCGCGCCGGCCTCCGAAGCCATCACCAGTCGGTTGTCGGTGGTGATGTCGTACCGGCAGGGCCGGAACCCGTTCCGGTCGAGCACCGCGCCGACGCGTTCGCCGTCGGTGGCCGCGACGAGGGCGGGACCGTCCCAGGGCTCCGAGAGCGAGGCGTGGTAGTCGTAGAACGCCCGCCGCTCGTCGCTCATCTGGTGTTCCTCGCCGCGGAACGCCTCGGGGATCAGGAGGCGGAGCGCGTGAGGCAGGTCCCGCCCGCCCTGGAGGAGGAGTTCGAGCGCGTTGTCGACGCTCGCGGTGTCCGATTGCTCGGGGTCGGCGATCACGGGTCGGACGGCGTCGATGTCGAACTCGTCGGTTCGGATGTCGTTCTCACGTGCCCGCATCCAGTTGACGTTGCCCTGGATGGTGTTGATCTCGCCGTTGTGGATCACGTTCCGGTAGGGGTGGGCGAGATGCCACGCGCCGAGGGTGTTGGTCGAGAAACGAGCGTGGACCAGCACGAACGTCGAGCGTACCCGCGCGTCGGTGAGGTCGGGGTAGTAGTCGGCGATCTGGTCGCCCTTCAGGAGCCCCTTGTAGACCAGCGTCTGCCGGTCGAGCGAACAGATGTAGAACCGCTCCTCGCCGTCGGGCTCGCGCTCGGCGACCGCCTGTTCGACCGCCCGCCGGGCGACGTAGAGCCGGTGGTCGAACGCCTCGGTTCCGATGTCGTCGTCCGGGACGACGAACGCCTGGGCGGAATCGGGCTCGGCGTCGAGCGCGGTCTTGCCGAGGTCCGCGTTGTCGGTCGGGACGTCGCGCCAGTGCCGCACTGAAAGACCGTGGTCGGCGAGCCGGTCCTCGAAGAGTTCCTGTAACGTCCGGCGGGCCGCGTCGTCGCGCGGGAAGAAGACCGAACCGACGGCGTAGGTCTCGGGGAGGTCGACGTCGAGTTCGTCGGCGAAGAAGTCGTGGGGCGTCTGGAGCATGATCCCCGCGCCGTCGCCGGTGTTCTCCTCCGCACCGGTCGTGCCACGGTGTTCGAGGTTCGCGAGGAGGTCGAGACTGTCGGCGACGACCGAGTGGTCACAGCCGCCATCGAGATCCATCACGACGCCAACACCGCAGTTCGACCGCGCCCCGGAGGGGTCGACGAGCGTCGCCGCCGACTCCTCTCCGGAGGGGTGATGAGTAGCCATATGTCACCGGATACCGTGGTGTCCAATAAGAGGTTGTCCCTGAAAGCATAAGTGTCTGTTAATACCATACATATGCATCGGAGCCGCTCGAAGGGTCCGCGGATCCGGGGCCGGTTCAGTAGGATTTGGCGAAGTAGGCCGTCTCGGTGGCCTCGTCGCCACAGATCGCACAGGTCTCCTGGATCGGGTCCTCGTCGCGGTCGAGGGGCACCATCACGATCTCGGCGGCGATCTGGTCCTTGATCTCGGTCTCGCAGGCCTCGTCGCCACACCACCCGGTTTTGACGTAGCCGCCGTGCTGGCCGATGGTTCCCAACAACTCGTTGCGGCTCTCGGCTTCGCGGACGTTCTCCTCTAGGTGCTCCTCGGCGGCGGCGTAGAGCTTCGCGAAGACGGTGTCGAGGTGCTCCTCGACGGTGCTCGCGATCCCGTCCCGTGACTCGACCACGGACTCGCCGTCGGGGCGGTGGACCAGCGTGGCCTCGCCGTCCTCGACTTCGTGGGGGCCGACCTCGATCCGGAGGGGGACCCCGTAGAGCTCCCACTCGTTGAACTTGAAGCCGGGGTTGCGCTCGTCGCGGTCGTCGAGTTCGACCCGCAGACCGGCCTCGTCGAGTTCGGCCGCGAGGTCGGCAGCGTAGTCGAGCACTTCTTCCTGAGTGTCCTCCTGCCAGATCGGCACCACGACGACCTGTTCGGGGGCGAGCGCAGGTGGGAGCACGAGCCCCTGGTCGTCGGAGTGGGTCATCACCATCCCGCCGAGCGCGCGCCACGACAGCCCCCACGAGGTGGTGTGGGCGACGTGTTCGTTCTCGTCGCGGTCGACGTAGGTCATGTCGAACGCCTCCGCGAACCCGTCGCCGAGGTAGTGGCTGGTGGCGGCCTGGAGCGCCCGGCCGTCGGGCATGAGGGGCTGGATGGCCGCCGTGGTGTGTGCGCCGGGGAACTTGTCGTGTTCGGGTTTGCGGCCCTCCAGCACGGGCATCGCGAGCACCTCCTCGTGGAGCTGGCGGTACTGTTCGAGCCGGCGCATCGTCTCCTCCCACGCCGCCTCGCCGTCCTGGTGGGCGGTGTGACCCTCCTGCCAGAGGAACTCCTTCGTGCGGAAGAACGGCTTCGTGTCGGTGGCCTCCCAGCGCACCACCGAACACCACTGGTTCACCCGCATCGGGAGGTCGCGGTGGCTCCGGATCCACTGGCTCATGAAGGGCGTGATGATCGACTCGCTGGTGGGACGCACGGCGAGCCGTTCGTCGAGCTCCTCGTTGCCCGCCTCGGTGACCCACGCCACCTCGGGGTCGAAGCCCTCCACGATGTCCTTCTCACGTTCGAGGTATCTCTCGGGGATGAACATCGGGAAGTAGGCGTTCTTGACGCCGGTGTCCTTGAACCAGCCGTCGAGATGGTCCTGGATGCCCTCCCAGAGGGCGTAGCCGCGGGGTCGGGTGACGATGAACCCGCCCATCGGGGCGTAGTCCGCGAGCTTCGCTTTCTTGACGACCTCGGCGAACCACTCGCCGGTCGCGTACTCCTTCGATTCCGTGATACCGAGTTCCTGTGATTCCGGTTCGCTCATACGTAGTCGTGTCCGTGATGGGTTAAACGCGGTGCGGTTCCGTCGAGTGGGAAGGGATGATGAGTGGCTCAGTGGCCACTCGGCGGGAACGGAACCGGCGAGCCGGCTCGACGGGAAGCGATCCCCCGATCGAGTCGGTCGTCCATGAGCCATCGCAACGGCCGCGGTACAATAAATCCGAGGGGTCGTGAGCACACCCGCCGGAGGGGAGTGGCCGACCCGTTGCGGTGCGGCTGCTGTCGGCGCGCGGGAGGCTGAAAGCCGACTCGCGCGAGGGATGAGTGAAGCGAGTGAGCGAAGCGAACGAGCGGAACGAATCGGCTGGGGAGGTATGTGGCCGATGCGGGGCGGAGGCGGTCTCTCGTTTGTGTCGGGATTCGTGAACTGTGCTGCTACGATCGTGAACTAATCTGGAAGACGGATCGGAGAACCTCCGGAGTGCCACCAGAACTTCGACATCGAACGCGCGCTCGAATACACCCCGCTCGCGGTCGGCCTCAGGGAAGCGGGCGAACTCGTGGCGGCACGGGGCCCCATCTCCTCCCCGCAGAGTATTTTTCAGCGATCCGTAGACGATCGGTGTCGGTAGATTAATACTATGGAGAATAGTTGACAATGTATGGCTCCAAACGACGAGCGGACACGACGGACCGAGACCGACGACTCCAACGCGTCGCGCCGACGATTCCTCAAGTCGGCGGGTGCGGTCGGCGTCGTCGCGGCGGGCGGGCTGGCCGGCTGTTCCGGTGGCGGCGGTGGCGGCAACGAGTCGGGCAACGGCTCCGGTGGCGGAGGCACGAGCGGTTCCGGCGGCGGAACCAGCGGTGGCGGTGGCGGCGGTGGTGGATCGAGCGGTAACGGGTCGAGCTCGGGCGGCGGGGGCGGCAACGCGCTCGTCTGGGACGCGGGCGGAACTGGTGGAACGTACTACCCCCTCTCGAACGAGATCAAACAGGTCGTCGAGTCGAACACCGACTTCAGCCTCCAGGTGCGCTCGACGGGCGCGTCGGTCGAGAACGTCGGCAGCCTCTCGGACGGCTCCGCCGACTTCGCGCTGATCCAGAACGACGTCGCCTTCTTCGCGAAGAACGGCACCGGCATCGACGCCTTCGAGGGCAACGCGATCGAGAACCTCCGCGGCGTCGGGACCCTCTACCCGGAGACCATCACGGTCGTCACGCCCGGTGACAGCGACATCGCGTCGCTCTCGGACCTCAGCGGCGCGACGATCAACACCGGCGACCTCGGAAGCGGGACCCAGGTCGACGCGAACGCGATCCTCGAAGCCGTCGGTGTCACCGACTTCTCCGAACAGAACACCGACTTCTCGCAGGCCGCCGAACAGATCCAGAACGGCGACATCGACGCGGCGTTCGTCGTCGGCGGCTGGCCGGTCGGCGCGATCGCCGAGCTCGCCGAGACCAGCTCGATCGGGATCGTGGCGATCGAGGGCGAGGAACGCCAGCAGGTCAAACAGGCCGCGGACTACTTCGCGGACGACCGGATCCCTGGCGGGACCTACCAGGGCGTCAGCGAACCGAAGCCCACCGTCTCCGTGCAGGCGATGATCGCGACGACCACCCAGGTCCCCGAGGAGACCGTCGAGACGGTCACCGCCGCGGTCTTCGACAACGTCTCCGACCTCACGATAAAGACCGAGTTCATCAGCGCGGGGTCGGCACAGGAGGGGATGTCGATCGAACTCCACCCGGGCGCGGCGGCCTACTTCGAGTCCGGCGGCGGGTCGGGCAACGCCAGCGGGACTTCCGGAACCAGCGAGACCGGGATGGGCGGGACGACCGGCGGCACGAGCGGCACCGCCGAAACCGGGATGGGCGGCGGAACGACCAGCTCCTGAGCGGGCCGGAACGGCGGTCGCGAGTCTCTCTCCATACCTCTCACATGCACCTGACCGAGAAATGACGGCACGGGAATCGAGTCGATGACGAACCGGCGAGCCAAACGCGTGGTCGGTCTGGCGGTCGTGGCCATAGCGGCCGTCGTGGCCGTCACCGCCGTCGCCGCCGCCACGCCCGGCGGGAACGTCCTCGTCGTCGCGGACGCCGACACCGGCGAGCAGCTGCTCACCACACCGGTCGAGGAGGGCACGCCGGTGATGCTCAACTACACCCACAGCGTGGAGAAGACCCCCGTCCACGACATCTACCGGGTCAACAACGGCTCGCTGGAGATGACGCGCATGGAGTTCCAGTCCTACGGCTGGGGGTTACCCGCACGCGAGAACGTGACCCGGGAGGGCAAGTGGTTCGTCTTCGACCCCCCGGGCACCTACGAGGAGCTCTACGTCGAACCCGGCTCCGTCGCCGGCCACCGACTCCGCGTCGGTGACGAACACTACGACCTCGTGGCGCTCTCCGATGGCGACGGCGTCCGGCTCTCGATCGAACGGCGCTCGATGCTGACGACCACCCTCGACGAGTTCAACCGATGAGTACCGATACACCACCCGACGACCCGAACGACGACCGGACCGACGAGACGACCGAGGACCCCGAGGAGCTCATCGACGAGCTCGAACGCCGGCGGTCGCTTCGGGGGACCGCCGCGTTGGTGGTCCTCGTCGTCGGCGTGCTCTTCTCGGCCTACCAGCTCTGGCTCGCCGCCCGCGGGTTCTTCTTCGAGGTCACACTACCCTTCGTCGGCGAGGTCGGCCCCGGCTCGCTCCAGTCGCTCCAGGTCAACAGCATCCACGTCACCGTCGGGCTGCTCCTCACCTTCCTGCTGTTCCCGGCGAGCCAGGGCGACGGCGCGCTGTCGAAACGGCTGGCCCGGGTCGTCCCGGGGCTCGAAACCCGTCTCGGTACTGACCATCCGGCGACGCGCGGTGTGCGCGGCGTGCGTCGTGGCGTCCGATGGCTCCTGCTCGACCCCGACCGCAACCGCGTGACGCCCGTCGACGCGGTCTTGCTGGTGCTCTCGGCGCTCACGACCCTCTACATGTTGACCGAGTTCGAGGAGATCAACCTCCTCCGGTCGCTGGGGCTGGACTCCGGACAGACGATCGTCGAGGTGTACCCGTTCCTCGACCTGCCGGTGCAGGCGATTTCGGCGCTCGGCATCCCGCTGGACGAGGTCTCCTACGCGTTCGTGCTCGGGGCGATCGGGATCCTCCTCGTGCTCGAAGCCACCCGGCGCACCCTCGGGGTCTACCTCATGGGGATCGTCGGGTCGTTCATCGTCTACGCGCGGTACGGCTACCTGATCCCGGGCGACGCCCCAATCGTGGGCGTGCTCGGGCGGATCCAGCAGGTCGGCTGGGCCGACATCATCCAGAACCTCTGGTACAACACCGCGAACGGCGTCTTCGGTGTCCCAGTACAGGTGAGCGTGCAGTTCATCTACATCTTCATCCTGTTCGGGGCGTTCCTCGAGATGAGCGGCGCGGGCCAGTGGTTCATCGACCTCGCCTACGCCGCGACCGGCCGGCGGAAGGGCGGGCCGGCGAAGGCGTCGATCCTCGCCTCCGGCTTCATGGGGATGATCTCCGGGTCGTCGATCGCGAACACCGTCACCACGGGGGCGTTCACGATCCCGCTGATGAAGCGCACGGGCTACCGCTCTGAGTTCGCGGGCGGCGTCGAGGCCTCGGCCTCCTCCGGCGGCCAGATCCTCCCGCCGGTGATGGGCGCGGCGGCGTTCCTGATCGTCGAGTACACGGGCACCCCGTTCGCGGACGTGATCGTCGCGGCGCTGGTTCCCGCGGTGGTGTTCTTCTTCGGGGTCTGGGTGATGGTCCACCTCGAAGCCTCACGGATGGGGCTCGGCGGCGTCGACCCTAGCGAACTCGTGGCGCTCGGCTCACACCTCCGGCGGGGCTGGTTCTACCTCTTGCCGCTCGGATTGCTGCTCTACTACCTCATCGGCGTCCGGCTGACGGTCGCGCGCTCGGCGTGGTACACCGTCGTCGCCATCGCCGCGCTGGTCGCGCTGGTCGCGGCCTACAACGAGCGCACGCGCTGGCCGCTGCTCGGCGTCATTGGGGCCGTCGTCGGTGGCGAGTTCGTCGCCCACCTCGTGGCCGGCACGGGGATCGTCGGCGCGGTGACGGGTGCCGGGGGTGCGGGGATGGCACCGGTGGCGGCCGCCGCGGCGGTCGGGGGCGACCTCGGCTGGATCGTCATCGCCGTGAGCGTGCTCACCTTGCTCGCTCGGCCCCGGTCGGCCGCGCCGCTGCTGAACTACGACGCCCAGGTCGACGAGGCGACCGAGAACGTGGCCGATTCGGTCGGGTGGTCGTCGCTCGCCGACAACCGAGCGCTCGGCTACGGCTCGTTCCTCGTGAAGGCGATGGAGTCGGGGGCACGAACCGCCACCCCGGTGGTCATCGCGGTGGCCGCGGCGGGCGTCATCCCCGGCGTCATCAGCACCACTGGCCTCGGCCCGAACCTCACGTCGTTGATCCTCTCGGTGGCGGGCGGGTCGCTCGTCGTCCTGCTGGTGATCACCGCCATCTCGTCGATCATCCTCGGGATGGGGATGCCGACCACCGTGACCTACATCATCCTGGTCTCGCTGCTCGGAACCGCCATCGCCGAGTTCGAGGTCCCGTTACTCGCAGCGCACCTGTTCATCCTCTACTTCGGCGTGATCGCCGACATCACGCCGCCGGTCGCGGTCGCCGCCTACGCCGCCTCCGGGATCGCGAAGTCCGACCCGTTCCAGACCGGGATCGAGGCGTTCTCGCTCTCGCTCAACAAGGTCATCGTGCCGTTCGCGTTCGTCTTCGTCCCGGGGATCGCGTTACTCCGACGGACCGCGGGCGTGCCGGCGGACGCCGACGAGGCCTACCACGTCCTCGGGCTCGCCGACGTGCTCGACGTCGGCTACTTCGTCCCGGAGGTCGCCGTCCCGATCGTCGGGGTGTTCCTCGGCGTCGTCGCGCTCGCCGCGACGGTCATCGGCTTCCTCTACACCGACGTCTCGCGTGGCGAGCGCGCCGCGTTCGCGGTCGCCGCCGTCCTGTTGATGGCCCCCGCCCTGCTGTTCAACCCCGTCCAAACCCTCCTCGGCGCGAACGCCGGGTTCGGACCGCTGACCTTCGACCTCGCGCTCCGTGCGGTCGGCGGGGTGTTGTTCGCCGCGCTGGCGCTCTCGAACCGGCGGCGAGCCGGGTCGGGAGCCACCCCCGCAGAGGAGGGGGAATCGTCCGCGACCGAGGCCTGAGACCACTACTCGATCGCGAACGGGCTCTCGCGTTCGGTCCACTCCCAACCCGGGAGCCGTGTCTGGAACCCCGCCGCGAGCGCGGCGTCGAGGTCGTCGAGTCCCGCGGGTCCCGCCGTGTGGGTCGTGACGTCGGCGTAGTGGAAGGTGGCCTCGCCGAGCAGGCGGAGCGGCTGGGTCCCCGCGACCATCCCCGCGAGCTCGCGCCCGAGGAGTTCGTCGACCACGAAGCCCGGGTAGTCGCCCTCGACGTCGAGCTCGCGGAGCACGCGAACGAGAGCCGCGACGTTCACCGCGAGGTCGCCGTCGGCGAACACGTCGTCGACCGCACGCCGGTACTCGTCCCGTGTCACGCGCCCGACCTCGGTGTCGAACGCCGCCCCGAGGTCGGCACGGACCTCGTTGACGAGGGGGACCACTCGCGGGGCGCGCTCGACGGTCCAGTCGCGTTCGGCCGCCACGGCCGCGGGTGTGAGTCGCATGGGTCGACCCACGCGACGCGCTCGGGTGGCTCTTTTGCGAAAGGTTTTATAATCCACATCCTATACCCGAGGGTACACGCGGGTTTTCGGGCCTCACAGTGCCGAAGCGCATCGAGACCCGAACCCACGGGCCCGTACGGGCCGAACAACCTCCAGAGTGTATCGTATGCTATACGCGTCGCGTTTCCGACGACCGACGACCCGCCAGCGGCGTCGCCGGAGCGGGTCGCGGGTCGGACGCGTGGAGCCTCGATACACCGACCATCCTCTCACATGACCCGAGTCTCAGTATGAGTACGGTAGACAAACAGCTCGACGAAATCGAGTCGACGATAACGAACCAGCTCCCCGACCGGATCTCCGTGACGGACGTGACCTACGAGGGTCCCGAGCTCGTGATCTACACACGGGACCCGAAGGAGTTCGCACGCAACGGCGACCTCGTGCGGAACCTCGCGGGCCAGCTCCGAAAGCGGATCACGGTGCGGCCCGAACCCGACTCCCTCACCCCCGAGGCCGACGCCCGCGCGGCGGTCCTCGACGTGATCCCCGACAAGGCCGACGTCTCGGAGCTCGACTTCCACGAGGACACCGGCGAGGTCGTGATCCAGGCCGCCAAACCCGGCATGGTGATCGGCCGCCACGGCTCCACCCTCCGCGAGATAACCAAGAAAGTCGGCTGGACGCCGGAGGTCGTCCGGACCCCGCCGATCGAGTCCTCGACGGTCTCGAACGTTCGGAGCTTCCTCAAACAGGAGCGCGAGGAACGCCGCGACATCCTCGAACGCGTCGGGCGGCAGATCCACCGCGACCAGATGTCCGACGACGAGTGGGTCCGGATCACGACCCTCGGGTGCTGTCGGGAGGTCGGCCGGGCGAGCTTCATCCTCTCGACCCCCGAGACACGGATCCTGATCGACTGTGGCGACAAACCGGGTTCGGACGACACGCCCTACCTCCAGATCCCCGAGGCGAACCCGCTGAACTCGCTCGACGCGGTGGTCCTGACCCACGCCCACCTCGACCACTCCGCGCTGATCCCGCTGTTGTTCAAGTACGGCTACGACGGCCCGATCTACACAACCGAACCGACCCGCGACCTGATGGGGCTCCTCCAGCTCGACTACCTCGACGTCGCCTCGAAGGAGGGGCGCACCCCACCCTACGAGAGCGCGATGGTGCGCGAGGCGGTCAAACACACTATCCCTGTCGAATACGGCGACGTCACCGACATCGCGCCCGACATCAAGCTCACCCTCCACAACGCCGGCCACATCCTCGGGAGTTCGGTGGCGCACTTCCACATCGGCGACGGCTTCTACAACGTCGCGTTCTCGGGCGACATCCACTACGACGACACCCGGCTGTTCAACGGCGCGGTCAACGACTTCCCGCGGGTCGAGACCCTCGTGATGGAGTCGACCTACGGGGGCCGCAACGACTACCAGACCGACCAGGCCGACTCCGAGCAGCGGCTGGTCGACGTGATCAACGAGACCCACGACAAGGGCGGGAAGATACTGATCCCCGCGTTCGCCGTGGGCCGCTCACAGGAGATCATGTTGGTGGTCGAGGAGGCGATGCGCAAGGGGAAGATCCCGGAGATGCCGATCCACCTCGACGGGATGATCTGGGAGGCCACCGCGATCCACTCGACCTATCCCGAGTACCTCCGTGACGACCTCCGGGATCGTATCTTCCACGACGACGAGAACCCGTTCCTCGCCCCGCAGTTCAACCACATCGACGCCGGCGAGGAGGAACGCGAGGAGATCGCGGCGGGCGATCCTGCGATCATTCTCTCGACCTCCGGGATGGTCACCGGCGGGCCGATCATGTCCTGGCTCTCACACCTCGGCGGCGACCCGGATACCACGATGACCTTCGTCGGCTACCAGGCTCAGGGCACGCTCGGCCGCCGGATCCAGAACGGCTGGGACGAGGTCCCGATGAACGGCGGGCGCGGCCGCGGCGGCACCCTCAGCCTCGAACTCGACGTCGAGACCGTCGACGGCTTCTCCGGCCACGCCGACAGACAGGGGCTCGAGAACTTCGTGAAGACGATGAACCCCCGTCCGGAGAAGGTGCTCTGTGTCCACGGCGACGAACGCAGCGTCCAGGACTTCTCCTCGGCGCTCTATCACAACTACAACATGCGGACCTTCGCCCCGAAGAACCTCGAAACCTTCCGGTTCAAGTAGTTTCGAGAATTCACACACCGCGAAGCCCGAGGATCGCTCGGGCCTCGGCGGGCGTCGCGACCGGTCGCCCGAGTTCGTTCGCGACCCGAACCACGCGCTCGACCAGCTGGGCGTTCGACGCGGCGAGCTCGCCACGGCGGTAGTAGACGTTGTCCTCCAGTCCGACGCGGACGTGTCCCCCGAAGAGGACCCCCATCGTCGCGAACGGGAGTTGGTGGCGACCGAATCCCAAGGTGTTGAACGTGGCACCTTCGGGGAGGTCGTCGATCGCGGTCAGGAAGTTTCGCGGCGTGGGGCGAGTGAGCGTGCCCGGCCCGAAGATCAGGGTCGCGTAGACCGGGTCGGCGAGGTCACGGCGGTCGAGGAGTCCTCGGATCTCGTTGCGGTGGCCGTCGTTGAAGACCTCCAACTCGGGTTTGATGCCTCGCTCGTGCATCTCGTCGTAGAGCGAGTCCACCAGCCCGCGCGTGTTCTCGCTGGTGAGGTGTGCGTACCGATTGAGTGGCCCCATGTCGAGCGAGGCCATCTCGGGTGCCGGGTCGGTCCGGAGCGGCCGGTGGCGGTCGGCGTCGGGTGCGGCGGTCCCTCCAGTTGAGTGCTGGATGATCACGTCGTCCGCGTGGCGGCGAACCGCGTCGTCGATCGCCTGGAAGCGCCCGGTGTCGAACGTGCGCTCGCCGTTGGGTCGCCGGGCGTGGAGGTGGACGACCGCCGCCCCCGCTCGCTCCGCCGCGGCCGCCGCCCGCCCGATCTCCTCGGGGCTTTCGGGGAGGTTCGGGGTCGCCTCCTTGCCGTGGACGCCGCCGGTGAGCGCCGCGGTCACGATGACGGGCTCGTCGGCGAGAAAGGAATCGTAGCTCATTCGGCGTGCTCGCGGTAGATCTCGCAGTGGCGCTCGTGATCGAGGTCGTAGCGGTCGTTACAGATGTCGGCACGCATCGGCTCGACGAACCGCTCGGCCGCCGTACAGTACGCCCGCTCGGTGTCGAACTCGTGGTCGCCGGCCGCCGCACGGTAGCTGAGATACGGGCAGGACATGCGATGGAATCGGGTCGCGACGGGGTAACGATTTCCCCGCCTCGCGACTCCCACCGTGCCCGTCGTCCCGGTGGCTATTTCATCCCGCGCCGGCCAGAACGAGCATGGACGACGAGGATCTCCTGGCCGCCGCCCGCGAGGCGACCGCGAACGCCCACGTCCCCTACTCCGAGTATCGGGTCGGGGCGGCGCTCGAAGCGGCGGACGGCACCGTGTTCACGGGCTGCAACATCGAGAACGCCAACTACTCCAACAGCCTCCACGCCGAGGAAGTGGCACTCTCGGAGGCGGTCAAGACCGGCCACCGCGAGTTCACGGGGATCGCGGTGACCTCCTCCGAGCGCGACGGCGTACTCCCCTGCGGGATGTGCCGCCAGACCCTCTCGGAGTTCTGTGAGGACGACTTCCGGGTGGTCTGTGACGAGGCCGAGGGCGTCGTCGAGTACGAACTCGGCGACCTCCTGCCCGACGCCATCTCGGCGGACACCCTCGGAAAGTGAAAAGCGGAGAGGGACGCAACCGCCAAGAACGGATTTCTATGGTGTGAGCGACCGGCGTCGACGATAAAAGTACACGGGGAGAGTGATGTAGAAGACGAACAAACCCAGGAGATACATCCACGCCGTTGGGTTCCATGAGCTATGGCGGCGGACGTGTCTGATATCGAAATAGAGTGAAACTCCAACGACTACAAGAGCGACAGCCCAAACAAGTGAGAGTACACCGCCAAGGGCTTCGAGCACGCCAATACCGGAATTGAGCAACAATCCGTCTATCAAGAAAACGACGACCGCAACTCCGCTACTCTTGAGTAAGGTTTGATACCAGTTCCGACCGCTCCCGATCCGGGAAAGGAGACCCTGGTTCTCCTTTACGGAAGGAGTACTTCCCCGCGGAGGTGTGTGTTGTGGTCGGACCTGGGACTGCGACCCTTCCGACGCATCGATATCGTACTGAGTAAGAAGGTTTTCAGCCTGCAAGTTATCGACCATTGAGACGAGTCCGTCGCCATCGACCAGCTTGACGTTCAACTCGTCCGCTCGTTGCTCTGCTGCCCGCGTGAATTGGTTTGTCGTCACAACGACGACCGAATCCACATTTGGTTGTTGGTGCCTCAAACTCGCATACTGTTGAATGGCAGGCCCACCAACGGTGGTATTCGGTCCATATCGTTTCGCTTGGATTAGTTTCTTTTGTGGATACGGATCCGATTTCGTTGCAACAACGTCGATTCCAGCATCAGCAGAGGCTTGGGAGACCTCACACGTCCAACCCATCCGCTCCCACAGATCACCAACGAAATGTTCGAAATCGTAATCATCCATTTGTTGAAGACGACTCTTGACAGTAGCTTGCATCGAATAGGATCGATCACGAAAACCAACACTATAAATCAACCCCTTAGGTGAACTCTCCAGAACGGAAAGCCACGACTTATTTGCTGGAGGTCGGTGAAATCAGGCTATGACTGGCGACAGCGAGGACCCGAACGACGAGGTCCAGTACCACCTCGCGGTGGGGCCCGACGACGTCGCGGGAACCGTGCTCGTTCCGGGCGATCCTGAGAGAGTCGAGAAGATAGTCGACCTGTGGGACGAGTTCGAGCTGGTGGCCGAACACCGGGAGTTCCGGACCGCGACGGGTGCGCATCGCGGGACGCCGATCTCGACCACCTCCACGGGGATCGGCAGTCCGTCGGCGGCCATCGCACTCGAAGAGCTGGCGCGGGTGGGCTGTGAGACGTTCATCCGGGTGGGATCGTGCGGCGCGATCCAGCCCGGCATGGACGTGGGCGACCTCGTCATCACGACCGGAGCCGTCCGACAGGAGGGCACCAGCGACGAGTACGTTCGCGAGGACTACCCCGCGACCGCCGACGACCGGGTAGTGGCGGCGCTGGTGGCGGCCGCCGAGGAGCTCGGCTACGACTACCACGTCGGCGTCACCGCGAGCACCGATAGCTTCTATCCCGGTCAGGGCCGGCCGGGCTTCGAGGGGTTCGAAGCCGCTGGGAGCGACGACCTAGTCGACGACCTCCGCGAGGCGGGCGTGTTGAACATCGAGATGGAGGCGAGCTCGATCCTGACCCTCGCGGGCCTCTACGGGCTCCGAGCGGGTGCGGTCTGTACGGTCTACGCCAACCGCGTCACCGGCGAGTTCCGGACCGAGGGCGAGTCCCGGGCGGCCGAGACCGCGAGCCTCGCGGCGACCTACCTCGAACGGATGGACGAACGGGCGCGCGAGGCCGGGGCCGACCGCTGGCATCCGGGGCTCGGCCTCGGCGACGCCACCGAGTGAGTCGGGTGAAGAGCGGCCGTGACACGCCGTAGAGCCGGGCGGGAAACGTTTTTCCTCGTCGCAACCCAGCGATCGATGTGGCGTCCCCGTTCGAGATCCTTGGCCTCGACCCCGATGCCGACGAGCCGGCGGTCCGCCGGGCCTACCGCGAGCGCGTCTTCGAGGCCCACCCGGACCACGGCGGGTCGGCCGCCGAGTTCCGCCGGGTGAAGACCGCCTACGAACGGCTCTTGAGCGGCGAGTCGGTCGAGGCCGAGCCGGCGATCGCGGACGCCCCCGCCGACGAACCCACCGCCACGGAGCCGGAGAAGGTCCGGGTCGAATACCTCAACTACGCGGTGCTCGACGACCACGGCTGGGGGATCGACGACCCGGACCTGTTCGAGACCGCCGCGGCGGCGGACCTCGCGGACGCCGACCACGGCGAGTTCCTGGTCCACCCCCGCGAGTCGCTGCTCGAAGCCGCCGAGAACCGCGGCTACGCCTGGCCCTACGCCTGCCGAGGTGGGGCGTGTGCGAACTGCGCGGTCGCACTGCTGGAAGGGGAGCTGGAGATGCCGAACGACACCGTGTTGCCTCCGGAGATGAAATCACGGGGGATCCGGCTCTCGTGTAACGGCATCCCGGTCTCCGACGAACTCAAGGTGCTCTACAACATCAAACACCTCCCCGCGCTCGAAGAGCTCCGCCTCCCGCCCCGGCCGTTCGAGCAGGCCTACGCAAGTGACTGACCCCGGAGATGTCAACGATCGATCGATGGGGAATTCCGCCGCCGTCGCTCGATTCGCGGGCCGAAACCGACGATCCAAAGTGTTGATGATGGTCGGGAAGCAAGCGGGCGCATGAAGCGTCGAACGTTCCTGAAAGCGACGAGTATCTCGACGGTCGCGGGGATGACGGCCCTCGCGGGTTGTTCGAGCGGGAGCAACGAGAGCGGGAACGGCAGCGGTGCCAACGGGAGCGGCGAGGGAACGAGCGGCGGCACGGGAACGAGCGGCGGTGCGAGCACGACCCAGTCGGGCGGGGGCACCGCGATGACCTCCTCGGGGACCAACGGCTCGACCACGGGCGCGAACGGCACCGCGGCGACGAGCGGCGGCGGGGGCGGAACGGAGACCGTCGGGATGTACACCGACGGGAGTACGTACTACTTCGACCCGATCGGGCTGTTCGTCGAACCCGGCACCACCGTCGACTTCGTGATCGAGTCCGGGGCGCACTCCGCGACCTCCTACACGACCGACAACCCGTCGGTGAGCGAACGCCGTATCCCAGAGGGCGCGGAGTCGTGGGACAGCGGCACCATCAGCGGCAGTGACAGCTTCGAGTACACCTTCGAGACCGAGGGCACCTACGACTACTACTGCATCCCGCACAAGACGCTCGGGATGGTCGGTCGGGTCGTCTGTGGGAGCCCCGGTGGCCCCGCCGAGGGCAGCATGCCCCCGGACGGCGACGTCCCGGAGAGTTCGGCGATCGTCGAGCAGGGTTCGATCGCCTTCAGCGACTTCAGCTGACGACGTAGCCATCGGTCGAACCGGCGGCGGGTGCCGCCGCGGAACCACCGGAAGTTATCCCATCTCCACGTGAGAATCGAAGGATGAGCGAGAGCGCCCCGTCGGGGTCGATGGAGTCGCTCGATCCGCGCGCCAGAACCGTCTGGGTCGTCTTCGAACTCGTGGTAGGGGCCGTCGTCGGGCTCGGCGGCACGTGGCTTGTCGACCGGTTCGTTTTCGCGCTCGCGTTCTGGGTCGGACCGGCGGCGGCGGTCGTGCTCGCGCTTGCCGGCGCTGGGTACGCCCTGCTTCGCTACCGTATCTGGCGCTTCGAAGTCCAAGAGGACGCGATCTACCTCGAACGTGGGGTCTTCACCCGGGTCGAGTCGGTGGTGCCGTTCGTCCGGATACAGAACGTCGACACCCAGCGCGGTCCGGTCGAACGTCTCGCGGGGCTGTCGAGCGTCGTGGTCTACACGGCGGGCACGCGCGGTGCGGACGCCACCCTCCCCGGTCTCGCGCCCGAGCGGGCGACGGCGCTCCGCGAGGAGCTGCGCGAACTCGCCGTCGAGAGCGAGTACGAGGACGCGTTATGAGGCTCCACCGGCTGTCGGCCCCGCTGCGCGCGGCGTCCGACCTCGAGATCGGACAGGTCCTGCTGCTCGGCGGCGGCGGTGCGGTCGTCGGCAGCGAGGGCGGGATGGGGGGCGGCATCGTCACCGGGCTCGCCATCGTCCTCGTGCTGTTCGTCGTCCAACTGGGGTGGGAGATACTCTACGTCCAGCGGTTCGCCTACCGGCTCACCGACGACAGCCTCGACATCGACTCCGGGGTGCTCTCGCGACGCGAACGGTCCATCCCGATCCGGCGGGTCCAGAACGTCGACATCACCCGGGACCCGTTCGCGCGGCTCGCGGGGCTCGCGGCGGTGGCGTTCGAGACCGCCGGCGGGGGCGACGACGCCGAGGGTGAGATCCGCTACGTCACCACGACGGAGGCCGAACGCCTCCGGAACGAGATCCAGCGGCTGAAGCGCGCGAACACCGGGAGCGGGTCGGGCGAAACGACCGATTCGATCGACGAGAACCGGACGGAAACGACGGACGAGGACCGAGAGGAACTGTTCGTCCTCTCGACCCGCGACCTCCTGGCGGCGAGCGCTCTCTCGCTCGACCTCAGACCGCTCCTGCCGGTGGCGCTGCTGGTCTTCGAGGGGACGCGGTATCTCCCGAACGGGTTCGCGAGCGCCGTGGTCGGCAGCCCGAGGCTCGGCGTGGTGCTGACCGCCGTCGGGTCGTTCCTCGCGGGCGCGGCCGTGACCTTCGCCCGGTTCTACGGGTTCCGGCTCTGGCGGTCGGGCGACGAACTCCGCTACGAACGCGGGCTGGTGAGCCGGTACACGGGGTCGATACCGTTCGAGAAGATCCAGCACCTCGTCGTGAGCGAGAACGTCCTCTTGCGCCGGTTCGGCTACGCGGCGCTCGACGTCGAGACCGCGGGCTACGGGAGCCAGAGCGCGGCCACCCGGGGCTCGGAGTCGGTCGTCCCGTTCGCCGAGCGCGGGGCGGTGCTGGCGCTCGCGCGCTCGATAGACGGGTTCGAGTTCGACACACCGACCTTCTCCCGACCGCCGAAGCGTGCCCGACGGCGCTACGCCGGCCGGTACGCCATCGCAGTCCTACTGGTGACCGGCGGGCTGTTCGTCGCGAACCGACTGTTCAATTTCGACCCCCTCCAGTGGTGGTTCGCACCGCTCGCGCTCCTGATCGCCGCGCCGTTCGCGGCCCACTACACCTGGCTCCATCGCGGCGTGGCGACCGACGAGGGGTTCGTGCTGACCCGCAACGGCTTCTGGCGACGGACCACCGAGGTGGTCCCCTATTACCGCGTTCAGACCGTGAACGAGGACCATACGCTCTTCCAGCGCCGGTGGGACCTCGCCACGGTCGTGGTCGACACCGCGGGGACGGGGAGCCTGGGTCGCGAGGGCGCACGCGCCGTGGATTTCGACCGTCACGAGGCCGACGCGCTTCGTGAGACCGTCCGACAGCGGCTTCGACGAAGCGTGATCGAGCGCCGGGTGGAGCGCCGCCGCCGGTCCAGCGGCTCGTGACGACCCGGTGCGAACGGCTGGCCGCGGAGACGACGGGTGCTCGTATCGGAGAACCGGCATGTTGAAGGTGGTTCCGTCGGCACGAACGGTGAAATGAGGGAGCAGGCGTGAACACGCGGCGGGCGGTCGGCGGAGTCGTCGGGCTGGCGATCCTCTTGGGCGTGGCGTACGTGGTCAGACCCTGGCTCCAGTGGCTGGTCTACGGGCTCTACACGACGCCGATCGCGTGGGTGTTCGTTCCGGTCGGGCTCGCCGCCGTGGCCTACTTCGGGGTCTCGTTCGAGTCCCGCGGGGCGAACCGGCCGCTCGGGATCGCGCTCGGCCTCGTGGTCGTGGCGGTGATCGTGCTGACCTCGGTCGGCGGGCTCTACGCGCAGACGACGCTCGCCGACCGGACGATGGCCGGCGCGACGCCGACCCAGGGGCTCTCGCCCGCCGACGCCGACCACCCGCGGGTCGTCACCCGGAACGTCTCGGACAACTACGCCGCCAACACCCTCCAGCTCTCGCGCTACCGGGTCTCGAACCCGGACGTCACCTTCCGGAACGGCACCCCGTACTGGTCGTACGCGCTCTCGCCCGACGGGGTCCGGAACCACTTCGCGCTGAAACAGGACGGGACGGTGCTCGTCAACATGAGCGCCCAGAACGCGAAGGTCGAGACCGTCAGGGGCGAACTCGACGCGGGCATCGGCACCGCGTGGTACAACAACTACCGGTGGAGCGTGCTCAAACAGGGACAGTACCTCGTCGACTACGGCGACCCGTTCATGGTTCCCCATCGGAACGAGTCGTACATCGCAGTACCGTACACCAAACCCAGCTTCCACGTTCGGGCGCTCCCGGTCCCGCTGCCCTACACCGTGCCGGAGTGGGGTGGCGTGGCACTGGTCGCGCCGGACGGCAGCGTGACCGACCTCTCGCCCGCGGAAGCCCGGTCGAATCCCGTGCTTCGGGGGCAGAAGCTCGTCCCCTTCGACCTGACGCGTGAGCGGGTGACCGCCACGAAGTACCGCAACGGCATCCTCAACACCCTCCCCGTGGTCGGCTCACACACCGACGAGATCGAGGTGGCCGCCACGCCCGGCAGCGGCAACGAACAGCCGTATCTCGTGCCCACGGCGGACGGCACGAAGTACGTAGTCGCGGTCGAGCCGTTCGGGAACGCACAGGGTCTCCGGGAGGTCTGGGAGATCGACGGCCGGACCGGCGAGGCCTCGGTCTATCGCAGCCCCTCGGGCGAGTCGCTGTTCGGCCCTCGGAAGGCCGCCGACTACGTTCGCCAGGCGAGCCGGACCACCGACTGGAACCGGTTCTCCCCGGCCGAGCCGCTGCCGGTGGCGGTCGACGACCGGCTCTACTGGATGGTGAAGGTCGTCCCCGAGGGCGGGTCCGGGATCTCGTACGTGGCGTTCGTGAACGCCGAGTCCTCGAACGTACAGGAGACCGCCTCGACCGCCGCGGTCGAGGAGTTCCTCCGTGGGAATCGGTCGGCGGCGCAGTCGGTGCGCGATGGCGGGCCGAACGCCTCGACGGGCGGGCCGCGGAACGAAACGGTGGCCGGCGGAAACGTCAGTCTCGTTGTCGAGAAGCGCGCGCCGAACGGGTCGGTGGTGGCGACCATGACGGTCTACGAGAACGAGTCGGTCTCGATCGAACCCGCGCGGAACGGCACGAACGCGACTGCGACGGAATAGCGGTCGGACGGGCGACGGACGAAGGGCATTAAGCGACGGCCCGGCAAACCAGTTCATCATGACCACCACTATCACCGGCGAACACACGACCGCCGAGGTCTTCCTCGACGAGGCCGACCTCGAAGGCCTCACGCGCGACCAGATCCAGGAGATGGTGGACCACGAGGCGTTCACCGAACCCGTGCGGGTGATGCCCGATGTCCATCCTGGCGCGGGCTGTGTGATCGGCTTCACGATGCCGATCGCCGACAAGGTCGTACCGAACGTGGTGGGGGTCGACATCGGTTGTTTCACGGGCGACACCGAAGTTGAACTCCTTGACGGCCACGACCATCGTATGGATGAGTTGAGCGAACGGAACGAACCGTTCGGGGTGTGGAGCTGTAAACCGGACGGGGAAGTGGTGGCTGCGAAAGCGACCGCCCGAAAGACCCGCTCCGATGCATCTCTCGTTCGCGTCACGCTCGACAATGGGGAGGAGATCGATTGCACACCGGACCACGAGTTCATGCTTCGTGACGGGACCTATCGTGAAGCGCAGAACCTCACGGCGGAGCAGTCGTTGATGCCGTTCTATACACGTACCGACGAGGATGGGTATCGGCTCGTCTATCAGAACCTTCCGCAGTCATCGTATCAACGAGGCCACTGGATCGTCGCTCGTTCCGGTTTGATGGGGCCGGTACCGTCGTACGATGACCAGACGACCGTCATCCACCATCGAAACTTCACCGAACACGATAACCGCCCGTCAAACTTGGAGTATATGGGCGCACGCGATCACTCGACGTTTCACCGGAATATCGTCGAACGGAACGAACACTGGCAATCCGACGCATTCGAGCAAGCTCGCATCGAAGCGATCAGGCGATCGTTCACGGAGGGTGGTGCGATGTACGAACAGCGAGCCGCACAGGGTACGGAGAACATTACTAGATGGATGGAGGAGAATCCAGAGGCTTTTGCCCAGTCCGTCGAAGACAACGGGGAGCGCGGCAAGAAGTATCTCCGAGCGTTCAACACCAGCGAGCGTACCTGCGACCTTTGTGACGAGGTGTTCGACAACCCAGCGGCCGAATACTGGCATCAAGTAAAGCAACATCCGGAGAAAACGGAGTACAACACCGACCACAAGAACGCCCGGAGTGCGATGGAGAATCACGAGGTCGCTTCCGTCGAAACGCTCGACGAGACGGAGGACGTTTACTGCCTCAACGTCCCCAACTATCACAATTTCGCGCTTTCATCCGGTGTCTTCGTCCACAACTGTGGTATGTTAGCGACCCAACTCGACTCGAAACCGGACCTCACCGAGGAGGCGATCGACGACCGGATCCGCGAGACGATCCCGATGGGGTGGCACGCACACGACGACCAGACCTACCACGTCGGCGAGGACTTCCCCTGGACGGAGGCGACGGCGAAGGTCGAACGGCTGCAAGCGGGTCGCGACACCGACTTCGCGTTCGACGGCTACGACCTCGAGTACTTCAAAGATCTCTGTGAGAAGGCCGGCGTCGACCTCAACAAGGCCATCAACCAGGTGGGCACCCTCGGCGGCGGCAACCACTTCATCGAGGTCGCCGAGTCCGACCGGACCGGGAACTGGTGGCTGGTGTTCCACAGCGGGAGCCGCGCGCTCGGCAACTCCGTGGCCGACTACTGGCAGACCGAGGCGACCGAGCGGCGGAACGCGACCGCGATCGACCCGGTCACCGCCGAGGACCTCCCCGAGGAGGTCCGGGACGCGGGCGGGACGCCCGCGGACGTCACGGACGAGACCGGCCGCCGGATCGACATGGACCGAGTGGCGGCGTTCTGCCGCGAACGCTTCGAGGGGAGCGAGATCGAGGCCAACGTCAATCGACTCAGGCAGGTGCACCACGACCGTCAGGAGGCGTTCGAGGCCGACCGGAACACCGACCTCGACTACCTGGAGGGCGAGGCCGCCCACGGCTACCTCGTCGACATGGCGTTCTGTCAGACCTACGCGTGGGAGAACCGTCGGTGGATGGCCCACCTCGTGACCGACGCGCTCGGGGTCGAGGTCGCCGACTCGATCCACTCGCCGCACAACCTCATCGACTTCGAGGACCTCGTGATCCGAAAGGGCGCGACCCGCGCCCACGAGGGCGAGCGGCTCATCGTGCCGTACAACATGGGCGAGGGCTCGGTCGTCCTTCGAGGAAAGGGCAACCCCGAGTGGAACCGGAGCGCGCCCCACGGAACGGGCCGGAGCGGAAGCCGTCGGTGGGCGAAGAAGGAGTTCACGATGGAGGAGTTCGAGGCCGCGATGGACGGGGTGTTCTCGACCTCGGTGAACAAGAACACCATCGACGAGAGCCCGATGGCGTACAAGGACCCCGCGCTCGTCGAGTCCCGGATCGACGAGACCGGCGAGGTCGTCGACCGGCTCCGACCCGTCATCAACTGCAAAGCCGACTGGTAGGCGGCGTTCAGATCGCGTCGTCCGGGTCGTGTTTCTCGGCCATCCGGCTCGCCTCGGTGGCGTAGCGCTCCCTGCGTTCCGGGTCCTCGACCGGCCCGATGCTCCCGGGGTCGGCGTCGATCGCCGCGGTGGTCTCGCGAACGTCGGTGAAGGAGGTGAGCGCGCGCTCCTTTCTGGAGTAGCGCGTCCCGTCGGTGGTGGCGTAGGTCAGTATCACGAGGTTCTGCTCGTCGTCGGAGTAGGTCCGTTCGACCAGCCAGACGCGTGTCGGTTCGGTCGTGGAATCGGACATGACGGGTCGTAGCCCGCTCGGGGATAAATGGTCGCGGGTGGTGCGGTCGTGCGGCGGTTCGTGCGGTTATCGCGGCGAGAGGTCGAAGGCGTCGGCGAGGAGCGCGTGGGATTCGAGGACGTTCTCGGGGTCGGCGATCTGGTTCTGGATCACGACGTCGTCGACCCCGATCTGGTCGGTCATCGTCCCGAGGACCTCGCGCACCGTCGAGGGACTCCCCGATATTGCCCGCGGCCACGCACCCGGATCGACATCGGTCGGGGTCGGGTCGGGGACCCCGCCGAGCTCCTCGACCGCCTCGTCGGCCGACCGGATCGGTGGCCGGTCGATATCGCCCTGCCGGAGCCGTCGCCGGGAGGCCTCGGTGGTCGCGCGCCGCCGCGCGGCTTCCTCGTCGGTCTCGGCGCAGGTGACGTTCGTCGCGAGCATCCCCCGGGGTTCGTCGGGCCCCGCGCCGAACGGCGAGGGTTCGAAGCGCTCGCGGTAGACCTCGAAGGCTCTGACCGCGGGTTCGGGTCGGATGAACGCCGCGAAGCAGTACTGGAGCCCGAGCTCCCCGGCGACCGCGGCGCTCGACGGGCTCGACCCGAGCACCCACATCTCGGGGGCGGTGTCGGCCGCCTGCGGCACGTCGAGCTGGCCGAACTGGTTGTCGTCGTCGAAGCCGTCGTAGAGGTGGGCCGCGACCTCGTGGATCTTTTCCTTGTGGTCGTTCGCCCCGCGGCGCTGCTGGCTTCGATCGGGCTGGAGCGCGAAGTCGGAGAGCGGGGAGCCGTTCGCCCGGCCGAGCCCGCAGTCGATCCGGCCGGGCGCGAGCGAGTCGAGCACGCCGAACGTCTCGGCCACCTTGTAGGGGCTGTAGTGGTTGAGGAGAACGGTACCGGATCCGACTCGGATGTCGTCGGTCTTGGCCGCGATGTGGGGGATCAGCACTTCGGGCGTGGTGCTGGCGAGCCGGTCGGTGAAGTCGTGGTGTTCGGCCACCCAGAAGCGGTCGTAGCCCAGCTGCTCGGCGTGTCGGGCGCGTTCGACGGTGTTCTCGAAGGCTTCGGTCGCGGAGCCACCCTCGGGAACCGGCGCGAGGTCGACGATCGAGAGGTTCACGTCGGATCGACGGGTCGGACAAGGATATACCACCCGCCACGTGGCGGCACGGTACCCCTCAGTCGTCCGTGGCCTCGTTGAGGTAGAGCACGGCGTTGACCAGCCCGATGTGGCTGAACGCCTGGGGGAAGTTGCCGAGGTGCTCGCCGGTCTCGGGGTCGACCTCCTCGGCGAACAGCCCGAGCGGGCTGATGTACTCCATCACGCCCTCGAAGACCTCGCGGGCCTCCTCGACACGGTCCGAGCGCGCGAGACACTCGACCAGCCAGAACGAACAGAGCACGAACGCGCCCTCCTCACCGGGCAACCCGTCGTCGCCCTCGTAGCGATGGACCAGCCCGTCGTCGGTCATCAGGTGCTCCATCACGGCGTCGATAGTCGCCTGGAAGCGGTCGTCGTCGAACGGCAGGAAGCCGACGCTCCCGAGCCGGAGCGCGGCGGCGTCGACGGTCTCGCCCGCGAAGGTCTGAGTGAAACAGTCGAGCTCGTCGTCGTAACCCTCTTCGAGCACGACCTCGCGGATCGTCTCGCGGTCGCCGCGCCAGCGTTCGAGGGGTGCATCGAAGCCGTGTTCCTCGGCGATCTCGATCCCGCGGTCGAGCGCGGCCCAGCAGAGCACCTTCGAGTGGACGATGTGGCTGGGCTCGCTTCTGACCTCCCAGATCCCGTTGTCCTTCCGGTCCCAGACCCCCGAGACGTACTCGATCATCTCCTTCAGGACCTCCCAATCGCCCTCGTAGATATCGGCCCCGTAGTCGCTAGCGGTGTAGATGGCGGTCATGAGCTCGCCGTAGGTGTCGAGCTGTTCCTGGTCGCCCGCGGCGTTGCCGACCCGAACGGGCTGTGAGCCCCGGTAGCCCGAGAGGTGGTCGAGTTCCTCCTCGACCATCTCGGGCTCGTAGTGGAGGCCGTAGAGCGGGTGGCCGATCTCGCCGGGGTCGTCCTTGTGACACATCGTGAGACACCAGTCGAAGCCGTTGCGCGCCTCGCGCTCGTGGCCGAGCTCGTGGAGCGCCTGGATGGTGTAGGAGACGTCGCGGATCCACGCGTAGCGGTAGTCCCAGTTCCTGATCCCGCCGATCTCCTCGGGGAGCGAGGTGGTCGGTGCGGCGGCGATGGCGTGGGTCTGCGGGTTCATCAGCAATCGGAGCACGAGCTCCGAGCGAACCACGTAGTCGTGGTACGGCCCCTCGAACGCACAGCCCGACTCGTCGGGGCACTGGTGGGTCCAGTCCTGCCAGAAGTCGATCGTCTCGCGCAACAGCCCGGCGCAGTCGGCGGCGTCGATCGGTTCCCGGTCGTTGTACTGGAGCACGAACCAGTCGGTCTCGTCCGTGTCGAGGGTCTCGGTGGCGGTGGCGTACTCGATCGTCCCCTCGGTGGTCTCGAACGGCGCTTCGCCCCAGAGGTAGCACTGCTCGCCGTTGCCGCGCCCGAGGACACCCTCGCTCGTCGTCTCGACGGTGGTCCCCACCCGATCGTAGTCGAACCGGGGGTCGAACTCCAACTCGAACTCGACGGACCCCTCGACGCAGGTGACCTTCCGGTAGATCGCGCTCACGGTGTGGCCGAGTTCCATGCCGTCGACCACGGGCATGAAGTCGGTGACGACCATCGTCCCCGAGTCGGTCTCGAAGGAGGTCTCGAGCACGTTGGTCCGGGTGATGTAGGACTGTTCTGACGTGTACTCCTCGGCGGGCTGGATGCTGAAGTGCCCACCACCGTCGTCGTCGAGCAGCGCGGCGAAGACGCTCGACGACTCGATATGCGGAAAGCAACACCAGTCGATCGAGCCCTCCTCGGAGACCAGCGGACAGGTTTCGAGGTTGCCGATGACTCCGTAGCCCTCGATCGGCGTGAATTCCATACGAAACTCACGACGGACCCCCATATAGTACCCCGTACCCTGGAGCCGCTTACCGATCCACTACCGGAGGGTCGGCGGTCGCGGCCGGTGCGCCGCGGTGGTAGTGGTGGTGCGGCTGCGGCGGCGACGGCGGTAGCTGTGGCGGTGGCGGTAGCTGTAGCGGTGCGGTGTCTCGGCGAGCGGCAGTGAGCCGAGATGAGCGGTTGCGGGGCGGTCGCGGGGCGGTCCTGGCAGATGAAGGGCGAGCGAACGCCGACGGCGTGAGCGAGGGCTTCGGCGGTGCGGGCGGAGGCGGTGCTGTGCGGTCGCGGGATGTGAGGGAGTCGTACCGTGAGCGAGTGAACGAGCGAGCGGGCCGACGATTGACCGAAGGGAAAGAGGAGGCTTTTGATCCACATTTTGCCAGGGAGGCCGCTTCGCGGCCGACCGCAGCAAAAGGTGGGTGGTCCTACATATCGGACCAGGCCCGCGCCGCCCGCCCCGGCCCCGTAATGTCGTTGATCCAACGTGCGGCGATGGCCTTCTTGATGAAGACCGCGGCGGGACCGCTGAAGGTGTTGAGCGGGATGCCGACCACGTCGTGGGCGACCGCCTTCTCACCGATCGAGACGAGGGTGCCCTTATCCTCGTGGGTCCAGCTGTCGAGGGGCTGGCCGTGGAGCGCGCGCGCGACGTTCTCGCCTGCGACCTCGGCGGCCTGCCAGGCGGCCTGTGCGGTCGGCGGCGCGGGGCCGTCGGGCTGGTCGACGATCGCCGAGTCGCCGAGCGCGAACACGCGGTCGTCGTTGGTCTCGAAGGTGGCCTCGGCGTTGACCCGGTTGTGTTCGTTGTCGAGGCCCGAGTCGTCGATCGCGTCCTGGCCCGTGATGCCGCCGGTCCAGACGAACACGTCGTGTTCGAGCGTCTCGCCCGAGTCGAAGTGGATCACGCCCGCTTCGGCCTCGGTGATCGGGTCGTTCGTCGAGATCTCGATGTCACGCTCTTCGAGCCGCTTTCTGAGCGCGCCCTGGAGCTCGGGGTCCATCCCCGGGAAGACGTTGTCGAGCGCCTCGACCAGCGTGATATCGATCGGCGCGTGGTGCATGTCGCGGAACTCGGCGATCTCGCCGGCGCTCTGGATGCCCGAGAGCCCGGCCCCGCCGATGGCGACGTGGGCGGGGTCGTCGGCCGTGGCCTCGCGCGCGGCCTCCTTGACCTGGTCGTGGATGGTGAGCGCGTCGTCGAGGCTCTTGAGGGTGAGCGAGTGCTCTTCGAGCCCGTCGATCCCGTAGTAGGCGGTCTGGGAACCGAGGGTCACGAGGAGGTAGTCGTAGGAGACCGTCGAGCCGTCCGCGAGTTCGACCGCCCGGTCGTCGCAGTCGAGCCCCGAGACCTCGCCCTGGATGAACCGCGTGCCCGGCGATTTGATCTCGTCGACCGGGATCGTGACCTTGTCCTGAACGCTCGGGTCGCGGATACACCGATGGGACTCGTGGAGCACGAGGTGGTGGTCGTGGTCCGAGACCCACGTGATGTCGGCTTCGTCGCCGAGCGTCTCCTCCAGTTTCTTGATTGCGCCCGCCCCGGCGTAGCCCGCACCGAGAACGACGACAGTCTCCGTCATAGGCGCACGTGTGTGGGCAGGCGTTACAAAGGCTTTGAAACGATATCGGATGTGAAACCGACGAGTTCGGCCGGGAGTCGCCGATACGGTGGCGCTTCGGCTCGTTCGGCGTCGCCCGGTTCGGGCGGGAGCCGACGCGCGGGGTTTTAATTCCCGTGGAGCCAACCCGACTCCATGGTTTCGCGGTTGGTGTTGGGCTGTGGGTCGGTCGGGCGGACCATCGTGAGCGCGCTCGCCGACCGGCCGGGCGACGTCCTCGTGGTCTGTGACAACGAACACCGGATCGAGACCCTCCGGAGCGACCGCATCGACACCCACCGCGCCGACCCGACCGACCCCGCGACGTTGGACGAGGTCGACCGGTCGATCGACGTGCTCGTGGTCGCGAGCGACGACCCCGACATCAATCGGGCCGCGACCGAGACCGCCCGGGAGGCCTACCCCGAGGCGTTCGTGCTGGCCTACACCGGCAAGGAACCCTCGATCGAGTGTCGACTCGACATCGAGGCGAACGCCGACCGGGTCGTCGAGTCCGCCGGCACCGCCGCCGACGACCTGATCGAGCGTATCGGCGAGGAGAGCATGCGCCCGCGGCGGCTCTGGCGTGTCCTCCGGTCGATCGCGGGTCGGCTCGCGGTCGTGACCCACGACAACCCCGACCCAGACGCGATCGCGAGCGCGTTCGCGCTGAAGAAGATCGCAACCGCCGCGGGCTGTGAGACGGACATCTGCTACTACGGCACGATCACCCACCAGCAGAACCGCGCGATGGTCAACCTGCTCGACCTCGAGATGCGCCAGCTGGAGGGCGACGAGACCGAGGAGTACGACGGGATCGCGCTCGTCGACCACTCCCGACCGGGCGTCAACGACCAGCTCCCCGAGGACACCCCCGTGGACGTCCTGATCGACCACCACCCGCCGCGCGCACCGGTCGAGGCCCGGTTCGTCGACCTCCGGAGCGACGTCGGCGCGACCTCGACCCTCCTCGTGGAGTACCTCCGCCAGCTCGGTATCCGGGCCGACGAGACCGTGGCGACCGCGCTGCTCTACGGGATCCGAGTCGACACCAAGGACTTCCGGCGCGAGGTTTCCACGGTCGACTTCGAGGCCGCCGCGTACCTCCTGCCGTTCGTGAAGGATTCGGTGCTCGAACAGGTCGAGACCCCGAGCATGAGCGCCGAGACAATCGAGACGATGGCGCGGGCGATCCGGAACCGAGAGGTCCAGGGCTCGGTGCTCGTGAGCTACATCGACGACCTCCACGAGCGCGACGCGCTGGCCCAGTCGGCCGACCAGCTCCTCGACATCGAGGGCGTCAGAACCACGCTGGTCTACGGGATCATCGACGGCACCGTCTACTGTTCCGGCCGAACCAGGGGGACGAACCTCGACCTCGGCGAAGCCCTCCGGGACGCTTTCGAGCAGATCGGGAGCGCCGGCGGCCACGCCGACATGGCGGGCGCACAGATCCCGCTGGGGCTCCTCGGGGACTCCGACGAGTCCGAACTCTCGAACATCGTCCACGACGTCATGGCCGACCGGTTCTACGGCGCGCTCGAAACCCGGGACGAGGGTCGACCCGCGCCGGTCGAGACCGACGGTGGCGAGGGCGAGAGCGGTGACGGGACGCCGTCCACGGAATCGGCCGATGCCGACCCCGGAACCGACGAATCGGAGCTGGACGGCTGAACGAGGGGTTTTTGTTCCGGGCTGCCGACCCGTTCCCAATGGCCACCGAGAACGAGAAGCCCCGGGTTTCGGAGTACATGACCCCGGACGTCGTGACGGTCTCGCCCGACGACACGGTGGCGTCGGTCGCCGAACTCGTCGCCGAGAACGACGCCCACAGCGGGTTCCCGGTCTGTGAGGGTCGCCACTGCGAGGGGTTCGTCACCGCCCGCGACCTCCTGCTCGCCGACACCGACGACGCGCTGGTCTTCACCGTCATGTCCGAGGACCTCGTCGTCGCCCACCCCGAGATGGCGATCTCCGACGCCTCGCGCGTCATCCTCCGGTCGGGGATCCAACAGCTCCCGGTGGTCGACGACGCCGGCAAGCTCGTCGGGATCATCTCGAACACCGATATCGTCCGGAGCCAGATCGAACGCGCCACGCCGGGGAAAGTCGCCAAGCTCTCGCGCACGCTCGAGAACATCCACGACGTCGAGACCCGCGAGGAGCGCCGGTCGGTGGCGCTCGCCGACCTCACGCCCACCCAGTCGAAGGTCTACGCCGACGAACTCGAAGGCCGGCGCTACGAACTCGAACGTGGCCTCGCCGAGCCGCTCGTGGTGATCGACACCAAGGACGAGAAGCTCCTGCTCGCCGACGGCCACCACCGGGTGAAGGCCGCCGCACGCGCCGGGATCGAGGCGATGGACGCCTATGTCATCGCGATCGACGAGCCGATCGAGCTCGGGATGGCCGAGACCGCCCGCAAGGAGGGGCTCGCCACTATCGACGACATCACGGTCGTGGACTACGCCCACCACCCGCTGGTCGAGACGATCGAGCGGCTCCAGGACCCCGACTGAACCCACGATCGGGGCGTCGGAACCTTCATTGACGACCGTCGCAAAAGTTGCCCGATGTACGACGCCGACGACCTCGACGCCATCCGGGAGGGAAAGGAGCGCTGGGCCGACGACACCCTCGACCCGGTGCGCTCGCGCCACGGCGAACGCAAGGACCGCTTCGCCACGGTCTCGAACCACGAGGTCGATAGGTTGTATACCCCCGCCGACGTCGCCGACCTCGACTACGAGGCGGACCTGGGCTTCCCCGGCGAGGAACCCTACACCCGCGGGGTCTATCCCACGATGTACCGCGGCCGGACCTGGACGATGCGCCAGTTCGCGGGCTTTGGCACCGCCGAGGAGACCAACCAGCGGTTCAAGTATCTCGTCGAAGAGGGCCAGACGGGGCTCTCGACCGCGTTCGACATGCCGACCCTGATGGGGATCGACTCGGACGATACGATGGCGATGGGCGAGGTAGGGAAGGAAGGCGTCGCGGTCGACACCCTCCGCGATATGGAGGTCCTCTTCGACGGCATCGACCTCGAAGCCGTCTCGACCTCGTTCACGATCAACCCGAGCGCGCCCGTGATCTTCGCGATGTACGTCGCGCTCGCCGACCGGCGGGGCGTCCCACGCGAGAAGCTCCGCGGGACCATGCAGAACGACATGCTGAAGGAGTTCATCGCGCAGAAGGAGTGGGTAATTCCCCCGGAAGCGTCGCTCGACCTGGTGACGGATACAGTAGAATTCGCGGTCGAGGAGACCCCGAAGATCAAACCCATCTCGGTCTCGGGCTACCACATCCGGGAGGCGGGGTCGACCGCGATTCAGGAGCTCGCGTTCACGCTGGCCGACGGCTTCGCCTACGTCGAGGACGCGATGGAGCGCGGGCTAGAGGTGGACGAGTTCGCGCCCCAGTTGTCCTTCTTCTTCAACTCCCACAACTCGATCTTCGAGGAGGTCGCCAAGTTCCGGGCCGCCCGCCGGATCTACGCCCGCGTGATGGACGAGTGGTACGACGCGGAGAGTCCGAAATCGAAACAGCTCAAGTTCCACACCCAGACCGCGGGCCAGTCGCTCACCGCCCAGCAACCGCTCAACAACATCGCGCGGGTCACGATCCAGGCGCTCGCCGGCGTGCTCGGGGGGACCCAGAGCCTCCACACCAACTCCTACGACGAGGCGCACGCGCTGCCCTCCGAGGACGCGGTGCGGGTCGCGCTCCGAACCCAGCAGGTGATCGCCGAGGAGTCCGGTGCGGCCGACATCGTCGACCCGCTCGGCGGGAGCTTCGCGGTCGAGGCGCTCACCGACGAAACAGAAGAAGAAGCGATGGCGTACATCGAGGAGATCCGCGAGATGGGCGAGGGGTCGGTCCGCGACGGCGTGCTCCACGGGATCGAGGACGGCTACTTCCACCGCGAGATCCAGGACGCCGCCTTCGAGTACCAACAGCGCGTCGAGCGCGACGAGGAGACGGTGGTCGGCGTGAACAAGTACGCCAGCGAGGCCGACACCAGCCCCGACCTCCTCCACGTCGACGAGACGGCGGAGGAACACCAGCGCGAACGGCTCGAATCGGTGAAGGCCGACCGCGACGACCAGGCGGTGCGCGAGGCGCTGTCGGAACTCGAAACCGTCGTCGAGGCTGGTGAGAACACCATGCCGGCCATCGTCGAGGCGGTGAAGGTCGGGACCACGATGGGCGAGGTCATGCAGGTGTTCGAGGCGCGCCACGGCTCCTACCGCGAGACGGTGACCCTCGCGTAACGGCGGATCCCCCGTTCGGTGAGGCGAACCCTTTTCTCCGCAACCGACGGAGCTTCGAGGCGATGGAGGGCGACGACGTGGTCGAGCCGAGCCCGGCGTTCCGCGACCGTGCGAACTGCCGGACCGACCCCCGCGACCGGTTCGCCGACGACTGGCCCGGTTCCTGGGCCGCCGCCGGCGACCTGCTCGACTGGGTCGAACCCTACGAGTCGGTGCTCGCCGGCGACCGACCGCCGTTCGAGTGGTTCACCGGCGGAACGCTCAACGCCTGTCACGAGTGTCTCGACCGCCACCTCGCCGAACGCAAGAACCACCTCGCGCTCCGGTGGGAGGGCCAGCTCGGCGAGCGCCGGAGCCTCACCTACCTCGACCTCTATCACGAGGTCAACGCGTTCGCGGCCGCGCTCCGGGACCTGGGTGTGGAGGAGGGCGAGGTCGTCACCCTCTACATGCCGGTCATCCCCGAACTCGTCGTGGCGATGCTGGCGTGTGCCCGCCTCGGTGCCCCACACTCGGTGGTGTTCGCGGGCTTCTCGGCCGACGCGCTCGCCGACCGGATGGACCGCGCCGACTCGCGGTATCTGATCACCTGTGACGGCTACTACCGCCGTGGCGACGCGATCAACCAGAAACGCCGGGCGGACAACGCCCGGCTCGCCATCGACCACGCACTGGCGGCGACCGTCGTGGTCGAGCGGCTCGGCGGCGCGCGGCTCGGGGCCGACCAGCACGACTACCACGCGCTGGTCGACGACCACGTGGGTAGGGAGATCGCCCCGGTCGCCCGCGACGCCGGCGACGTCCTCTTTCTGATCCACACCTCCGGTACCACGGGCCGACCGAAGTCCGTCGCCCACACGACCGGGGGCTACCTCGCTCAGGTCGCCTGGACCGCCCGGAACGTGCTCGATATCACCCCCGGCGACACCTACTGGTGTTCGGCCGACATCGGCTGGGTGACGGGCCACTCCTACATCGTCTACGGGCCGCTCGCGCTCGGCACGACCACGATGCTCTACGAGGGGACCGCCGACCACCCCGAGAAGGACCGGATCTTCTCGCTGATCGAGCGCAACGCCGTCGACGTGTTCTACACCGCCCCCACGACGATCCGGTCGTTCATGAAGTGGGGCCCGGAGTATCCCGCACGTCACGACCTCTCGAGCCTCCGCCTGCTGGGGACCGTCGGTAAACCGATCGACCCCGAGGCGTGGCACTGGTATCACGACCACGTCGGCGGCGGCTCGTGTCCGGTGGTCGATACCTGGTGGCAGACCGAGACGGGCGCGATCCTCGTCTCGACCCTGCCGGGTGTGGACGGGATGAAACCCGGCGCGGCGGGACCGCCCTTGCCGGGCATCGACGCCGCCGTTCTCGCGCCGGACGGCACCGAGTGTCCGACCGGCGAGGTGGGGACGCTCGCGATCCGGTCGCCGTGGCCGGCAATGCCGCGCGAGCTCGCGACCGGGACCGACTGGGGGAGCGCCGCCGTCAGCGACGACTGGCAGTACCGCTCGGGCGACAAGGCGGTCGTCGACGCCGACGGCTACATCCGGGTGCTCGGGCGGGCGGACGACGCGATCACCGTCCCGGGTCGGCGGGTCGGCGCGGCGGAGATCGAGGGCGCGGTGGTCGGGGTCGACGGCGTCGCCGAGGCCGCCGTCGTCGGTGTGGAACATCCGACACGGGGAACGGCGGTCCACGCCTACGTCAGCCCCGAAGCCACCCGGACGGCCGACGACGCGCTTCGCGAGGCGGTGCTCGGGGCGGTCGAGGCCGCCATCGGGCCGATGGTTCGACCCGAACGGGTGGTGTTCACGCCCGAACTCCCGAAGACCCGCTCGGGCAAGATCATGCGCCGGCTCCTGAAAGACGTCGCCAACGGCGAGCCCTACGGCGATATCAGCGCGCTCCGCAACCCCGAGGTCGTCGGCGAGCTCGAATCCGGCGACGGTGTTTCGGAAGAATAGGTATTTCCGAAACGCCGTCACCGGTCCAGGGCGGTGGTTTCGGTCGTCGTTCGGGAGATTCGGTCGGTTCGGTCCGTACGGACGGAAGAGCTATTTCGGAAGAGCGGATACGAACGAAACGAGATGGTAGAGATGGCCGCGTTTCTCTGCGAGCGGGGGTACGAGGGGCTCCGCCGGGCGACCCGGACCCACCGGGCCGACCTCGTCGTTCGGCTCTGTGGTGAGGTGGGACTCCGGCCGAGCGAAATCGTCGCGGTCGGGATCGACGACCTCCACGAGGTCGACTCGGTCGAGTTTCTCGCCGTCGACGGGCGCGAGGCGTTCGTTCCGGAGGCGGTGGGCCACGCCCTCCGGAAGTACGCCAGCACCGTCGACGACGGCCCCCTGATCGACGTCTCGCCGCGCCGGGTGCAGATGCTGGTTCGGGAGACCGGCGAGCGGGCGGCCGAGGCGACCGGCGACGACCGGTTTCGCGGGGTGTCGACGCGCGACCTCCGGGCCGCCCACGCGCGTCGGCTCCTATCCGACGGGACCGACCCTCGGGTCGTGCTCGCGGTGAGCGCCTACGAACGGCTGTCGGCGCTCGAACCCCACCTCGCGGCCCCCGACCACGAGGCGGTCGCCGCGGCGTTCGCCGAGGACGGGAACCGGGCCGAGCGCCCGCCGGCGCGGCTCCAGCGGGCGGTGACGGTCGCGGCCGACGTGGGCGAGGCGCTCGCCGCCGCGACCGAGCCGTCGGCGATCCACGAGACCGTCTGCGCCCGGCTGGCCGACACCGACGGCTACCGGTTCGCGTGGACCGCGACGGTGACCGGGGACGACACCGCGGTCCACGCGCACGCGGGCGTGGCGGCCGACACCGTCGAACGGACCCTCCTCGACCGGGCGGAGCTCGTGGAGGAGGCGCTCGACGACCGAACGGTCCGGACCGAGGCGGGCGAGTCGTCCACGCTCGTCGTCGTCCCGCTCGTGAGCCAGGAGCCCACCCGGAGCGTGCTGGGACTCGGGGTCGCGAGCGGGGCGGTCGTCCCGCTCGAACGCGACCTCCTCCAAGTGCTCGGCACACAGATCGGCCACGCGCTGGCGGCGGTCGAGCGCAGGCGGCTCCTCCTCGCCGACAGCGTGACCGAACTCCGTTTCGACGTCGACACCGAAGCGGCCGTTCTCCCGCGGGTCGCGGCCGGGCTCGACTGTACATTCGAGCTGGTGGGAGTCGTCCCCACGGACGAGGGGTTGTTGTGTTACGTCGCGGTCCGGAACGCAACCCCGGACGCCGTCCTCGAACGGGCGACGACCACCGACGCGGTCGGGGACGTCCGGTTCGTCGGCGACGACGAGGACGGGGTGGTGCTCGAGGTCACGCTCCATCGCTCCCCCCTCCGGACCTTCGTGACGGCGGGCGGCTACGCCCGGTCGTACGAGGTCGACGCCGGTGGCGGGACGATCGTCGGCGAACTCGCCCCCGACACCGACGTTCGCGGCGTCGTCGAGGCCGTGGCCGACACGTTCCCCGGGGTCCACCTCGCGGCGAAGCGGAAGGCCGACCACGAGGTCGCGACCGGCGGGGGCTTCCGGGGACCGCTCGCCGACGACCTCACCGACCGCCAGGCCGCGGTGCTCCGGGCGGCGTTCTTCGGCGGCTACTTCGAGTGGCCGCGCGACTCCACCGCCGAGGAGCTGGCCGACTCGCTCGACGTCTCGCCGCCGACCCTCCACCACCACCTCCGGGTCGCCCAACAGAAGCTCCTCCGGGCCTTCCTCGACGGCACGTGACCGGCGACGACCGGCCTCGGTCGGTTTCGGCCTGACCGGCCACTCCGCGAAACCCGGTGACGGGACGCGGTTCGCACCGCGTCACGGGCGGTCGTTACGATAATTAGCTAGTTGGCTTATGAAGAATGGTGTAGAACGTGGGGTCGGGTATGAGTGACCAAGACATCGAACTCGAATCCCGACTGACCGAACAGGAGTACTTCGAGCCACCGGAGGAGTTCGTCGAGCAGGCGAACGTCTCGGACCCGGCGGTCTACGACCGCTTCGACGAGTTCCCGGAGGGGTTCGAGGAGTACGCCGAGATGCTCGACTGGGACGAGGAGTGGGACACCGTCCTCGACGACTCGAACCCGCCGTTCTACGAGTGGTTCGTCGGGGGCGAGCTCAACGCCTCCGCCAACTGTATCGACCGCCACCTCGACGACCGCGGCGACGAGACCGCCATCCTCTGGGAGGGCGAGGAGGGCGAGACCCGACACATCTCCTATCGCGAACTCCACGAGGAGGTCAACGAGATGGCGGCCGCGCTCCGGGCGTCGGGCGTCGAGGAGGACGAGGTCGTCACGATCCACATGCCGATGGTCCCGGCGCTCCCGGTCACGATGCTGGCGTGTGCCCGGATCGGCGCACCGCACTCGGTGGTGTTCGCCGGCTTCTCGGCGACCGCGCTCTCGGACCGGGTCAACAGCGCGGACTCCGACCACGTCGTCACCATCGACGGCTACTACCGACGGGGTGACTTCCTGAACCACATCGAGAAGGCCGACGAGGCGATGGGGAACGTCGACCACGACCCCGAAGTACTCGTCTGGACGCGCCACGACGAACCCGAGGTCGACGTCAGCGACGACTACACCCTCGTCTCGGACCTCCTCGCCGAGCACGAGGGCGAGGAGGTCGAGCCGGTATCCCGGGACGCCGAGGACCCGCTGTTCCTGATGTACACCTCGGGCACGACCGGCCAGCCCAAGGGCTGTCAGCACCGGACGGGTGGCTACCTCGCCTACGCGGCGGGGACCTGCAACTACGTCGAGGACATCAAACCCGAGGACACCTACTGGTGTTCGGCCGACATCGGCTGGATCACCGGCCACACCTACATCGTCTACGGCCCGCTCGCGCTCGGGACGACGACCGTGATGTACGAGGGCGCGCCGGACTACCCGGACAAGAGCCGGACCTGGGAGATCGCGGAGGCCTACGACGTCGACATCTTCCACACCTCCCCCACTGCAGTGCGCCAGTTCATGAAGTGGGGCACCGAGCACATCGAGGGCTACGACTTCGACTTCCGGCACATGACCACCGTGGGCGAGCCGATCCAGCCCGAGGCCTGGCTCTGGTACTACAAACACATCGGCGACGAGGACGCGGTGATCGTCGACACCTGGTGGCAGACCGAGACCGGCGGCCACCTGATCACCAACCTGCCGGCGATCCAGGACATGAAACCCGGGAGCGCGGGGAAGCCCGCACCCGGCATCCAGCCCGCGATCTACGACGACGACGGCGAGCCGGTCGACGCCGAGACCGGGCAGGCCGGCAACCTCGTTATCGAGCGACCGTGGCCCGGCATGCTTCAAACCGTCTACGGTGACGACGAGCGGTTCATCGCCGAGTACTGGGAGCGCTTCTCGGACACCGACTCGAACGACTCCGAGGACTGGGTCTACGAGGCGGGCGACGGCGCGGTCCAGGCCACCGACGGCTACTACCGCATCCTCGGGCGGCTCGACGACGTCATGAACGTCGCCGGCCACCGGCTCGGCACCATGGAGCTCGAATCCGCGGTCTCAGAGGTCGACTCGGTCGCCGAGTCCGCGGTGGCCTCGCGCGAGGACGCCGAGAAGGGCGAGGTGCCCGACGTCTACGTCACTCTCAGGGAGGGTGTCGAGGAGTCCGAGGAGGTCCGCCAGGAGATCGTCGAGTCGATCGAGGAGGGGATCGGGAAGTTCGCCAGACCCAACGAGGTGATCTTCGTCGACGACCTCCCGAAGACCCGCTCGGGCAAGATCATGCGGCGGCTGCTGGAGAACATCTCGAACGGCGAGGAGCTCGGCAACACCACGACGCTCCGGGACCCGAGCGTCGCCGAACGCATTCGCGACCAGATCCACGCGAACTGAGGAGCCCCCAACATGCCACTCGACACCGACATCGGCGATCCCGCACCGCTCGGTCTCGTGAGTTTCGGGCTCACCACCGTGCTGTTGAGCCTCGTCAACGCCGGCCTCCTGCCGAGCGCCGGCGAGGCGGTCGTGTTGCCGTTGGCGCTCGCGTTCGGCGGAACCGGACAGCTCGTCGCGGGCGTCCTCGAATTCCGTACTGGGAACACCTTCGGCCAGACCGCCTTCTTCAGCTACGGGGCGTTCTGGTGGTGGTTCGGCCTGCTCCTGCTCTTCGACGGCAACGGCTGGCTCTCGATCCACACCCAGACCCTCGGGGCGGCGCTGCTCCTCTGGGGCGTGTTCACGTTCTACATGTGGATCAGCACGTTCGCGCTCAACTGGGGGCTCTGGAGCGTGTTCCTCACGCTGTGGGTCACGTTCGCGCTCCTCGGGTTCGGCGACCTGCTGGGCATCGACCTCCTCCTGATGCTCGGCGGCTACGTCGGCATCCTCTCGGGCGCGCTCGCGATGTACGTCAGCTTCGCCGAGGTGGCGAACTGGTCGTTCGGCCACACGGTCGCCCCGCTCGGCGACGCGCCGATGGGGAGTAGCTCGACCACCACCGCCGACACCGCCGACTGACCGCCACGGCCACGCGCCTCACCCCGCGCGCCCGTTGACTGTGCGGGGCATAAGCGCCCTCGATTAGCGGCGTAACTCATCCGTAGCATACCGGAAACCTACACAATCTTTATTAACACTCCCGTCACTGGCACACTCATGGCAGATGTAACAACCTGTCCGTGTGACGTGGCGTCGCGTCGTTCACCGTTCCGAACCGTCCACCCGTCGCCGCCGGAGGTCGGTGGGCATGGGTGAATCCGAGACGGGAACGAAGTCGGACGGCGAAACTCGGAGTGGGACGGGCATCAGCGAGGCCAACGCCAAGGAGTACTGGCGGCGGAACGTCAAGCTGATCGCCGGGCTGTTCGTCGTCTGGTTCGTCGTCTCGTTCCTCGTGGCGATCATCCTCGCGGAACCGCTCTCGACGGTCAACATCGGGGCGGTCCCGCTGCCGTTCTGGTTCGCCCAGCAGGGGTCGATCATCGTCTTCGTGGCGCTGATCTGGATCTACGTCTGGCGGATGAACAAACTCGACCGCGAGTTCGGGGTGCAAGACTGAATGACCGGACTCTCGACCGCACTGGTCCCGGCCCAGCTCGGGCTCGGGATCGACACGTGGAGCCTGATCCTGATCGCCCTCTCGATCGTTCTCTACTTCGGCATCGCCATCGTGATGCACGTCGGCGACACCGACGACTTCTACGTCGCGGGTCGGACGATCCCGGCGTGGGCGAACGGCACGGCGGTCGCCGCCGACTGGATGTCCGCCGCATCGTTCATCTCGCTCGCGGGCCTCGTCTCGTTCTTGGGGTACGACGGCACCGTCTACCTGATGGGCTGGACCGGCGGCTACGTGGTGCTCGCCCTGCTCATCGCGCCGTACCTCCGCAAGTACGGCGAGTACACCATCCCCGACTTCATCGGGGACCGCTACTACTCGAACACCGCGCGCGGCGTCGCCGCGCTCGCGACGCTGTTCGTCTCGCTGACCTACATCGCCGGGCAGATGCGCGGCGTCGGCATCGTGCTCAGTCGATTCCTGGGTGTCGACATCAACCTCGGGATCATCGTCGCGCTCGGGCTCGTCGCACTGATCGGCGTGCTCGGCGGGATGAAGGCGATCACCTGGACCCAGGCGGCCCAGTACTTCATCCTGATCTTCGCGTTCGTGCTCGTCACGGTCGCGATCTCGCTCAACCTCACGAACAACCCCTTCCCACAAGGCGCACTCGTCACGAGCGACATTGCCTCACGACTCGGCCAGTTGCAGGCCGAGATCGGTGCCGGGGAGTACTTCTTACCCTTCCAGGAGTACTCACAGCTCCAAGTCTTCGCCATCGCGATGACGCTGATGCTCGGGACCGCGGGGCTGCCCCACGTCATCATGCGCTTTTACACCGTGCCGAGCGCCTCGGACGCGCGCCGGTCGGCGGGCTTCGCACTGCTATTCATCTCGATCCTTTACGTGTGTGCGCCCGTGCTCGCGGTCTTCGCGAAGTTCAACCTCATCAGCACGCTACACAACACGCCCGTTCAGGAGGCTCAAGCCATCCCGTGGGTCAGTCGGTGGTCCGAGACCGGCCTGCTCACGATACAGGACCTCAACAACGACGGCGTCATCCAGATGGCGGGCGGCCTCGGGGCGACGGGCAGCGAGGTCATCGTCGACGCCGACATCATCGTGCTCTCGACGCCCGAGGTCGCGGGGCTCGCACCGATCGTGATCGGCCTCGTGGCGGCGGGCGGGCTGGCGGCGGCGCTCTCGACGGCGGACGGACTACTGATCGCGATGTCGAGCGCCGTCTCGCACGACATCTACTACAAGATATTCAACCCGGACGCCTCCGAGCGCCAGCGCCTGCTCATCGCGCGGGTCGTCGTCATCATCGCCGCGGCGGTCGCGGCGTACCTCGGCATCAACCCGCCGGGCTTCGTCGGTGAAGTGGTCGCGATCGCCTTCGGGCTCGCGGCCGCCAGCCTGTTCCCGGTGATCCTGCTCGGGATCTTCGACCCACGGATGAACCGCGAAGGGGCCATCACCGGCATCCTCGTCGGGTTGGTCTTCACGCTCGTCATGGTCGTGTTGATGACCTCCGATTCGATCTTCGGGACGGCGGATCCGATCCTCCCGACCTTCCTCGGGCTCGAAGCCCAGGGTATCGGGCTGGTCGGGACCATCCTCAACTTCGTGGTGGCGTTCGCGGTCTCGCGGGTCACGCCGCCGCCACCCGAGGAGATCCAGAACCTCGTCGAGGACATCCGGCTGCCCCAGGGCTCGCGGACCGGCAGCGAGACGGCCGCCGACGGCGGCGAGGTCCAGGCGGATGGTGGCGAGGTCCGGACCGACGGCGGTGCCGACCTCGCGACGGCCGCCCGCGACGCACGAACGGATTCCCCGAATCGGGACGAAACGAACTAACGTCGTGACTCGTTTCGTTTTCGAATGAACCGGCCCGACAACACCGAACTCGCGCTGCTCGCGTTCCGCCGAGCCATCGGTCTCTGGGCGGGACTGTCCGTGTTCTATCTCGCGGGCTACTACCTCTTCGGCTACCCGTTCCCGACGCCGGTCGACCTCGTCGCGATCCTCGTGGTCGTCTGTCTCGGCGTGGTCCTCGGGGTCGCGTTCAGCTTCGCCTCGCCGCTCCCGCGCGGGACCGGCCTGCCACGGATCGTCCGGACCGCCCTGATCGCGATCCCCGCCCTCGGGATCGGCATCGCGCTACAGCTGTTCATCGAGGGGCCCCAGGGCGACCGGGCCTACTACGCCATGTTCGCGCTCGCGGCCTGGCTCGGCTCGACGTTCATCACCGAGGACGAGACCGACGAGGAGGAGGGAGCGGACACGTCCGACTTCGACGTCCTCGATCTGGGTCGCTGACGCTCGCTCGAACACCGACGCCGGAAAACGGTTCGGCCGCGATTCACTCGGTCACGCGAACGAGCAACACCGGCACCGTGGTGTGTCGCAACACGTTCTCCGCGACGCTGCCCAACAGGACGTGGCTGAGTCCCGTCCGACCGTGGGTCCCCATCACGACGAGGTCCACGTCGTCGTGGTCCTCGACGTACTCGGTGATCCGTTGGTGAGGCGTTCCCCGTCGGGTGGCCGTGGTCGTCTCGAGCCCCGCCCGCTCGGCCGCGTCGCTGACCGCCTCGACGGCGCGCTCGCCGCGGGCTTCGAGGCGGCGCTGGATCCGTTCGCGGTCGTCGACGTCGAGGGTCCCGATCGTCCCCATGTTGGCGACGTAGAGCGCGTGAACGCTCGCGTCGTACTTTCCGGCGAGGTCGACCGCCCGCTCGATGACCTCGTCCATGAGTTCGCTGCCGTCCGTCGGCACCAGTATCCCCTGATACATGGGTGACGTGACGTGGCTCGGTTATTTATTTTTATCGACCATTATAGTTCGTCGGGAGGCGGAAAGACGGTCGGGGTGCACGTAGTGAGGGTCGTCAGAACGATATCGGGAGGTTCACTCGTTCGGTTCGCCCGCGACCAGCACCGGCCGGTCGGTGTTCAAGATTACCGACTGTGCGCCGTCCCGGAGCTGGATCTTCCCGGCGGGCGAGTGGCGACGACCGCCGACGCACAGCAGGTCGGCGTCGTACTCGGCTGCCGCCGTGACGAGGGCGGTCGGCGGGGCGGACTCGACCGCCTCGACCGTGGTTTCGACCCCGTTCTCGCCGAAGAGGTCGGTGACCCGTTCGACCGCGTCGTCGACCGTCCCCGGCGTGTCGGTGGCGTGGACCACGACCACGTGGAGGTCGTCGGGTGCGGCGGGCAGGTCGAGGATGGCGCGGGCGGTCGTGAGCGCGCGGTCGTGGTCGCCCGCCCCCATGACGACGGTGTACATGGGGGCGAATGGACGTGCTCGGCCTTACCGATTACGCCGTGTAGTGTCGGGAGACGTAGCCGACGGCCAACAGCACGACCCCGAGCCCGACACCCAGGGTGAGCATGCCGTAGACCGCGAGCCCGACCGGCGTCGGCTGGATCTCGAAGAGGAAGAACAACGAGACCGACTGGAGGTCCTGGATCCCGAGGGCCCCGAGGAGATAGCCCCAACAGCCCGCGATGGCGACGACGACGACGTAGACGAACAGCACCACGCTTCGACCGTCGTAGCCGGCGATGCGCCCGGCCGTCGGGTTCTCGGACATACATCGTCTACCGGGCGCTGGAGGATTAGCCTTTTGTCCGCGCGTCCCCGAACGGCGCTATGGCCGAAAAGGAGTACCTGCTAGCTATCCTCGTCGGGATCTCGGTGTCGATGGTCGTGCTGACGTTCGCGCTGGTCATCAGCTGAGGACCGCCGGTCGAAGACCGCCAAAAAACGCCTATTCTTCCGCGTCGGTCGTCGTGTCGTCCTCGACGTCCATGGCTTCGCCGCCGTCGGTTCGAGCCGCTTCCTCCTCGCCGCCGTCGGTGAGCGCGGTCTCGATACGGCGCTCGTTCCAGCGCCACTCGTGGGTGAACTGGTTGGTCTCCTTCAGGTTCCACGGGTCGGTGTCCTCGATGGTAGGTGCCTCGAACCACGACTGGACGAAGTTCCAGAGCCAGATCGCCTGGCCGACGAGGATCAGGAACGCCCCGAGCGTGGCGACCTGGTGGAAGATCTGCATCATACCCTGCGGGCCGATCGAGAGGCTGTACGTTGCGTAGCGCCGGGGCATCCCGAGGTAGCCGAGGAAGAGCATCGAGAAGAACGTGAGGTTGGTGCCGACCATCGAGAGCCAGAAGTGCCAGCGCGCGAGCGTCTTCTGGTACATCTTCCCGGTGTAGAGCGGGAACCAGTAGTAGAGCCCCGCGAAGGCCGCGAAGCCGATCAGCCCCATCACGATGTAGTGGAAGTGACCGACCACGTAGTAGGTGGCGTGGAGCGTGAGGTCGACGGGCACCGCCGCGAGGAAGACGCCCGTCACGCCGCCGATGATGAAGTTCGAGACCGCCCCGATACTGAACAGCATCGGCGCGGTGAGTCGGATGTCACCGCCCCACATCGTGGTGATCCAGTTGAAGACCTTGACGGCGCTCGGGATCGCGATGGCGAGCGAGACCGCCATGAAGCTCGCGCGGAGCCGGGGGTCGATACCCGTCGTGAACATGTGGTGGGCCCACACGCCGAACGAGAGCACGCCGATCGCGAGCGTCGAGTAGACGACGAACTTGTAGCCGAAGAGTTTTCTCCCACTAAATTTCGGGATGATGAGGCTCAACAGCCCCATCGGCGGGAGCGCGAGGATGTAGACCTCGGGGTGGCCGAAGAACCAGAAGAGGTGTTGCCAGAGGATCGCGCCGCCGCCGACGAAGAAGGTCGTCCCGAAGTTCCGGTCGAGCAGGAGCATGACGAGCGCGCTCCCGAGCACGGGGAACGCGAAGAGGATCAGGCCGGCTTGGGTCAGGACGGTCCAGCTGAAGATGTCGAGGTTCGCCCAGCTCACGTCCTCACCGCGTTCGGTGAAGACGGTGGCGATGAAGTTGATCGCGCCCATCGTGGTGGAGATCCCCGAGAGGTGGAGGCCGAGCAGCATGTAGTCGACCCCGAGCCCGGCGGTGCCGGACTGGGTGCCGCTCCCGACGCCCGCCGAGAGCGGGGTGTACATCGTCCAGGCGGTCTGGGCGGGCTGGATGTCGGTGAAGGGCACCACGATGAACCCACCCCAGATCAGGAGGGTCGCGGGCGGGAGCATCCAGAAGGCGATGGAGTTGACCCGCGGGAACGCCATGTCGTCCGCGCCGATCAGGAGCGGGATGAAGTAGTTCCCGAACGCGAAGATGATCGGCGTCCCGAACAGGAACAGCATCGTGATGCCGTGGCTGGTGAGCATCGAGTTGTAGAACTGCGGCCCGATGATCGCCTCGCTCGGCGTGAGGAGTTCGGTCCGCATCAGCGTCACCATCAGCCCGGCGACCACGAACGTGATGACCGCGAAGACACCGTAGAGGATACCGATGTCCTTGTGGTCGACGGTCGTCAGCCACCGGATCAACCCGCTGGGTTTCTCGTTGGAGTAGCCGGACTCCCGACCAACCGCGCCGCCGCCACCAACCGGGGTGTACGAGCGCCAGTCCTCGAGCCGGGAGAGCCACGCCGCCACCCCCACGAGTAACAGCCCCATTAACACCGTCAGTACTAGCTGCGCGTCTGCCATGGATCGTGGGACGAACCACGGGGTAAAGAACCCTTAGATCTCGGCCACACTCTTCCCCCGGGTCCGTGTTCGGCCGCGGTGCTGTCGAACCGTCGAAAACCGCGGCCGCGGAGTGACTCAGTTCGTGTCGTCCTCGTCGGGCTCGGCGTCGAGGGTGTCCTCGACCATCTCGTAGTCCTCGCCCGCCTCCTCTTCGGGTTCCTGTTCGGAGAGCGTAGCGTCGGTCGACGAGAGGTCGACCTCGCTGTCGGCCTCGCCCGTCGTGCCCTCGTCGCGCGAGATGATGCGACCCGAGAAGTAGGTGAGCGCCGCCAACGCGACGAACGGGATCACCAACAGTCCCATGCTGACGGTCTCCATGTAGAGGTTCGGCCCCCACGGCTGGACCGCGAGGAACACCACCACGAAGAACAGGATGATCCCGAGCGGAATGATGTTGACCGTGAGGTCGAGGAGGGTTTCACGGTCGAAGGTGCGCTCTGCCATTGCCCCACCCTCGCGGCGCGCGAATCAATAGGCTGTCGGTTCGTCGGCAGTCGAGGGGGAGGTCGTCAGGCCGAGCCGGCTTCCACGAATCGGCCGCTCGCGCCCGCGACCGCGACCACGACCCCCGCGATCAGCATCTCCGCGCCGCGGCCCACGATCCCGTTCGGCTGGGTCAGGACCGCGACGAGCGCGTCGACCGAGACCGCATCGAGCTGGGTCGCGGTGAGCGCGCCGCCGAGCACCACGAGCACGACCCCGAACCCGAGCAGAACGTTCCACGGTCGCTTGGCGTAGCCGGATTCGAGGAGGATCCCCGCGACGCTCCCGACGAACAGGAGGAGGCCGCCGACCGCGACCGGGAAGACGTTGAACAACAGCCCCAGCTCCGAGAACACCAGCCCGAGCACCACGATGATCGGCCACGGGCTCGACATCCGGTACTGGTCGCTGAGACCAGGCTGCTCGTCCATAGCGGGAGGAGGGTCGCGAGCGTAACAAACCCATCGGAAGCGGTCGTCGCCGTCGGTCGGGGGCGGTCGTCGCGGAAGCGGCGACCCCGAACGGTGTAGGAGGACTTTTACTGGTCGGTGTGCAACCGCCGCCATGGGAACAGCGGACGATACGAGCGACGACGGCGGCGGACATCACCTCCCGGCGGTGACGGACTTCCCGCGCGGGTTCGGCGAAGCCAGCTGGTGGCCCTACATCGCGTCGGTCGGCGCGGCGGGGATCTACATCGGCGCGGCCCTGTTCTTCATGGGCCACAACGGGGCTTCCATCGTGCCCGCGATCGCGGGCCCCGCCGTATTCGGGGTCTCGATCGTCGTCACGCTGGCTGGGATCTTCGGCTGGCTCTACCACGCCTTCGTCGCGAACTACTGGGAGCGCGCCGCCGACGAGCACTCGGGGAACATGCTTCGGTTCGGGATGTTGTTGTTCCTCTGTACCGAGATCTTCACCTTCGGTGCGGGCTTCGTCTACTACTTCTTCATCCGGACCGGGAGCTGGTCGGGTGCTGAGATCCCCGCCGAACTCCTGAGCCCGCTCGTCGCCGCCAACACCGTCCTGCTTGTCGTCAGCAGTTTCACCTTCCACTTCGCCGAGGTCGAACTCAGAAAGGACAACCACCGACGGTTCACCGCGTTGCTCGGGGTCACCCTCCTGCTCGGGCTGGTCTTCATCGGCGGCCAGATCTACGAGTACAACCTCTTCATCGTCCACGAGGGCTTCACGCTGACCTCCGGCATCTTCGCCAGCGCCTTCTTCGGACTCACGGGCCTCCACGGGCTCCACGTCTCGATGGGGGCGGTCCTCATCCTCATCGTGCTCGCGCGTGCGCTCATGGGCCAGTACTCCGCCGAGCGCCACACCTCGGTGAGCACGGTCTCGATGTACTGGCACTTCGTGGACGTCGTCTGGCTCTTCCTCGTCGCCGTGATCTACATCGGCGCGGTCGCGCCGTGACCCACCACACGTAACGTTCGAAAACCGAACCGCGGCTCAGATCTCGTTGAGCTTTCTGAGGATCTGGCCCCGGCGCTGTTCGTCCGCCCGGATACCCTTGCGTTCGAGCACGTTGCGTTCGAGCTTGTCGAGCGCCACCCGGAAGGCGCTCTCCGCACCGTAGCCCTCGCCCGTGCCCGCGACCTGGCCCTTGTCGGTTCGGAGCCGGATGCCACACCGGACCAGCGGCATCCCGCGGAGTTTCTCCTTGTGTTCGTGGAAGCGGACGTGGGCGTGTTGGACCTGCATCTCACCGAACTTGTCGGCGACCTGCGTCACCGACTCGCGGACGCCGTCGCGGGTGATGGTGTCGAGCAGCGAGATGTTGGTGATCTGGACGTCGATGTGGTCCTCCTCGGTGAAGGTGAGCGCCCGGAGTACGTCGGTCTTGGTGAGGACGCCCGCGACGTGGCGGTCGTCGTCGCCGGGCGTGACGATGACGCCGTTGTAGTCGTTGTCGAGCATCTTCGCGACCGCATCGCGAACCGTGTCCGCACCGGAGACGGTCTCCACAGGTGAATTCATCAGGTCGTAGACCGGGATGTCGAGCATCCGCTGTGAGTCGCCCGAGCGCTCGCCCTCGGTCGGCTGGTTCATGTTCCGGACGACGAACTCCACGAGGTCGTGGGTGGTGAGCACGCCCGTGAGGTAGCCCGCGTCGTTGACGACCGGGAGGCGTGAGATGCCGTGCTCGCGGAGGCGGTTGATCGCCTGGCCGACGCGGGCGTCCTCGGCGATCGTGACCACGTCGTCGGTCTTGATCTGGGAGACGGTGAGTGCGTCGAGGTTCTCGAGGACGGCGTCGAGGATCCCGTCGGCGGTGACGATCCCCCAGAGCTCCTCGCCCTCGACGACCGGCGCGACCTTGGTGTTGCCCTCGACCAGCATCCGGGCGACCTCGCGAACGTCGGCGGTGCGCTCGATCCGTGGTGCCGAGTTCATCACCGCGCTGACCTTCGTCGAGTCCTCGACGTGGGACTGCATCAACGAACGCTGGGTTATCACGCCGGCGTACGCACCGTCGTCGGTGACGATCAGTCCCCGCGGGCTCTCCTCGTCGAAGGCCGTCCGCACCTTTCCGAGGCGTTCGTCGGCGCTCACCGCGGTGTAGTCCGTGGTTGCGATATCGGCGATATCCATCGTGCTCACCCCGTAGGGTTGGACGCCGGGGCTAATCAAGACTGTGCCCCGTGTGACCGCCAGAGCCTTGTTCACACCGTGAGTAGTTCCCCGACTGGTGCCCGACATCGACGTGTTCGGTCGGTACACGTATCTCGTGACGGAGGTCGTCTTCGGCGCGTTCGCCTACGCCCTCCTCTCGGCGACCGGCGCGCTCGGTCGTGCCGCCAAGACCGTCGTCGCGCTCTACCCGCTGGCGTACGTCTGGGACCGCTACACCCTCGACGTGGGAGTCTTCCAGATCAACCTCCGCACCGGCAGGGAATTTCTGGGGATCCCCATCGAGGAGCACCTCTTCATGGTCGTGGTGCCCTCGCTGGTGGTGGGCTTCTACGAGGTCGTCAATCCACGGGACGACACCTAAAACGAGAGGTGGGAACTCGAAGACGGCCCGTCGTCGCCGGTGCCGCCGTCCCGGAGGTAGTCGTAGTTGTCGTCGGTCAGCACTACCTCGCCGTCGGTGACGGCGACCTCGACACCGGGCAGCGTCGTCCCCGCCGCTTCGCCGTTGTCGCACTCCCCCGAGCAGGTGTCGAACAGCGAGCCGTGTTTCGGGCAGATGATCTGCCCGTCGCGGATCGGCGCGCCCGAACCCCGGTCGAACCGCTGGGTCTCGTGGGTACAGGTGTTGATCCACGCCTCGATGCCGGGCTCCTCGTCGCAGTGGACCAGGATGACCTCCTGTTCGTTCGTGAAGGCGTCCTCGGCGGTGAAGAGGTACGACCCGCCCTCGGGAACGTCCGAAACGTCCGCGATACGCGTTCCGTCGACCATGTGGGTTGCATGGGATCGGACGGTAAAGCCGTGATGCTTCGAGGGCTGTTCGGAACTCGTCGTTAGCCCGTGGAGCCATTTCGTTTAGCGTTTTGCCTGTCGGCGTGAACGATACCCTCGTAGAGAATCAGCCCACCGCCAGCGAGGACACAGCCGAAGAACGCGACGAACGCGACTGTGTTGTCCTGTATTCCGAAAAGGAGAACACCAAACCCCAGCACGACGAAGAGATAGCCGACGCTCGCGCGCTGAAACCCTTCCAGCCACGAGAGAACGCTTGCGCCCCCGAAGACCAGCGCCGGGAGGACGACGGCCGACGGAGATCCCAGTCCGAGGACCCAATTGAGAAGGACCACAATTCCAGACCCGATGATCGCTAGCAGGTTTCCATACGACTGGCGAGAGGGAAGAGAGCTCATGTCCTCATATTCGTGTTGGAACAATAATAGTTGTTTCGAGGCGAACGCCCCATCTTCCGCTCCCCGATTACGGACTAGGAGCGAAAAGAGAACACAGGACTCACTCCAGAAACGCTTCGATCCGGTCCATCGCCTCGCGCAGCTCGTTCAGTCCCGTCGCGTACGAAACCCGGAGATGGCCCTCGCCGCCCGCGCCGAAGACGTCGCCGGGGACCATCGCCACGCCGCACTCCTCGAGGACCGCCTCGGCGAACGCTTCGGCGTCCGCCCACGGGCTCTCGGGGAAGACGTAGAACGCGCCGGTGGCCTCGAAACAGTCGATGCCCATCTCCGCGAATCGCGAGAGCACGAACCGCCGCCGGCGGTCGTACTGGGCGCGCATCTCCTGGACGTCGTCGTCGCAGTGTTCGAGCGCGTCGAGCGCGGCGTGCTGTGCGGTGGTGGGTGCCGAGAGCATCCCGTACTGGTGGATCCGGTTCATCGCGCGGATCGCCTCCGGGGGGGCGAGCGCGTAGCCGAGCCGGAGCCCCGTCATCGCGTAGGCTTTCGAGAAGCCGTTGAACACCACCGTTCGTTCGCGCATCCCCGGCAGGGTGGCGATCGAGGTGTGGTCGCCGTCGTAGGTCAGGTCGGCGTAGATCTCGTCGGCGAGCACGGTCAAATCGTGTTCGCGGGCGAACTCGGCCACCGGTTCGAGGTGCTCCTCGCGCATCGTCGCCCCCGTGGGATTGTTGGGATAGCAGTAGACCAGCGCCTCAGCTTCTTCGGCCCCAGCCTCCCGGAGCACCTCCGCCGTGAGCCGGAACTCGTCGGCTTCGCGCGTCGGTACCGGCAGGGGCTCCCCGCCCGCGAAGATCACGCCAGGCACGTACGACACGTACGACGGCTGGGCCACTGCGACCGTGTCCCCCGGGTCGCAGAACGCGCGGAACGCCGCGTCGATGGCCTCCGAAGCCCCCGCCGTCACCAGGATCTCCTCGTCGGGGTCGTAGTCGAGGTCGTACTGGCTCACCACCCGACCCGCGATGGCCTCCCTGAGTTCTCGCATCCCCCGGTTCGCGGTGTAGGAGGTCTTCCCCCGTTCGAGCGAGTCGATGGCGGCCTCGCGGGCGCTCCACGGTGCGGTGAAGTCGGGTTCGCCCACCCCGAGCGAGATCACGTCGTCCATCTCCTCGGCGAGTTCGAAGAAGCGCCGGATGCCCGAGGGCGGGACCTGCTCGACTCGTTCGGCTATCTTCACGCGAGCCACCCCCGGTGGCGAGTAGCGCGGAACCGTCGGTTCCGCGGACCATGTGAGCGGCGGCTACGCCGCCGCGAGCAGACGTGAGCAGGGAGCGCGGAACGCGCGACCGTGTTCATGGCGAGACCGACAACCGGTCGTCGTCCCGGTCGCCGTCGAACTCGATGCCGTGTTCCTTGTAGGACTCCATCAGGTAGTGGGTCACGGTCTGGGTTATTTCAGGGACTGGCGCGACCTTCTCCGAGACGAATCTCGAAACCTCACCCATCGAGTCGGCCTCGACGGTCATCGAGAAGTCGTACTCGCCGCTCACGAGCCGGAGGGATTCCACCTCGGGAAAGCCCACGAGCCGCTTCGCGATGTCGTCGTAGCCCGTCTCGCGGTCGAGGGTGACGTTACACTCGACCAGCGCACGGACGGGTTCGTCGTCGGTGTTCCGCCAGTCGACGACGGCGCTGTACCCGCGGATGACCCCGTCGGCTTCGAGCGCCTCGATGGTCGATTCGACCTCGCTCTCCTCGGCCCCCGTCATCCGGGCGAGGTCGGCGGTCGTGTATCGGGCGTTCTCGCGGAGCAACGACACCAGTTCCGCGCGGGTGTTCATGTCGCGAGGTACGGCCACTGTCGCAAAAAGGTTGCTCCCGACCGGTTTTCGCGGCGGGCCGGTCCGGACGTCGTCCGGAGCTACCCCTCCTCGTCGAGGAACGCGGTCAGGAGCTTTCGTTGGGCCTTCCGGAGGTGGCTGTGGAGCGTCGGCGAGGAGATCCCCATCGAGGCCGCGAGCTCCTCGGCGGTCGAGCCGCGCGGCCAGTCGTAGTAGCCCGCGAAGAACGCCGCCCGCACGGCCGCGCGCTGTTTCTCGGTGAGTCGGTCGTCGACCGCCTGCCGGAAGCCCGCCTCGGTCCCGACGGGGAGCTCGACCGCGCGCTTCGAGAGGAACGCCGTTCCGGGGTAGGCCGCCTCGAAGGCGTCGACCACCCGTCGGACGTCCGTGTCGGCGGCGACCTCACAGACCAACCGCGCCTCGCCGTCCTCGGCCGTGAGCCGTCGGACCGTCCCGCCCATGTCGATCGCGATATCGGCCGGCCCCTCGGTGGTGGCGAACTCGAACAGCCCGTCCTCCTCGCCACCGGAGACGAGACGTGCCTCCACGATCCCGGGGAACGTCTCGGCGAGGTCGAGCACGGATTCCGGCGGCGTTCCCTCGATCGTGACGTACTGGAGGACGGTGTCGTCGGCCGCCGGAACCATGCCGTCGAGGCTGTAGCGACAGTCGAGCCGGTCGGTGACCGCGACGGGGAACGCGGTGTCGTCCGTCAGGCGGAGGGTGACCGCGACCGCCGTATCGGAGAGCAGGAGCTTCATGTTCTGGGCGGCGCTGATCGCGAAGCCCGCGACCTCGCCGAGCACCGTGAGCCCCGCGCGCTCGCGCTCGGCGAAGGCGTCCGGGTGGGTCGCCGAGAGCCCGAGCACGCCGTAGACGACCTCCCGATAGGAGAGGGGGACCATCGCCATCGGTCCGGAGCTGCCGTGTGCGTCGGCCATCGAGGGGGACGGCTCCTCGACGACTTGGACCGTCCCGGTTTCGAGCGCGCGAACGCCCGGGTCCGCCAGCCCGCCGTCGGTGGCGACCGCCGCGATGTCCTCGACCCCCGCACCGGTCTCGACAGCGAGGCCGCCCGTCTCGTCGCGTTCGGCGATCCACGCGACCCCGTAGAGGTCGGAGGCCGCGATCCGCTCACAGACCGTGCGTTCGATCTCCTCGCGGGTCGCGGCCCCGACCAGCCCGCGGATGATCCCCTGGATCACGACGTTGATCCGGTCGAGCCGGGCGAGTTCGTCGCGCTGGCGTTCGAGCCGGCGCTCGCGTTCGGCCAGCGCCTTCTCGGCGCGACGCTGGCCCACCGCGTTCTCGACCCGGTTGGCGAGGAGTTCGTACTGGTCCACCCCGCCACCCTTCCGGAGGTAGTCGGTGACGCCCATCGAGATCGCCTCGCTCGCGGCCTCCTCGCTGCCCTTGCCGGTCGAGAGGATGAACGGGAGCTTCGGGTGGGAGTCGCGAACCGTCGCGAGGAGCTCTAGCCCGTCGGTTCCAGGCATCCGGTAGTCGCTGACGATACAGTCGACCGAGGCATCGTCGAGGTGGTCGAGCGCCGCCGCGGCGCTGGTTTCGGTCTCGACGACGAACCCGTCGATCCCCCCGAGCACCGTCGCGGCGAGCGAGACGATCGCCGGCTCGTCGTCCACGAACAACACCCGGATCGGGTCGGCATCCGCCGCCGCGGATCGCTGCATCGCCACAATACATATCTCTACAGCGGGAACTACAAAAAATATCGCCTCTCGGCCTCGTACGTGACGTCGTCCGACTACGTCGTGACCTCGAAGCGAGCACCGTCGGTCCCGTCGACCGCACGGACGTCCCAGCCGTGGGCCTCGGCGATGTTCCGGACGATCATCAGGCCCAGCCCGGTCCCCGATTCGGTCGTCGAGTAGCCGTGTTCGAAGATCTTCTCGTGTTCGCCCTCGGGGATCCCCGGGCCGTCGTCGGCGACGTAGAAGCCGTTTTCGAGTGCCCCGACGACCACCGACGCCTCCTCGCCGGCGTGGTCGAGCGCGTTGCGAAAGAGGTTCTCGAACAGCCGCGTGAGGCGGTCGGGGTCGGCCTCGACGGTGTCGAGCGCCTCGACGGTGAGGCTCGCCGTCTCGGTGCCCGCCGTCCGCCACGCACGCTCGGCGACGTCCTCGAACGCGACGGGTTCGGTCTCGCCGATGACCTTCCCCTGACGGGCGAGGGTGAGGACGTCCTCGATCAGGGTGTCCATTCGGTCGAGCGCCCACAGCGCGTCCTCGTGGTGGTCGGAGGGGGCCTCGGCCTCGGCGAGTTCGACCCGGCCGCGCGCGACGCTCATCGGGCTCCGGAGGTCGTGGCTGATCACGCTCGCGAACTCGTCGAGGAGTTCGTTCTGACGTTCGAGCTCGCGCTCGTGGCGCTTCTGCTCGGTGATGTCGGTGTAGAGCGAGTAGCCAGCGAGGTTGCGCGTGTCGGGTTCGAGCGGGACGATGTGGAGCAGGAAGTCCCGAACCCCGTCCGCGGTCCGCCGACGGACGGTCGCCTGGAGGCTCTCGCCCTCGATGAGCGCCTCGTTGAACGTGTCCGCCTCGGCTTCGTGCTCGGCCGGGACGATGTAGTCGTCGATGTTCTCGTCGATGACCTCCTCGCCGGGGTAGCCGAAGATCCGCTCGAATCGGGCGTTCACCCGTCTGGCGATCGGTTCGCCGTCGACCAGTTCGTAGCTCACCGCGGCGTCGGTGACGTTCTCGAACAGCGCGGTCAGCCGGTCGCGTTCGGTCACGAGCTCGTGCTGTCGCTCGCGGAGGAGGTGTTCGCGCTCGGCACGCTCCATCGCGGCCCCGGCGTTGGTCACCAGCAGCTTCGCCAGCGAGAACTCCCGGTCGGAGAAGGCCGCCGGCTCGACCGAGCCGACGATCATCAGGCCGTAGCCGTCGATGGGGAGCATCATCTCGCTCCGCATGGGCGTCTCGGGGTTGTAGACCCCCGGTTCGTCGTCGACACGGTCGTAGGAGCGGGGTTCGCCCGTCTCGAACGCCTCCCACGAGAGGCTGCCCTCGCCGGCGAAGGCCGGGGGCGCTTCGATCACCTCCATGCTTCGGTCCGACGTGACGACCGGTCGGAGGACGTCGTCGGTCTCGTCGTATCGCCAGATGGCGCTCAACGGGATGTCGAGCACGTCGTCGACCGTCGCGACGGCCGTCTCGGCCACCGCGTCCCGGTCGACCGCCGTCATCATCCGTCGGGTCGCGTCGTGGAGGGCTTCGAGGTCGTGTTCGTGTTTTCGGCGTTCGAGCTCGCGGCTCGCCCCGCGGGCGACGAGGTCGACGAAGCCCTGCTCGGCGCTCGAAAACGGGTCGCGCGGGTTCGGGTCCGCGAAGCAGAACGTCCCGTAGACCTCGTCGTCGACGGTGAGCTTCCCGCCGATGTAGCTATCGAGGTCGAACGACTCGCGTGCGGGGTCGCCCTTCCACCCCGCCGCGACCGCGTCGTTGACCGCGAACGGACCGTCGGTCTCGACCGTCCGTCGGCAGTAGACCGACGACAGCGGACACTCCGCCCCCGGCTCGATGGCCTCGTGCGAGCCGTGCGTCGCCTCGATCCGGAGCGTTCCGTCCTCGATGTGGGTCATGAATCCGACGTCGGCGTCGAGATACGCACAGCCGAGTTCGAGCAGCCGGTCGATCCGCTCGTCGAAGTCGAGCCCGCTGCTCGACGTCGTCTCGTAGAGCTTGCGTCGGTACCGCTCGTTCTCCTTCTTCTCCGAGACGTCGCGGATGACGCCGACGCTGCCCTCGTATTCGCCGTCGGTCCGGAGCAGCGTGACCTGGGCTTCGCAGGGCCGGAGGCTGCCGTCGGCCAGTCGAACCTCGAACTCGAACGAGGCGGTGTCGCGCTCGGCGTCGTGGCTGAGGAGTCGGCGGACGACGTCGGTGCCCGCCTCGATCGCCTCCCCATCGAGGATCGCCGAGATGTGCTCGCCGATCAGCGCCTCGCGGGTGTAGCCCACGACGTCGAGGAGGCGGTCGTTGGCCGCCATGAACCGACCCTCGGTGTCGAGCGCGTAGATGCTGTCGCCGGCGGTGTCGAGCATCCGGCGGTAGCGCCGGAGCTGCTCCTCGCGCGCGAGCCGGTCGAGCGCGGTCGCGGCGTTCGCGGTGAGCATCCGGGCGAGTTCGATGTCGGCGTCCCCGAAGTCCCCCTCCGTCGAGACGATGCTGAGGGTCCCGTGGTCGCCGATCGGGACGTAGAGCGCGCTCTCGACGTCGACACGGGTGTCAATCACGGCGCTCCCCGAGGCAACGATGGGCTGTTCGGCCTCGAACGCGCGCCACGGGAACCCCTCGTCGCGGTCGTAGCTCGGCCGGTCGCCGTGCTGCTCGGCACCGCTCGGCGTCAGCGCGACGGGGTCGAGGGTATCGGTCTCCGGATCGTAGAACCGGACCGCGGCCAGCGAGAAGCCGAGGACGTCCTCGACGGCCGCCGCGGTGGCGTCAGCCACGTCGGGGCGGCCCTCGGCGCGCATGAAATCCCGGGTCGCCTCGTGGAGCGCGGCGACGGTCCTCGCGCGGTCGCGGCGCTCGGTGGTGTCGCGGATCGCACCCGCGACCCCACGGAACTCGCCGTCGGCGAGTCGGAGCGCGAGGTGGTCCTCACATGCCACCCGGTCGCCGTCGGCGGTCCGGATCTCGAACTCGACGGTCGTCTCCTCGGCACCCGTCGACAACATCTCGCCGACGAGCTCCTCGAACATCTCCGCGGTCTCGGGGTCCTTGATCTGCTCGACGCTCTCGCCGAGGACGTCCGCGGCCTCGTAGCCCGTGAGGTCGGTGAAGCCCTGGTTGACGAACTCGAAGCGGCCCTCGCTGTCGAGCACGTAGACCGCGTCGGTCGCCGTCCGGTACCGTTCGGACTCGCGCTCGCGGGCCTTTCGGTCGGTGATGTCGCGCCCGGTGCCGACGGCCCCCTGGAACTCCTCGGTCACGATCTGCGCGCCGCTGAACTCGTGGGGGATGACCGTACCGGTCTTCGTCACGAACGCCGACTCGACGGTGACCCGCTCGCCGCGCTCGACCACCGCCTCGATCTTCTCCCGGAGCAGCGCGTGGTCGGCCGGCGGGATGAACTCGAGGCAGTTCATGCCCGCTATCTCCTCGGTCGAGTAGCCGACGACCGACTCGAAGGTCTCGTTCCACCTGAGCATCCGGCCGTCGGCGTCGAAGGCGTAGATCGGGTCCGGCGTGGCGTCGAACAGGCTCTCGATGACCGCCCGTTCCTCGTGGAGTTCGCGCTCGCGCGCCCGCCGCTCGGAGACGTCCCGGAACACCCCCTGTATCAACCGCCGGTCGTCGAGCTCGACGATGCTCGCGCCGACCTCCACCGGGACGTGCTCGCCGTCGGCACGCTCGACCACCAGTGGTGACCCGTCGAGGACGCCCACGGACCGTTTCCCGTCCACGAACGACTCCTCGTCGAAGAGCTCCCGATACCGTTCCGCCTCGTCCTCGGGATAGAGCTCGGTGTAGTCCGCCCCGAGGAGCGACTCGCGGTCGCGACCGAGGAGCGCCGTGGCGGCGGCGTTGGTCTCGACGACCTCCCCCGTGGCCGCGTCGACGACGAGGACCGCGTCCGGCCCGGTGTCGAGCAGCGCCCGGTACTTCCGTTCGGACTCGGCGAGCGCGCGTTCGCGGCGTTCGAGCTGGCCCCGCGTCTCGGCGGCGTGGATCGCCTGCGCGATGGTGCCGGCCAGCTCCGTGAGCGCGTCGCGTTCGTCGGCCTCGAACGCCCGTCGGTCGGCGTATATCCCGAGCACACCGTAGGACGCCTCGTCGTACGACAGCGGCAACGTGATGACCGAGTCGAACCCGTGGCAGTCCACCGTCTCGCGCCACGACTCGAACGTCCCGTCCTGGCCGTCGTGATAGACCTGGGGTTCGCCCGTGCGCATCGCCCGACCGATCGGACCGTCGTCGAGCGTCGTGTCGTCGAGCGTCGTGTCGTCGAGCGTCGTGTCGTCGGTCGGGCGGTCGTCGAACGCCGCTCCGTCGCCGGCGCGTTCGCGAACCGCGAACCCGTCGTCGGTCGCCGTGGCGATCCACGCCTGGCTGTACGACGCGGAGCCCGCGAGGCACTCACAGACCCGTGTCTCGATCCCCTCGCGGGTCGACTGGCGAACGAGTTCGCGCTGGACCTCCGCCACGACGGCGTTGATCCGGGCGAGGTCGGCGGCACGGTCGGTGGCGCGGTCGGCCTCGACGGCGTGTTCGATCCGGTTGGCGAGGAGTTCGTACTGTTCGCTCCCGGTGCCCTTCCGGAGGTAGTCGGTGACGCCGGCCGAGATCGCCTCGCTCGCGGCCTCCTCGCTGCCCTTGCCGGTGAAGAGGATGAACGGCACCGCCGGGTGGGAGTCGCGAACCGCCGCGAGGAATTCGAGCCCGTCCATCCCCGGCATGGTGTAGTCGCTCACGATACAGTCGACCGCCCCCGGCGCGTGCTCGAACCGTTCGAGCGCGGCCGAAGCCGACGTCTCGGTCGTCACGTCGACGCCGTCGAGGAGGCGGTCGAGGTGGGTCGCCCCGAGGTCCGCGACCGAGCGCTCGTCGTCAACCCACAACACCGAGATCTCGTCCATCGATATGGTCGAATGATGCCGTACTGAGAAAAAGCTTCCTCGGGGCGGAAACACCTTTGCGTCTTCGGGGGTTCGAAGGGCGTATGACGCTCGAAGAGTCCGCACGCGAGCTCGAACGCGGCGACAGCGCGCCCGGCTTCGAACTCCCGGGGACCGACGGCGCGAGCCACGCGCTCGTCGATTATCACGACCACGACGCGCTCCTCGTGGTCTTCACCTGCAATCACTGTCCCTACGCCCAGGCGAAGATCGAGGCGCTCAACGGACTGGCCGAGAGCTACGAGGAGGTCGCGGTCGTCGGTATCAACGCCAACGACGCCGAGGAGTACCCCGACGACTCCTTCGAGCGGATGCAGGAACTCGTCGAGGACGGCACGGTCCGCTACGACGCCTACCTCCGCGACGAGTCCCAGGAGGTCGCGCGGGCCTACGGCGCGGTCTGCACCCCCGACCCGTTCCTGTTCGCGAAGCGCGACGGCGGCTTCGAGCTCGCCTATCACGGCCGCCTCGACGACGCCACCGGCCCCGACGAGGAACCCTCGGGCGAACACGGCTTCGAGATGGCGGGCGCGATCGAGTCGGTATTGACGGGGGTCCCCGTCGACCAGCAGTTCCAGCCCTCGCGCGGCTGCTCGATCAAGTGGAAGTAGGTTCGGAGTACTCCCAAACTTCGGCCGGCCGAAAAGGAAAACGGCTTTATATCTTAGGCTGGCCTAAACCGTATGGCGAGCGACGAGACGGGAGACGGCGTATCGACGCGACGCGACTACGTGAAGTACGGCGGCGCGCTCATCGGCGGCGGGCTGTTCGCCGGCTGTACCGGTAGTGGAGGAAGCGGCTCGAACGGTTCGGGTGGTGCGAACGGATCGTCGGGGTCGACCGGGACGCAGGCCGACACTGCCTCGGGCGCGTCCGGTGACGGCACCGAGACGGGAGGCGGGACGAACGAAACCGACGGGACGACGAGCGGGGCGGCGAACGCGTACTCGGTGACGATGGCCCCGATGGGCGAGGTGACGTTCGAGGCGGTCCCGAAGACCATCTTCACGCGGTTGACCCACCTCGCGGGGATGGCGTTCGCGCTCGGGCGAGGGAACGACGTCAACGCGATGCACGCGCCCGACTACTACGACGCGCTCTGGAACCAGTTCACCCCGCGCCTGCCGGGGGTGTCGCTCGACTGGTCGGGACTCTACTCCTCGTGGGAACCGAGCAAGGAGAAGCTCTACGAGCTCGACAGCGACGTGCACCTCGCCGACCCCGCGAGCGTCTTCGCGGTCGAGGGCTGGAACGAGAGCGACCTCGCCGAGATCGAGGAAAACGTCGCGCCGTGGTTCGGGAACCAGTACAGCGACACCCACGCGACCCCGCCGAAGGCCTACCAGGACCAGTACCGCTACTACTCGCTCTGGGACATGTTCGAGAAGGTCGCGGCGGTGTTCCAGGAGCAGGAACGGTACCGGGCGCTGTCGTCCATCCACTCGGACCTGCGCGACACCATCGAATCGGAGCTCCCGGCGAAGGGCGAGCGGCCGACCGTGGCGCTGCTCGGCCTCAGCGACCTCGAAAGCATCTACGCCTACAAGGTCGGCGTCCCCGGCTTCCTGGTCGCGCACATCCGCCCGCTGAAGCCGGCCGAGACGTTCGGCGACGACGTCTCCTCGGGTGATACGGTCGATACGGAGACCCTGCTCGCGGCGGATCCCGAGGTGATCCTCGCGCTCGGCGGGATGCACCCCGACACCGACATGCCCGGCATCCGGAGCGGGCTCGCGGACGACCCGGTTGCGGCGGACGTCACGGCGGTCAAAAACGACCGAGTCTACGCCCAGGGCGCGCGGTATCAGGGTCCGATCCTCAATCTCTTCCAGCTCGAGATGAGCGCGAAACAGCTCTATCCCGAGCGGTTCGGCGAGTGGCCGACCTACGAGAAAGGCCCGTACCCGGAGATCCCCGCGAACGAGCAGCTCTTCGACCGCGAGCGCGTCGCGAGGATCATCACCGGCGAGGGAACGACGTGAGCGAGACGGTGCCCACCGAATCCGACGTCGTCGTGGTGGGCGGCGGGCCGGCGGGCTGTTCGGCGGCGGTGTTCACCGCGCGCTACGGGCTCGACACGACCGTCTTCGACCGCGGCCAGTCGTCGCTCCAGCGCTGTGCGTACCTCGAGAACTACCTCGGCTTCCCGGCGGGCATCGACGTCGCGACGTTCTACGACCTCATCCACGACCACGTCGAGACCTCGGGGGCCGACCTCGTTCCGGACATGGTTCAATCGGTCGAACGCGCGACCGACGGCGGGTTCATCGTCGAACCACAGGAGGGCGAGCCCGTCCACGCGAAGCGAGTCGTCGCGGCGACCCGACAGGGCGCGGACTACCTCCGGCCGGTGGTGGGGGAGGCGGCCTTCGACGAGTACGTCCACGACGGTGAGACCTACGAGCGCTTCGACCCCGACTACGCCGACCGCGACGGCAGCACACCCGTCGACGGGCTCTACGTCGTCTCTCCGGGTGGCGAGGCCGACGTCCAGGTCGTCGTCGCGGCCGGTCGTGGCGCACACGTCGCCCGCACCGTGCTCGCGGACGCCCGCCGGGAACACGGCTATCCGGACGACCTCGCGGCGCACTACGACTGGCGGCGACGCGAGGCCGAACTGACCGGGGAGTGGGCGGACCGCGACCGGTGGCGGGAGCTGTTCGCGGAGCGAACGCCCGACGACCACGGGCTCGACGCGGAGCGCGCCGTCGAGCTCCGCGAGCGCGAGATCGACCGGCGGTTCGACACCTACATCGACGACGAGACGGTCGCGACCCGAACCGAACGCGGCCAGGACCGACTGCTGGCACACATCGACGACGACCGGATCCTCGCCGCCGCGCGCGAGATCGAAGCCGAGCGCGCGACCGACTCGGACTGACGACCCCGTTTCGCACGGCGATCTGTGGCGAAGAATCATTAGCAAGGAGTGCCTCTACGAGGGTATGCCCGGAGGCACCGACCAGACCATCCGGCCGTTCCGCTGGCGCGCGGAGCGGTTGTATCCCGACACCGAGATCGTCTCGCGAACCCACGACGGCATCGAGCGCTACGACTACGCGGAGTATGGAAGACGAGTCGCGCGGCTGGCGCACGCCCTCAACGACGCCGGTATCACCGACGATGCCAGGGTAGGAACGTTCTGCTGGAATCATCATCGGCACTTCGAGGCCTACTTCGCGGTGCCGGACTCGGGCCGCCAGCTCCACACCATCAATCCGCTCCTGCCCGACGAACACATCCAGTACATCGTCGAGAACGCGGGCGACCAGCTCCTGTTCGTCGATCCCTCGCTGGTCGAGAAGTTGGACGCCGCCTTCGACCCCGACTCGTTCGACTCCGTGACGCGGTTCGTCGTGATGGGCGAGGACGTCCCCGAGACGGAGCTCGACCCGGTGGTGGATTACGAGTCGTTCATCGAGGGCAGGAGCGACGAGTACGACTGGCCGACGCTCTCGGAGGACCGCCGGGCCGGGATGTGTTACACCTCGGGGACCACGGGGCGGCCGAAGGGGGTCGAGTACACCCAGCAGATGCTCTGGTCGCACGCGATGTCGACCATCAGCCCGCAGGGGCTCGCGGTCGACGACGCGGACGTGGTGATGCCGGTGGTGCCGATGTTCCACGTCAACGCCTGGGGGATGCCCTTCTCGACCACCGCCGCCGGCGCGAAGCACGTCTATCCGGGCCCGTCACCCACGCCCGAAGACCTCGCCCACCTCATCGAGTCGGAGGGGGTGACCCTCACCGCGGGCGTTCCGACGGTCTGGTTGGGGTTGCTCGAGTACATGAACGACCACGAGGTCGACCTCTCCTCGCTCGAGGAGATCGTCATCGGCGGGAGCGCCGCGCCGAAGTCGGTGATCGAGCGCTTCGACGACCTCGGGGTCACGGTGCTCCACGCGTGGGGCATGACCGAGATGAGCCCCATCGGGTCGGCGGCGCGGCTCAAGACCGGTATGGAGTCGTGGGAAGCCGACCGCCGATACGAGAAACGCGCCACCCAGGGGCTGATGATGCCCGGTCTGGAGTTCAAAGTCGTCGACGACGATGGGAACGAAGTCCCGTGGAACGGCGAGGACTTCGGCGAACTCCTGGTCCGCGGGCCGTGGGTCACGACGGAGTACTTCGAGCGCCCGGAGGCCAACGAGGAGGACTTCGAACATGGATGGCTCAAGACGGGCGACGTCGTGAGTGTCGACTCCGATGGGTACATCAAGATCGTCGACCGCGCGAAGGACGTCATCAAGTCCGGCGGCGAGTGGATCTCGAGTGTGGAACTCGAGAACGCGCTGATGGCCCACGACGAGGTCTCGGAAGCCGCGGTCGCCGGCGTCCCCCACGACAAGTGGCAGGAACGGCCCGTGGCGTTCGTGGTGCCGACGGACGGTGCCGACGAGGAGCGACTCACCGAGGAACTCCTCGACAGCATCGCCGCCGACTACCCGAAGTGGTGGGTGCCCGACGAGGTGGTCTACATCGAGAGCGTCCCGAAGACCGCGACCGGGAAGTTCTCGAAGAAGGACCTCCGCGAGGAGTTCTCGGACGAGTCCCTGGTCGAGGGCCGTGCCCCCGAGGAGGCCGCCCCGGAGTAGTACACAATAAACGGTTCACAAACGACCCCCGGTTTACACGAACTATTTGGGGACCGCGACCGAAACGTGTGCCATGGAGTTACTGGACGAATCCATCGTGCCGGAGGACGTCCGCGAGGTCAAGCGAGAAGCCCACGAGTTCTCCGAGGAGCACATCATGCCGAACGCCGAAGAGTACTACGCCAGCGGCGAGTACCCCTGGGAGATCCTCGAAGCGGGCCAAGAAGCTGGCCTCGTGGCCCAGGACATCGGCGAGGAGTATGGAGGAAAAGGCTACGGGCTCCACGAGATGCTCGCCATCGCCGAGGAGTTCTATCGAGCCGACGCGGGCATCGCGCTCACCCTCCAGCTCGCGAGCTTCGGGGCCGAGATCGTCGAGGAGTACGGCAACGAGGAGCAAAAGGAGGAGTACATCGCACCCGTCGCGGCCTGCGACCAGATCACGGGCCTCGCGGTCTCGGAACCCCAGACCGGCTCGGACCTCGCGGGAATGACGACCTCGGCCGAGAAAGAGGGCGAGGAGTGGGTGTTGAACGGCGAGAAGTACTGGGTCGGCAACGCGGTCGAGGCCGACTGGCTCACCGTCTACGCCAAGAGCGGTGACGGCGACGACCGATACGGCAACTACTCGATGTTCATCGTGCCCACGGACGCGCCGGGCTACGAGGCCGAACACATCCCCGAGAAGATGGCCTACCGCGCCTCGAAGCAGGGCCACATCGTCTTCGACGACTGCCGTATTCCCGAAGAAAACCTCGTCGGCGTCGAGGGTGCGGGCTTCTACATGCTCGCGGAGTTCTTCAACCAGGGCCGCGTCGTGGTCGGCGGCCACGGCCTCGGGATGGCGGCGGCCGCCATCGAGGAGGCGTGGTCGTTCGTCCACGACCGCGAGGCGTTCGGGCGCGACATCAGCGAGTTTCAGGCGGTCCAGCACGACCTCGCGGAGATGCTGATGGAGTTCGAGCGCGCGCGGGCGCTCAACTGGCGCGCCGCCGACAAGGTCGCGAACCAGGACCAGACGGGCTACTGGGCCGCGCTCGCGAAGGCGACCTCCACCGAGGCCGCCGTCGAGTGCGCCGAGCGCGGGATGCAGCTCCACGGCGGCCGCTCCGTCCTCACCGAGAACCGCATCGCGCGGGTCTACCGCGACTGCCGCGTGCCCGTGATCTACGAGGGCGCGAACGCCGTCCAACGCAACCTGATCTACCGCCAGCGACCCAAATAACGCGGCTTCGGCTCTCCTTCAAAACCCTTCGCTGAGACACACCTCACGCGGTGGGAACAGTTCGTCGAGGAGTGCCTCTGTCGATTCGGACTCGATAGCGAGGTCGCCGGCGACCGTCGCGCGCTCGACCGAGAAATGACCGACGAACAGCTGTGAGAGGGTCGTGATGGGGACGTTCGCGTCCGCCGGCTCGTCCACGCGCGTGCAGGTCGCCTCGCCGGCCCGCACGTCGAGCGCGAACGTGTCGTCGTTCCAGTCGGCGACCGGGTCGGCGACGGAGAGCACGAGACGACCCTCCACCTCGGGATAGTCGAGCGCCGCGAGGGCGGCTCCGACGTCCACGATCCGGACCATCCCGCCGGGCGTGAGTTCGTAGTCGAGGGCGCGCGGGTCGTCGACGAGGTCGAACAGGAGGGTGTCTGGTCGGCTCCGGATACGAACGCGTTCGACCTGTGAGTCGTGATAGGAGAGGAATCGGAGGAGGTCCAGGGAGGCCTCGTGGTCGAGCGCGTTGCACTCGCGGACCCGCATCGTCCGGCCGTCGTCGTTCTCGACCTCGTAGACGACGTAGCCCCGGAGCTCGCCCTCGCGCTCGACGCCGTAGACGTAGGGGTCCTGCTCCCAGCCCTCGAAGACCCGATTTCGCCACCACTCCTCGGTCCGGCGGATCCAGAGCGAGACGCCCTCGCCCGCCGCGTCGAGAACGGGATTCAGCCGCTCGAAATCGTCGGGCCCGAGTTCGCGGAACCGGCCACCGTCCGCGTCGGCGGTGAACGACAGGACCTCGGGGTCGCACTCGACGGTCGCGGTGGTCCCCGCCTGCGCCCAGCCGTACCGTCGGTAGAAGGCGTAGGCGAACGGCCAGAGCGCCGAGAGGTAGTAGCCCTTCTCGCGATATTCGACCAACGACTCGTGGAGAAGGTCCGCGACTAGCCCCCGGCGGCGGTTCTCGGGCGGCGTCGCGACCCCCGAGAGCCCCGCGAGCGGGTGCTCGGTGTCGCGAACGGTGGCCGTGAACCAGTGGTGGACGCCGGTACAGAGCAGGTCGTCGCCGTCGAACATCCCGCGGCGGACGCCGAGCCGCGCCGGGCCCGGAAGCTCCTCGATGGACTCGTAGCTCGTGGGCGTCTCGGCGGGTCGGAAGGCGTACTGGAGGATCCCCCGAAACTCGTCGACACGGTCGTCGGGGACCGCTCGATAGGTGGGCATAGCTCGAACGGCGTCGCGGGCGGTGAAATAGGTATCTCGACTCAGACGAGGAAGACGGTGCTCCCGAGGATGGCGAGCAGCCCGAGCACCACACAGACCAGCCAGAACGAGACCCGCTCGACGATCCGCATCAGCGCGCCGATGGTGAGGTAGCCGACGACCGCGCTGGTGACCAGCGCGACGAGCGCGGTCGTGGGCGCGAGCGCGGGTAGCCCATCGTCGACGACCCCGAGGAGCGCGCCGCCGAGCGCCGCGGGGATCGAGAGCACGAACGAGAGTCGGAACGACGAGGGACCGTCGTGGCCACGGAGGAGGAGCGCGCTGGTGGTCCCGCCCGACCGCGAGACGCCGGGCAGCACCGCGAACCCCTGGAAGAGCCCGACGAGCACGGCATCGAGGAGGTCCGGGTCGGTTCGGGTGCCGCCCTCGTCGCGCGCGAGCCGCTGGAAGAGCCCGGTCGCGACGAGCAACACGCCGATGACCGCGATGAACACCCCGCCACCGAGGCCGGTGACGAGTTCGCTCAGCACGACGTAGGAGCCGATCGCGACGACGCCCGAGACGACCGTCGCGACCGCGAAGAAGGAGAGCTCCGCGGTGTCGTGGGCGAAGGGATCGGTGGGTCGCCAGTCGGGGACGTCCCGGAGCACGTCGACGATCACGCCGCGGTAGTAGAGAACCGCCGAGAGCGCGGTGCCGGCGTGGAGGAACAGCGAGAGCTGGACGGCGACCGTCGCCGGGAGGTTCTCGACCACCCGGAGGTAGATGGTGATGTTCCCCTCGCTCGATATCGGGAGCCACTCGAAGATCCCCTGGAGCACGCCGACGATGAACGCCACCACGACCGACAGGTCCATACGAACGCCGCACAGCGCCCGGATAAAACCGATCCGGTCGCCGCTCTTCCCACACGCCGTTTCGTGGAAGAAATCGGCACAAGTATTATCATACGTACCGTACCGTATCGAAGTACTGCTGTGATCGAACTCACCAGGGATCGGTTCGACGGGGTCGACAACGCCCTCTCCGCACGCCCCTCCGCGTCCACCCCCTTCGTCCGGACCGCGGCGCTGCTGACGGGGCTGCTCGCCATCGGCGTCCCGGCGGTCGCCGCGGCGTTCGACCTCCCGACCGCCGCCGTCGTCGTCGGTGCGGGCCTGTGTTATCTCGTGGCCGTGGTGGCGACCGGTCGGGCGTTCGAGGGGCTCGCGAGCGCCGTCGTCGTTCTGGCGGTGTTCGACATCGGTGCGACGCTCGTGACGGGCCCAGGGATCGCCACCCTTGACCTCGTCGCCGTCGACCTCGTCGCGATACCGCTCGCGGTGTTCCTGGTTGCCGACGCGGTCGAGGACGGTGCCTCGGTCGGGTTGAACGCCGGGTGGCTCGCGGCCGCGTGTCTCGCCGGCTTCGTCTGCTGGACGGTCGCCGCGGGGGCCGTCGCGAACGGCGGCTCCGAGACGGCCGGGCTGATGTACGGGGTCGAACAGCTCCGCTATCTCGTCGTGTTCGGCGTCGCGGCGCTGGTGGCGCGCCGGACGGACGTCTGGTGTGTGGTGACGCCGTTCGTGGTCGCGGTCGCCGGGAACCTCGTCGTCTCGCTCGCCCAGGTCGTGAACGGCGGAATGCTCGGCTTTCCCTTCCTCGGCGAGCCACCCGACCGCTATCTCGGGGCGTTCGCGTTGGGCCCCTACGAGGTCGCCACCGGTTTCTACGCCGGCGGGTTCGTCGGCCACGGCCGCGAGCTGACGATGCTGTTGTTGATGGTCATCCCGTTGGCGGTCGCGGTCGCGGCCCGGCGGTCGTGGCCCGCGCTGCTCGCGGTCGGTGTCGGGATCGTGGGCGCGGTGCTCTCGATACGGGTCGCCGACACCGACGCGGGCTGGGCGACGCTCCTGCTGTTGGGCGCGTGTTTCGGGCTCTACCTCCTCGGGACGCTCGCGGTTCGGACGAAGCGGCGCTACTCGACGCTCGCCGCGCTGCCGGTCGTCGGCGCTCTCGTGGTGGGGTTCCTCGCGCTCGCCCGCGTCGTCCAGTGGATCGTCACGTCGGCCGACGGCGGCGCGCAGGTGTTCCGCACGAGTTCACTCGACATCCGGCTGGAGGAGTACGCCGCGGCGATCCGGCTCGCCGGGCAGTATCCCTGGTTCGGGATCGGCGGGGGCAACTTCTACATTCGCTCGGAGCGCTACATCGGGGAGGCGGACATCGGGGTCCACAACACCGTCCTCGCGAACCTCGCCGCGACCGGCTACGTCGGGTTCGGGCTCTACGTGCTCGCCGTGGTGGCGGTGCTCTGGGTCGCGGTCCGGCTCGCCGTGGCGAACGGCGGGGCCGACCGCCTGCTGTGGGCCGCGATGCTGGCCGCGATGTGCGCCTTCTGCGCATACTCCTCGTGGATGTCCTCGTACAGCTGGGTCGTCGGCAACACCGGGTTCTGGCTGCTCGCGGGGGCGACGGTCGGTGCGACGGCGGGCGGCTACGGGACCACGGAGCGGGAGATAAGTCAGCCCTCCGGACAGCTCGGTTCCTGACGGTCCGTAGCGATCGGTCGAACGTGTTGTTTTACCGGCGGCCCCCATTGGTGGGATATGCGCGACGCCTACGTCATCGGTGCGGGCCAGTCCCCCTACGGGTCGTTTCCGACCGAGACCTATCGCTCGCTGTTCGCGACCGCCTTCGACCGCGCGCTCGACAGCGTTTCGGGTTCGTTCGACCCGGAGCGCATCGACGAAGCGTTCCTGGGCACCCTCGGCGTCGGCGGTCGGCAGATCGGGCTCAGCGGCCCCGCCGTCACCGAGCACGTCGGACTGCACTCGGTCCCCACGACCCGGGTCGAGAACGCCTGCGCCGCGGGCGGCTACGCGTTCCGGTCGGCGGTCACGGCGGTCGAGTCCGGTCGGGTCGACGTCGCGCTCGCGGGCGGCTACGAGGTGATGACCGACACCAGCGCCGACGGCACGCGGTGGTGGCTCGGGGTCTCCGGGGACACCGAATACGAGCGGCTCTCGGGCACGACCTTCGCGGGCGTCTACGCCCAGATGGCGAGCGCGTATCTCGATAGCTACGACGCGACCGGCGAGGACCTCTCACGGGTGGCCGTGAAGAACCACGCCAATGGCGCGGAGAACCCCGACGCCCACCTCGGCTTCGCCTGTTCGATGGACGACGCGACGACCGCGCCGACGGTGGCCGAGCCGTTGAATCGGTACCACTGCTGTCCGATCTCCGACGGCGCGAGCGTCGTGCTGGTCGTCGCCCCCGAGGTCGCGGCGGAGTTCGAGTCGGTGCGGGTCGCGGGTCTCGGCGCGGCGAGCGGTCGGGTCGGGCTGTTCGAGCGCGACACCCTCACCTCGATCCCCGCGAGCGTCGCCGCCGGCGAGCGCGCCTACGACGAGGCCGGCGTGGAGCCCGCGGACCTAGACGTCGCCGAGGTCCACGACTGTTTCGCGATCGCCGAACTCCTCGCCTACGAGGACCTCGGTTTCTGCGAACGCGGCGACGCACCGCGACTGCTTCGAGCGGGCGAGACCGACCCCGACGGCCGACTGCCGGTCAACACCTCGGGTGGCCTGAAATCCAAGGGCCACCCGATCGGTGCGACCGGCGGCGGCCAGGTCGTCGAACTGTTCGAGCAGCTCCGAGGGACCGCGCACGTGCAAGTCGAGGAGCCGGAAGTGGGGCTCGCGCACAACGTCGGCGGCAGCGGCGGCGGCGCGACGGTCACGATCCTCGAACGGGTCGACGAGACCGGGGGTGAGGCCTAATGCGCGGTATCGACGCGGCAGGGGTGTATCTGCCGCACTACCGGCTCGAACGCGACGAGATCGAGGGGGCGTGGGGTCGGAGTCCGCACGCGAGCCTCGCCGTCCCGGCGGCCGACGAGGACGCGCTGACGATGGGGGTCGCGGCGGCCGAAGCGCTGTTCGAAGGTCAGGATATCGAACGTGATTCGGTCGACCTCGTCTGTTTCGCGAGCACCACGCCGCCGGTCGAGGAGGGGATGTGCGCCCCGCGGCTCGGGCGCGCGCTGGACCTGAAGCGAGGGGTCGAGACCGCCGAACACACTCAGTCGACCCTCGCGGGGGCGGAGGCGCTCGCCCGCGCGCTGGACGCGGACGGATCGGCGCTGGTCGTGGTCGCCGACTGCCCGGCGGGCGACCCGTCGGAGGGCTGGGGCGCGGGTGCGGCGGCCTTTCTGGTGGCCGACGACGCCGCCGTCGGCGTGTTGGATCGGGCGTGGCACGCCGACGAGTATCCCGGCGTTCGCTTTCGCGAACGCGGAACCACCGCGGTCGACTCGCTCGACATCACGACCGACGAGCGGGCCGTCGTCAGGGAGAGCATCGCGAACGCGGTGGCGAGACTCGACGCGGACGGGTTCGACGCCGCCGCGCTCCACCAGCCAGACGGACGGATGCCGGGGCGGGTCGTCCGTGGCCTCCCCGGCACACCCGAAACCGAGGTCGGGACCGTCGTGAACGGCGTCGGGGACGCCGGTGCGGCCACCCTCCCCATCGGGCTGGCCCGCGCGCTCGCACACGCCGAGTCGGATGACAACACCCTCGCGGGCTTCTTCGGAAGCGGCGGTGCGGGAGCCGCGTTCGCCTTCGAGGGATCGGTACCTGTCTCGGGGCTCGACGACGGCGACCTCCCGGTGGGGGAGTCGATATCGTACGCGAGCGCGCTCAGGAGACGCGGCGTCGTCACGGACGAGGCGGTCGCGGGCGGCGGGGCGCAGGTCAGCCTACCGTCATGGCGGCGGAGCCTCGACCAGCGCTACCGGCTCCGCGCCGGTCGCTGTCCCGACTGTTCGACCCTCGTCTTCCCGCCCGAAGGAGCGTGTCCCGACTGCGGATCGAGGGAGGCGTTCGAGCCGGTCGACCTCCCGCGGACGGGTACTGTGGAGGCGAAGACGGTGGTCGGACAGGGCGGCGCACCGCCGGAGTTCGCCCCGCTCCAGCGCCGTGGCGGCCCCTACGGGGTCGCCATCGTCGGGTTCGAGGCCGACGGCCACGCCACGCTCCCCGCCCAGCTCACCGACTGCGACCCGGAGTCGGTGGCGGTCGGTGACGAGGTTCGAGCGGTGATCCGACGGATCTACGTTCAGGAAGGGGTCGTCCGCTACGGGGCGAAGTTCGTGCCGAGATGAGGGCAGCGGGGAGTCGAGAGCCGACCCCGGTGCGGGGAGCGGTCTACCGACCGTAGGTGAGTCGGCGGCCGAAGTCGGTCAGCCACTCCGAGAGCCGCCCGAGCGCGATGACGTGGCTCGACACCGCCCGCGCCTCGCGGTCGTCGACCTCGATGTGGCCGCCCTCGTACGGGTCGGCGCTCACACCCGTCGCGTCGACGACGGTGCTCGTCGCACACCGGCCGCAGGACTCGACGTCGTCGGAACTACCCATGCCCGATCGATGGTGTTCGATTCACCTATAGCTTTGCCCGCGGCGCGACAACGGCTTTACTCGTGGCCGTCTTCCGGGTGATGTGAGCTACCACGTCATCGATCCAGCGGATCTGGACCCCACCCCGGACCGCGACGCCGACCGCCGAGCGGTAGGGGAAGCGGCTGGCCTCGAGAACGTCGCGCTGAACGTCTACACGGCCGAACCGGGCGAGACGGTGCCCCTGAAGTACCACTACCACGACGAGCAGGAGGAGGCGTTCGTGGTGCTCGACGGGACCCTCCACGTCGAGACGCCCGAGCGCGAGTACACCGCCACGACGGGCGAGGTGTTCGTCGCCGAACCCGAGAGCCCCCACCGGGCGTTCGTGCCCGCGGACGCCGACGCGAGCGTTCGGGTAGTCGCGGTCGGCGCGCCCGCGGTCGACGACGCCCACGCCTACGAGGCCGATGGCTGAGGGTCGTTCCGAAGCGACCGCCGACGAGGCCCGGTCGGCAACCGAACCCGACGAGACGCGGCCGACGTGGGACGACGCGTATCTCGACGAAGTGGCGAGCCGTCTCGAAACCTCCTACGACCTCGAAGCCGACTACCCCGTCGAGGGGACGAGGTGGGCGCTCTACGGCGAGCTCGTTCTCAAACGCGAGAAGTACTTCCTCCACCCGACGCTCTCGTACGGTCAGCACGACTCCGACGAACACCTCCTCGTTCGGCGGGCGGGGACGGTCGAGCCGGAAACCCTCGGTTCGCTTGTCGAACTCGGTCACCGGCTCGCCGACGAGTGGGTCGTGCCCGACGAGCGCCACTACAGCACCGAGTTCACCTTCGTGCTCGTCGCCCCCGATATCCCCGACGCGGTCGCCGAGTTCGTCGACGGGTTCCGGGACCGGACCCTGCTCAAGTACGGCTACTTCGGCCACTACGAGGTGAACCTCGTGGTGGTCGCGCCCGAAACGGAGACCCTCGTCGCGAGCGAGCAGGCCGACGTCGCCGCGGCGTTCCGGACGTGGGGCGACCCCCCGGCGAGGGAGCGGGGGCCGTTCGGTCGGCTCGCCGACGCGATCTTCGGGTGAATCGGGCCGCGAAAAGCCGATTTCGACCGTCGGCTACTCGTCCGTGCCGCCGTCGGTGGCGGTCGCCGTTCCCCCGCGCGTACTCCGGATGTTGCCGATGCCGAGTCTGAGGAGCGCGAGCGCCAGGAACATGAGGGCCGTCCCGATCACGATCTGGAGGACCAACGACCACGCCGCGGTCTCGGCGTTGCCGAGGATCAATCCCTGATAGAGGTTCTGGTAGTATTCGAGGTAGACCAGCGCGCAGACGGTGATGACCGACATCACCGCCATCGGGACGCCGGTACTGATGAGCTGTTTGCTCTCGTCCCAGTTCGCGAGCCAGACCGTCGCGGTCAGGAGCGCGAGCGCGGCGAGGAGCTGGTTCGCGCTGCCGAAGAGCTGCCAGAGCGGCGTCCAGGTGCCCGAGGCGATCAGGACGTAGGCGACGACGCACTGGAAGAGGCTGTTGGCGTAGCGGTTCGAGGCGACCTCCTCGGCGGTGTTGTCGGGTGTCCCGACGATCTCCTCGAACATGTACCGGCCCAAGCGGAGCGCGGTGTCGGTCGAGGTGAGCAGGAAACTCACCATCACGAGCGCCATGAACGGCGCGCCGAAGGAGGTCGGGATGCCGAGGCTGGAGAGGAAGATCCCGCCGCCGGTGGCGAACTTCGGGAGCGCGAGGCCGACCCCGCCGGTGGCGTCGCCCGCGGTGACGCCCACGACGGCGACCGCCGAGAGCGCGACGATGGCGAGCAGACCCTCGCCGAGCATGCCCCCGTAGCCGATCAGCCGGGCGTCGGTCTCCTTGTTGAGCTGTTTCGACGTGGTGCCCGAGGAGACCAGCGAGTGGAAGCCGCTGATCGTCCCGCACGCGATGGTGACGAACAGCATCGGGAACAGCGGGCTGGCCGCGCCGAGAGCGCTGTTGCCGCCGAAGCTCGTGAAGGCCGGGATGTTGGTCACGAGCGCCTGGTCCGCGGTGCCGAACACCGTGCCGACGATGATGGCGATCAGCGCGCCGCCGACCCCCGCGTACAGCAGGAACGACGAGAGGTAGTCACGGGGCTGGAGCAGCGTCCAGACCGGGAGGACGCTCGCGATGAAGGCGTAGACCAGCACGATCGGAACCCACTGGCCCTGTGAGAGCTGGATCGGGTACTCGATCCCGACGAAGACGCTTGCGAAGACGAGGATCACGAAGACGACGGTACCGGGGATGAAGGGGAGGTCGAGCTGGTAGAGGTAGACCCCGAAGACCAGCGCGAGCGTGATGTAGAGCAGGCTCGCGGTCGCCGCGCTCGGGTACTCCTGGAAGACCAACGCCACGACGAACGCGAACACCGCGACCACGAGGATGATGGTGAGGAAGGCGAACCAGAGCAGGAGGTTCTTGCCCTCGTCACCGATGTACTCGCCGATGATCGAGCCGATCGAGCGGCCCTCGTGCCGGAGACTGCCGCTGAGGGAGACGAAGTCGTGGACCGCCCCCATCAGCGGGTTGCCGATCGCGATCCAGAGCACGGCTGGAAGCCACCCCCACAGCAGCCCCGCCGTGATCGGGCCCACGATCGGCGCGCCGCCCGCGATGCTCGAGTAGTGGTGGCCGAGGAGCACCGGCTTCTTCGCCGGGACGTACTCCTGTCCGTCCTCGTACTTGTGGGCCGGCGTCTCGGCGTCCGCATCGAGCCCGACGAACGACGCGAGGTAGCGCGAGTAGCCGAGGTAGCCGATACTGAACAGGACGAGGATACCGACCACCAGCCAGATGAGTGCGACCATAGGACATGATCTACTATCGAAGTGGGAACATAACGGTTTCCCTCGATCCCCGATTTCGCGGGACGGCGGCCATTCCTGCCGGGAAATCGAGGGCTCGAAGCCGTCTCAGGGCGACGGGGGGCGAACCGCGAGTTCGGCCGCGACCTCGTCGAGCACGTCGGGGGTTATCTCGCCGCTGCGGGCGGCGATCCGGGCGACGACGGGCACCGAGAACGTGGTCTCGACCTCCTCGACCCGCTCGCGCTCGCGCGCACATCGCTCGCGGAGGTAGCGCGCGCCGGTGCCGTCCTCCTCGGGGTCCGGTTCGGGGGTGAGCTTGTTCACGACGAGGCCCGCGACCGCGAGGTCGTGGTCCTGGAGGTGCTCGACGGCCCGCCGGGTCTCGGCCACTGAGAGCTCGTCGGGGTTGCAGACGAGGTAGAAGACGGCGTCCTCGCGGAGTGTACGGCCCGCGAACGCGAACCGCTCCTTTCGCTCGCGGAGGCGTGCGATGATCGGGTCGGTTTTCGCGTCGACGCGGGGTTCGTTGTCGCCGATGGCGGCCATCTCGTACCGGTCGAGGCTCTGCTGGCGCTTCTCGACGAGCCGGTCGACCCAGTCGCCGAGGAACTCCGGAAGCGAGAGCAAGCGGAGCGTGCCGCCGGTGGGGGCGGTGTCGAAGACCACCCGGTCGAACGGCTCGCTCTCGGCGCGCATCACGTGGATCAGGCGGTCGAACAGCGCCGCCTCGTAGGCCCCCGGCGTGTTGTGGGCCATCTCGATCTGGCGGTCGATCTCGTTGACGACCACCTGGGAGACCTGTTCGGCCATCTGCTCACGGATCCCCTGGAGGTGGGCCTCGACCTCGGTGTCGGGGTCGATCTCCATCGCCGAGAGGCCGTCGTAGCCCGTGACTTGGGTCGGGGTGTCCTCGAACGATTGACCGAAGACGTCGCTCGTGCTGTGGGCGGGGTCGGTCGAGACCAGGAGGGTCTCGTCGCCGGCGTTCGCCGACCGGACCCCGAAGGCGGCCGAGACGGTGGTCTTGCCGACGCCGCCCTTGCCGCCGAAGAAGGTGAACCTCGCCATCTCAGAAGTGGAAGTCCCCCTTCCAGTCGAGCACGCTCTCGCGGTCCCACATCCGGCGTTCCCACGCCTCGAAGTCCTCGGCGAGGTAGGGCAGGAGTTCGGCGGTGTAGTACGACACCGGGCTCGGGATGCCGAAGGCGTCGGCGAAACACGCGAAGAAGAAGGCGTCCTCGCTGTCCATCGCCTCGTTCTCGATCCGTTCGAACGCGGGGTGTTCGATCATCCCGTGGTAGAGACCGTGGAGTACCTCCGTGGCCGCCTCGCGAAACCGTGCGAACTGCTCGTAGACTGTCATGGTGGGGGTCGGCCGTCGTGACGGCCCGTTCGACGCGAGATAACACCCGGAGCCGAATAACGTTCCGGTCGGCCACGTCGGGTGGGTCGTCGATCGACGGTCGAGGCGTGGGGAGACCGGCCCTGGAAACGGCTCGCCGCCCTGAGGGTGCAGGCACGATGCGGAAGGAGCACGCGGGAGGAGATGGGGACATGGACGACGAGCAGTTCTTCAGCGATGTCGAATCGCGTGCCGACCTCGATTCGCGCGAGGAGGCGGTCGCGGCGGCCGAGGCGACCCTCGGCGTGCTCGGCGAACGGCTCGGGAGCGGGACGGACGCGCTCGCCGACGAACTACCCGCGAACCTCGCGACGGCGGTGGAGAGCGAGGGTGACGAGGCCGCCGGGTTCTCGCCCGACGAGTTCGTCGACTGGGTGCGGGAGGCCGAACGCGAACAGGGGGCGAGCCTCGACGTCTCCAGCGCCCGCCTCCACGTGCAGGCGGTTTTCGAGAGCCTCGAACGGGCGGTCGGCGGCGAGGCCTGGAACGAGGTCCGCTCAGGGCTCCCCGACGAGTACGAGCGGCTGTTCAAGGCGGGCTGAAACGGAACGGCGGAGAACTCAGTTGCTGCTCGAACTGGAGTCGGTCACCGAGTCGGCGACGTCGCCGAGGTCCGTGTCGCTGCCGTCGTCGCCGTCGCCTTTGTTCCCGGAGAGGAACCGGCGCTTGACGAACCGAAGCCCGAGGAGGGTTCCGGCACCGGCGACCACCGCGCCCGGAATCCCGTAGCGTTTGTACCCCTTCTTCGCGGCTTTCATGACGACCGAGCTACCAAGCATGGTCGGGAGAAACGGCGGACACCGTAAGAGCGCTTCGCCTGCACGCACCGGGTAGAGCACGCACCGGGTAGAGAACAACGATTAACTGGCGGGGTGTCGAAGGGGGTGCAATGGACGGGACCACGGTCACCATCGACCCCCACGTCCACTCCGAGGGGTCCTACGACGGCCGCGAACCGGTCGAACTGCTCCTCGAACACGCCGCCGACATCGGGCTCGACGGGGTCGTGGTCACCGACCACGACGCGATCGAGGAATCCCGTCGCGCGGCCGAGCTCGCACCCGAGTACGGACTTCTGGGGATCCCCGGCGTCGAGGTCTCGACCGCCCACGGCCACCTGCTGGCCATCGGGATAGAGACCCGCCCACAGCGCGGGCAGCCGCTCGAAACCACCGTCGAGCGGGTCCGCGACCTGGGTGGGGTGGCCATCGTGCCCCACCCCTTCCAGCGGAGCCGGCACGGCGTCAAGCGACGAAACCTCACCGACTGCGACGCGATCGAGGCCTACAACTCGATGGTCTTCACCGGCTATCGAAATCGCCGGGCGAAGACGTTCGCCGACGTCGAGCGCTACCCCGTCGTCGGCGGGAGCGACGCCCACTTCCTCCCGAACCTCGGGCGGGCGCACACCGACATCCGCATCGATCTGGACGAGGCGTCGCTGGATGCGGGTTCCATCGACGGCGGGGACGTCGTCGACGCCATCCGGGAGGGCCACACCGAGATCCGGGGCAAACGAACCCCCATCCACCGGAGCGCGCGCCAGTACGCGAAGGGCGCAGTGCGGAAGGCGACTTATCTCACCACGTCACACATGCCGTTCTTCCCGACGCTACCGACCTCGATGCGGGATATGTGAGGGGTCGCTGGCGAACGCGCGTGCGGGACCGTGCAACCCACACGAAGTTTTTATCCGAGAAAGCCAGAGTACCACCATGGCCGAGATCGTCTCGACACCGGGAGTGCTCGGCGGGAAGCCCAGAATCGAGGGGCGACGGATCGGTGTGTTGCACGTCGTCGACCAGATCCAGGGCGGTCGGACGCCCGAGGAGATGACCACACAGTTCGACCTCACGCTCGGCGAGGTCTACACCGCGCTCGCGTACTATCACGAGCATCCGGAGGAGATGCGCGAACTCCGAGAGGAGATCGCCGAGAAGATTCGAGAACACCGAGAAGACGCAATTGCGGGACCTGAGGACTTGTCTGAAGAGGTGCAGTCCGGCGGTGAACCGTCCCAGCGTCCATGACGCTCCGGTTGCTGTGTGATGAGAACATCGAACGAGAGCTGTTCGATGCACTCACGCCGGAGTTCGAGACCATCTGGGTCGTCACGAAAGATGATCTCGAACGCGGAACGGATGACCCGGTTCTGTGGACCTACGCGGCACAGCGTGGTTATACGATACTGACGAACGACGACGACTTCGTGACGGGAGCAGCCGAGGTCGGTTCGGCTCATCCTGACGTGATCCATCTGACCGAAATCATGCCAACGGGCGACGTCGTTCGGACGTTACGCAGGATCAGCCAGTTCACATCCACGGACGAACTCGTGGGTCAGACGGTGTACGTCCCCGGCGACTGGCTCTGATCACTCCTCTACGACCTCGATCCCCCGGTTGTTCACCGCATCCGCATCGAGGCCCACCTCTTCGAGGAACTGCTTATACTCGCGTTCGCACTTCTCGGCGGCCTGCTGCTGGTCGGAGGCGTGGTCACAGAGCCCCAGCAGGTCCTCGGGGACGTCGTTCTCGTGGACGATCCAGTGGTTCACCAGATCCGAGAGCCGACGGATCGGGCTGGTGAAGTGGCCGTAGATGTCGAAGTTGAGCGCGTGGTGGCCCCCGAAGGGGTCGTTCATGTAGCGCGCGCGGGGCATGACCTTCATCACCGCGAACTGGATCTTCCCTAGTTGGCGCTCGGGGGCGTCTTCGAGGGTCGCGTTGACGGCGATCCGGGGGTCCTCGCCCCACGCGTCGCCGGGGATCGAGACCCCATCGAGGTCCTGGATCTCTTGGAGGGCCTCGTCCCACTGCTCGGGTGAGGGCTGGGGGTGGACGCGATACATCGCCTCGACACCCCGATTCCACATCAGCTCGTGCGTCACGGCCTTGTTGGCCTTCAGCATGCACTCCTCGATGATGGTGTGCGCGCGGTCGCGTCGGGGATTGAGCACCAGCGAACCGTCGGCCTTCCGCTGCTCGTGGAGCTGGTCGGCGAGTTCGAAGACCAGAGTACTCTCCTCGTGGAGGTCGCTCTCGGGGTCGTCGAGGCGCTCCTCGGCCTCGGTGTAGGTCAGGCGCGCGTCGCTCCGGATCACTGACTTGTAGATGTCGATGGTTTCGTAGGAGAGCGTCTCGCGGTCGAGGTGCATCTCGACGGTATGGGCGAGCCGATCCTCGTCGGGCACCAGCGAACAGACGGTTTCGGCGAGTTCGGCCGGCAGCATGTGGATGGTGTGGTCGGGGAGGTACACCGTGTTGGCCCGCCGGACCGCCTCGGCCCACATCTCGCTCTCGGGGTCCACGTAATGAGTGACGTCGGCGATGTGGACCCAGAGCACGTACTCGTCGTCCCGCTTTTCGATGCTCAGCGCGTCGTCGAAGTCCCGGGCATCGACGGGGTCGGTGGTCCAGGTCGTGAGATCCCGCAGGTCCTCGCGGTGGTCGAGTTCGTCGGCGATGTCGGCCTCGGTGTCCCCGGTTCGTTCCTCGGCCTCGTCGAGCACGGTTTGCGGGAACTCGTCGTTGATCCCGAACTTCTCGCAGAGCTCCTCGCGTTTGTTCTCGATGTGTCGGGCGAGTTCCTCGTCGATCTCGACCGGGCCTTGGGCCTCGATGGTTCCGGCGGCGGCGTTGTCGCTCATAGCCCGGGTACGTGGAGGTCACAATTAGTCGTTCTGGAGGGTGGTGGTGCGCGGATCGTCAGGGATACGTTTCTTGCAATTGTTGCCGCGATGAGTCGTGAAATCGGCGATTTTCGTCGGCAGAGACAGCGATGCCGAGTCCCGATGCAAACGAGGGACCGCACAGCACCACGCCGCCCGCCCCTGCCACACGCCTCCCCAGCCGACTGCGCTCCTCGCTCACTCGCTCCGCTCGTTCGCTGCGGTGCTCATCCCTCGCACAGTGTTCGCGGCCGCGGGCTCACGTTCGTTCGCCTACGACCGCGAGCGCGCGCCGAGGGGAAAATCGAGAGAAGCGAAGCGGTTCGACGAGGGGGAATCGAGGGCCGAGGTTCAGCGTTCGCGCTCTTCGAGGGTGCCGTAACGCTCCTCGACGAGCCGCCCGTAGCGGTCGACGAACGTCTCCTGGGAGGGGATGCCGGTCTCGTGGAGTTCGGTCACGAGGGCTTCGAGTTCGTCGCGGGGCTGATGGCAGAGGTCGCGATAGCACGCCTTGCAGAGGTGTTCGAACTCCTTGCCGTCCCGGTCCCACCGATCGCCGTGCTTGTCGTACTCGCGCGCCGCCGATCGCTGGACCGACTCGCCACAGGCGATGCAGGTGACGGTCGCTCCCCGTCCTCGCCGAGAACCCCACATAGAGACCTCTTACGCACCATCGCACTTACCTCTTCGCGTCGGTCCAACGCACGATTTATGCCCGCCCGCCGAGACCACCACGCATGGAAGTCAGGTCCCGCCACCACCTCCGGAGCGATGCCGTGGCCACGATCGAGGACGCGCTCGCCGAGGGCTTGGGCGTCGACCTCGATGGCGACACCTACGAACGCGTCGAGTTCGCCGACTCGGACCGCGACCTCGTGCTGGTCGACGGCGACCCGCTGGTCTGTTACTTCGACGACGACCCCTTCGTGACCGTGCGCGGCGCGAACGCCCATCCACCCGAAAAACACGTCGTCACCGTCGATTCGGGGGCGATTTCGTTCGTCTCCAACGGTGCGGACGTGATGCGCCCCGGCATCACCGAGGCCGACCCCGATATCTCGGCCGGTGACCTCGTCGTGATCGCCGAGGAGTCACACGGGAAGGTCCTCGCGGTCGGCCGCGCGACCGCCGCGGGCGACGAGATGGTCGGCGACTCGGGGAAGGTCGTCGACTCGCTCCACCACGTCGGCGACGACCTCTATGGCTTCTCGATCTGAGACACACACGACAACCCCGCCAACCACCTCGTCGACCGGCCGTCACCCGACATGACCCGAACCGCCACCGTGCGTGAGGCCGTGCTCGACCGACACACCGACCTCCTCGAAGCCGTCCTCGCGTGTGCCGACGCTGTCACCGAAACGTGGGACGACGGGGAGACCACCGACCGGGCAGCCCTCGTCGGGCCGTTCGAGCGCGCGCTCGAACAGGCCACCGTCCACCGACGCTTGCCGGCGGTGCTCGTCACGGCGGTCGAAGCCACCGGCGGGAGCCTGTCCGCGGAGCCGGTCGCCGCCCCGCCCTACGTCACCGTGACGAGTCGCGGCCCCGTCCTGCGCGCGACCCTCGAAACGGAACGACTCGTGCTCACCGTCCGCGCCTTCGACGTCGAACGCGACCCCACCCGGTACGTCCGGGGCGCGGCGGCGGTCGAGGACGCGCTCGGGGTCGAGTTCAGAACTCGCTGAGCTTGTCGCGCCGGTAGAGGTCGAGTTCGCTCACCATCGAGCGGTCCTGCCCGGCGGCGAACGCCACCGCCGCCGCGATCTCGTCGGGCTCGGTGACCTCGCCCTCCTCGAACCGTTCCTCGAAGCTCTCCTCGCCGCCGAACTCCGTCCGAACCTCGGAGGGGTTGACCACGGAGACCGCTATCCCATCATCGCCGACCGCCGCCGAGACGCTGAGCGCGAACCCCCGGAGCCACCACTTCGTCGCGGCGTAGACCGGGTTCGACGGGCGGGGGTACTGCCCCGCGAAGCTCCCGATGAAGACCAGGTTTCCCTCGGTCTCCCTGAGGTGTGGCAGGGCGGCCCGCGTCGTGAAGAAACAACCGTCGACGTTCACGTCCATCATCGTCCGGTAGTCCTCGGTCGAGAGCCCCTCGACGCCGGAGCCACGACCGAGCCCCGCGTTGTTGACCACGACGTCGAGCCCGCCGAACGCCTCGACCGCTCCATCCACGAGCGCTTCGACCGCGCTCTCGTCGGTGACGTCGGTCGGGGCCACGAGCGCCTCGGTGCCGTACTCCGCCTCGATGCTCCCGGCGAGCTCCTGGAGGCGCTCCTCCCGGCGGGCGGCGAGCACGACGTTGGCACCCTCGCGGGCGAGCGCGTGGGCGGTCTCGTTCCCGATCCCGGAGCTCGCACCGGTTATCACGGCCGCTTTCCCGTCGAGTCGCTGGTCGTCTGGCATACCCCCACATGACCCCCGGTGCGGTTCGCTCTTTCGGCACCGCGTACACGAAACGTCGTCGTCGTTAGTGATCCTTATCCGGCACGCGCGAGAAGCGAACCGGATGCGATTCGATGAGAAGACGGTGTTCGTCACGGGTGCTGGCGCGGGGATCGGGCGGGCGACCGCCGAGCGGTGTGCCGAGGAGGGCGCGACGGTCGTCGTAACGGACGTCGACCGGGAGGGCGGTGAGGGAACCGTCGAGCGGATCGCCGAATCCGGCGGCGAGGCGACCTTCCACGAACTCGACGTGAGCGACGCCGACGCGTTCGAGGACTGTGTCGACACCGTCGTCGACGAGCACGGCCTCGACGTCGTGGTCAACAACGCCGGCATCGGCCACCCGCCGGCGGTGGTCGAGGAGACCGACGAAGCGGTCTTCGAGCACGTCCTCGACGTCAACCTCCGGGGGGTGTGGAACGGCTGTCACGCCGCGCTACCAGTCCTAAAAGCCCAGGGTTCGGGCGCGATCGTCAACGTGGGTTCGCTCGCGAGCCTGCTCGGCCTCCCGAAGCAGTCGGTCTACTCGCTCACAAAAGGGGCGGTGCTGAACTTCACACGGGCCGTGGCGGCCGAGGCAGGTCCGCACGGCGTGCGCGCGAACGCGGTCTGTCCGGGCTTCACTGACACCCAACTCGGCCAGCAGTACTTCCAGTCACAGGGCGACCCCGAGAAGGCGATCGAGCGGATGACCGCCCAGTACCCGCTCCGACGCCTCGGCGAACCCGAGGAGATAGCGGGCTGCATCGCGTTCCTCGCGAGCGAGGACGCCTCCTACGTCACCGGTCAGGGGCTCGTCGTCGACGGCGGCTACTCGGCGTGGTGAGCAGGGCGAAACTCCTCGCCGAAGACGACGAAGTAGGCCGTCCCCAGGAGACCGACGACCGTCGCCGCGCCGAAGGCGAGCGTCGGTGAGCCCGTGATAGCAGTGCCTGGAACCGCGAGACCGCCGTAGAGCGCGCCGCCGAGCGCGGCGCTCGGGATCACCACGAGGTTGCGCACGAGGTAGTACGCGCCCGTGACCCGGCCGCCAGTTCCGGCCTCGGCGGGCCCCACGATGAGCGCCTTGTGGGCTGGCAACCCCGCGAAGCGCAGCCCCGAGAAGGCGAAGAGTCCCGCGAGCACCAGCGGGTCGGCGGGGGCGGTGATGAGCAGCACGGGGAAGACCGCGTAGACCGCGAACCCGACGGCGACCACCGGCTTGAGACCGACCCGCCGGGCGAGTCGGGCGACGGGAACCATCGTGAGGAGTGCCACGGTCATCTCGATCCCGAGGAGGATTCCGAAGTACGCCTGCGGGGAGAGCGAGACAAGTCCAAAAGCAGGAAGGCGAAGCGAGAGCCCGACTTCGAGGAACCGGGTGACGACGACGACGAAGAAGACGTAGACCATCCCGTTGGCGAACCGGACGAGGGTGTCGGCCACGAGGAGCGGCCGGAGCTCCGAGGGGAGGTCCCTGAGGTCGGCGACGAGCTGGCCGACCCCGCCGAATTCCTTGCCGAAGCTATCACCCGCCGGGTCGTAGAGGACGCGCTGAGCGAGGGTCCCGGCGAGCGCGAAGGCGACCGCGACCGCGAGCACGACGACGAACGCCGAGACCACCTGTGGGTTCGTCATCGAGTCCGTGCTCGTCCCACCGGCGGCGACGAACACCCCGGCGGCGAGCAGCGGCCCCACCAGAAACGCGCTCCGGCGGAAGGTCTCGGTGCTCGCGAAGCCCTCGGCCAGCCGTTCGGGTTCGACGCTCTGTTTCACGATGGCGAAGGTCGCACCGAGCCCGAAGGAACTCCACGCCTGCGCGAAGACGAGGCCGACGAATATCAGGGGAACAGCGAGGCCCCCGAAGGCGGACGCGACGAGCCAGATCGCGAACCCGACCGTCGAGAGGAGTCCGAAGAGCGTGAGCGCCGAGCGCGAGCCGATCCGGTCCGAAATCGCGCCGCCGGGATAGGGATAGACCGCGCTGATGACGTTCGCGAAACTCCCGTAGAGCCCCACGACGACCGCGCTCGCGCCGAGCGCGAACATGTACTCCGAGAGGTAGCGGCTCGTCATCTGGAAGCCGAGGCTGAACGCGAACATCGCGACCGAGAGCACGAGCACGTCGCGTTCGAGCGCGAAGAACTCGCGGAGGGTCGTCCGAACGCCCGCGGGTTCGTTGGCCATGTCCCGCACTCGACTGCTCGGCACAAAAACGATTCCCGGGGAGGGTTCGGATCCCCTCCGGAGGGCTCCGGAGACGACCGAATACGGTCCCGAAACTCAGTCGAGCTGGGCGGCCGTCTCGCGAACGACACCGTCGATGATCTCGGGCGTCGTGGGATGATAGGCCCGGTCCGGAACGTCGCGGACGTCCATCCCGTTCTCGATGATCACCTGCATCGTCTTCGCCATCACGTCGGCGTGGTAGTGGAGGCCCTGATAGCCTAGTACTGTTCCGTCGTTCGCGTCGACCACGAGTCGCGCCAACCCTTCGGGCACGTCTTTGGTCTTGAACACGCCGTCGTCGGAGGCCGCCCTGGTCGCGGTCACGACGTCGAGCCCCGCTTCCTCGGCGGATTCGAGCGAGTGACCGACCCGCACGAACGGGTAGACGCCCGCGCCGGAGAACATCACGTGGTGGTGGACGTTCTCGTACTCGGTGAGCGCCTCGCCCGCGGCGTCGGCGAGGATGTTCTCGGCGGCGACCGCACCCTGTTCCTTCGCGACGTGGAGGATCGGTTCCTTTCGGTTGACGTCGCCGACCGCGAAGAATCGTGAATCCTCCGTGGCCTGCATCGTGTCCGCGACCCAGGCGGGGTCGGGGTCGACGCGGCCCGCCTCGTCGGGTTCGATCCCGAGCGCCGTGTTTTCGAGCCCGAGCCGGTCGAGGGTGGGCCGCCGCCCGGTGAAGAGGTAGAGTTCGTCGGCCTCCACAGTTTTCTCCGCCCCGTCGTGGTCGACGTGGAGGCGAACCCCGTCGTCGGTGGCCTCGATCGACTGCTCGTGGGCCTCGGTGAGGACCTCGATGTCGAACTCCTCGCGGTAGAGGTCGAGGAGTTCGTCGCCGAACTCGGGGTCGGCCTCGTCGAGCGGGCGTTCGTCGTGTTCGATCACAGTCAAATCCATCCCGCAGGCTTCGGAGAGGTAGGGGACCATCTCGATGCCGACGTAGCCAAAGCCCATCACGACGCCCGAGTCGGGAAACTCGGTCCTGTCGAGTACGTCGGAACTTGTGGCGTAGTCGACGTCCTCGATGCCGGGGAGGTCGGGGACGTTGACGCTCGACCCCGTGGCGACCACGACATAGTCGGCCTCGATCTCGCGGTCGCCGACCTCCACAGTGTGGTCGCCGACGAGCCGCGCGGTGTCGTGGACGAACTCGACGTTCTCGCGCTCGGCGAGGTCGTGGACCGCCGCCCGGCGGTGACCCGCGAAGTTCGAGGTGTGCTCGTTCTTGGTCTCCACGACCTCTTCGAGGTCGACCTCGGGCACCCCCGAGAGGCGGTGGTCGTGGCGGACCTGGAAGCGGTGGGCCGCCGCCGAGAGGACCTCCTTCGAGGGCATACACCCGCGAAGAATGCAGAGCCCGCCGCCGGGCTCGCCGTCGTCGATGAGGGTGAGGTCGACGTCCTCCTCGGCGAGGGCGTTCGCGACCGCGACGCCCGCGCTGCCGTAGGCTCCGATGATAACGACGTGCATGACACGACTACGAACTCCGGCGTTTAGCACCTGTCGATGTCCGAAGTTCGGGCGCTCACTCCACGGTGGAGCCACTCATCGAGTCGACGCACCGCTCGACGGTCGCGGGGTCGATGGCCGGTACGGCTCCCTCGATGGTCCGAGCGATCGCTCCGCAGGCCACGCCCGCCGCGAGCGCGCGGTTCGGCGACTCACCCGCGAGCCGGCGTGCCAGAAAGCCGCCACAGAGCGCGTCGAACGCGCCGCGGTCGTCGGTGGCGTCGGTCGCCGGCGCGTCGTGGTCGTCGACCCGGTTGTCGTGCCAGACCACGGCACCGCGGTCCGCCCGAACGAGCACCACGGTCTCGAAGCCGTGGCCGGCGGCGAGCGCGTGGGCGGTCCCCGTCGGCGTCGCGCGGTCGACGAACGCCGCCGCACCCGTCTCGGTGGTGAGGAGGACGTCGGTCGTCGCGAGCAACGGGGAGAGCGCCTCGCGCGCCGACGCCGACTCGACGACCCGGGGTCGCGAGAGCGAACAGACGGTCGTCACCCCGCTCGCACCGCACTCCTCGAAGACCGTGCGGGTGGTCCTGGTCAGCGTCTCCGAGAGGGTGGCGGTCGCGCCACTGGTGAGGACCGTCGAGGCGTCGTCAGTAGTCGATGACGGGACCTCCTCGGGAGTCATCGAGGCCACCGCCGCTTCTCGGTCGTGGCAGGTCATCCCACCGCGCGGCTCGCCCGCCCGCTCCGTGAACGCGAGTCCCTGCCGACCCGAATCCGTCCACCGGACTGCTGTCTCGACACCGTGTCGGCGGAGGTCGCCCGTTACGCGCCGGCCGAGCGGGTTCTCGGGGAGTTTCGAGACCCAGGCGGCGTCGGCACCGAGCCGGCTCGCCGCGATGGTCGCGTTCGACTCGGGACCCGTGACGCCGACCGCGAACCGCTCGGTGGTTTCGAGACGTTCGTGTTTCGGCGGCGCGAGTTCGAGCACGGACGCCCCGAGGGCGAGGAGGTCGGCCATGGGTTCGATTCCGCCCCATCGTATATCAGCCGATGGGAGGTTCGAACGAAGCTACTGCTCCGACTCCCCGATCCGACGGCCGGCGTGACCGGGGTAGTCGCGTTCGAAGCGGTCCGCGAGCGCCGTCTCGCCGATCTCGACCACCACGGGGCGGCCGTGAGGACAGGCGTAGGGGTTCTCGCAGGCGTCGAGGCTGGCGAGGAGCTCCATCACGGAGCCCTCGGTGAGCGAGGTGTTGCCCGTGACGGAGGGGTAGCAGGCGAGGTCCGCGAGCAGCGCGTCGGCCGAGGCCTCGACCGTGTCGTTCGCGTTCCCGTCCCGGACGAGCGCCGAGAGCGCGTCGCGCAGGAGCTCGGGGTCCGCCGCACCCGCGAGCACCGCCGGCACGGCCGTCACGTCGACCCGGCCATCGTCGAGGTCGGCACGGAAGCCGAGGCCCGCGAGCGCGTCCTCGAACTCGGCGAAGAGTTCGGTCTCCGCGGGTGTGAGCTCGATCTCGATGGGTGTCGAGAGCCGCTGGATCCCGGTGTCGCCGGCGAAGCGCTCGCGGAGGCGTTCGTAGTTGACCCGCTCGTCGGCGGCGTGCTGGTCGACCAGCAGGAGGCCGTCGGGCGACTCACAGACCACGTAGGTGTCGTGAAGCTGGCCGAGCACGCGGAGCGGCGGCAGGCTGTCGAAGTCGGCGTCGTCGGCCACGCGGTCGCCATCGAGCGTGGTCTGTGTCTCCCCGCCCGAGAACTTCCGGTCGGCCTCGACCGGCGAGCGCCCTGTCTCTTCGGAACGGTTCGACGGCTCCGGCAGCGTCGACGAACCGTCGTCTCCCTGGTCGCGCTGGCTCGACGGAGCGGCGGGGCCCGCCGAGGACTCCATCGAGGGGTCGGCCGACGCCGTTTCGGCAGGGGTCGCCTCCGACTCCGAGTCGTGTGCGGTGGTCGGGCTCGTCTCGGGTTCGGTGGGTTCGGCCGGCTCCGGGTCCGTGGTCGATGGCCCCGTCCGCGACACCTCGGCGTTCGTATCCCGCGATGTCGACGACGGTTCGGCGCTGTTCGTGGCACCGTCGTCACCGGGTTCGATTTCGGTCTGCTCCGGGGCCGACCGGCCGCGCGGCGCGCCCGACCGGACGAGCCCCGCGTCGAGGAGAGCGGTTCTAACGGCGCTCTTCACCTGCTCCGTCGCGCCGGACTCGTCGGCGAAGCGGACCTCGAGCTTCCGGGGGTGGACGTTGACGTCGACCGATTCGGGCGAGATCGAGAGGAAGACCACCGCGAACGGGTAGCGGTCGGGCGCGAGTTGGTCGCCGTAAGCCTCGACCACGGCATCTCTGACGGCGCGCGCGGTCACGTACCGACCGTTGATGAAGGTCGAGCAGTGTTCGGGGCTCGTGCGGTTCGTCTCCGGATGGCTCACGACGCCCGTGACGCCGTCGAGCGGGCCGTCCGGAAGGTCCGCGCCCTCCACTTCGACCATCGCCTCGGCGACCTCGCGGCCGTAGACCGAGAGGACCGTGGCTTCGAGGCTGCCCTGCCCCGTGGTCGAGAACACCTCGCGGTCGTCGTGTTCGAGCACCAGCGCGAGGTCGGGATTCGAGAGCGCGTAACCCGTCGCCACCCGATTGACGTGCGAAAACTCCGTCGCGTCGCGCTTCAGGTACTTCCGGCGCGCAGGGACGTTGTAGAACAGGTCCGAAACCTCGACGGTGGTGCCCTCCGGACAACCCGCCGGTTCCACAGTTTCGACCTCGCCGCCGGCCAGCCGGAGTTCGATGCCACGGCTCGCACCTCGGGGTTTGGTGCGGATCGTGACCCGCGCGACCGCGCCGATGGCCGCGAGCGCCTCGCCCCGAAAGCCCAAGCTCCGCACCCCGGCTTCGAGGTCCGAGATGTCGCCGATCTTGCTCGTGGTGTGTTTCTCGACGGCGCGCTCGACGTTCTCGCGGGTCATCCCGGTGCCGTCGTCGGTGACGCGGATCCCGTCCTTGCCGCCGCGCTCGACCGTGACCCGGACCCGCGAGGCGTCGGCGTCGAGGCTGTTCTCGACGAGCTCCTTGACCACCGACGCGGGTCGCTCGACCACCTCGCCGGCCGCGATGCGCTCGATCGTGGACTGGTCGAGCCGCCGGATCTCGCTCTCGCCGGACTCACTCATCGTCCAGCTCCCGTTGCCAGCCCTCGACTTTACCCATCAGTTCTACGGGGGATGTCTCGCCGATGTCGGTGTCGCGAAGCGCGTCGAGCACCGATTCCTCGGCCGGGTCGCGTTCGGGGTTGCTCGTCTGGTCGTCCGCGGACGCTTGCCCGCCGTCGGCGCTCGCGGAGCCACGGAACGAGCCCGAGCCGAGGTCGAAGACGGTCTGGACGGGTTCACTGGTCGATCCACGCGCCTCGATCGCCTTCTCCGCCCGGAGTTTCGCGAGCACGTCGCGCGAACGCTCGACCACCGGTCCCGGCACGCCGGCCATGTCGGCGACGTGGACCCCGTAGGAGCGGTCGGTCGGGCCCTCCTCGACGGTCCGCAGGAACGTCACCTCATCGCCATGCTCGTCCGCCGCGACGTGGACGTTCGCGACACGGTCGAGGTGTTCGGCTAGTCCTGTCAGTTCGTGGTAGTGAGTCGCGAACAGCGTCTTCGCCCGGACCTCGTTGTGGAGGTACTCCGTCGCGGCCCAGGCGATCGAGATGCCGTCGTAGGTCGCCGTCCCACGACCAACCTCGTCCAGAATGACGAGCGAGTCCTCGGTGGCGGAGTGGAGGATGTTCGCGAGCTCGCTCATCTCGACCATGAACGTCGAGCGGCCCTGCGCGAGTTCGTCGAGCGCGCCCACGCGGGTGTAGATGCCGTCCACCGGTGAAATCCGGGCGCTTCGAGCGGGCACGAAACTCCCGATCTGGGCGAGCAACGTGATCAGCGCGCTCTGTCGCATGTAGGTCGACTTCCCCGACATGTTCGGGCCCGTCACCACGAGGAACCCGCGGTCGTCAGTAAGTGAAAGATCGTTCGGGACGAACTCGACGTCGTGTTCGACCACCGGATGACGACCCGCCTCGATGTCGATCCCTGAGCCAACCAGCTCGGGTCGCGTCCAGTCGTTCTCGACGGCGTGGACCGCGAGGCTCGCGAGGCAGTCGCACTCGGCGAGCGCCCGACCCACGTCCTGCAGGAGTTCGGCTTGCTCACCGACCCGCTCGCGAAGAGCACAGAACAGTTCGTATTCGAGGTCGCTTCGTTTCTCCTCGAACCTGAGCACCTCGCGTTCGCGCTCCTCCAGTTCGTCGGTCGTGTAGCGCTTCGCGTTCTTCAGCGACTTTATCTCCTGGTACTCGTCGGGTACCGCGTCGGTCTCCGAGTGCCCGACCTGGATGTAGTAGCCGTCCGTCTTGTTCCGGCCGGTCGAGAGGTGGGTGATTCCATACTTCCCCTTCTCACGGTCGGCGAGCCCGTCGATCCAGTCGAGTGCTTCCTCGTGGCCCGTGATCAGTTCGTCCAACTCGTCGTCGTAGCCCCGCTGAAAGAGGCTCCCCTCGCGAACCGTGGCGGGCGGATCGTCGGCGATGGCCTCGTCGAGTTCCTCGCGAAGCGCCGCGCCGGCCTCCCGGTCGAACCGAGTGAGGACGTCCGCGAGGGGGGAGTCGGCGAGCGCCGAGTCCTCGACGACGGCCGCGGCCGCGGCGGCCACCGCGAGCGTCTCGCGCACCCGGACGAGGTCCCGGGCGTCGGCGCTCCCCGAGACCGCCTTGCTCGCCAGCCGTTCGGCATCGTAGCCGTCGGCGAGCGTTTCGCGGAGGCGTTCGCGGGCGAGCGCCTCGCGGGCGAGCGCGTCGACCCCGTCGGCCCGCCGTTCGAGTTCCGCAACGTCCTGCGTCGGTCGGCAGAGCCACTCCCGGAGGAGGCGACCGCCGCCGCTCGTGGTCGTGTGGTCGACGACGTCGAACAGCGCCCGCCCGCCCTCGCCCATCGTCTCGGTGAGTTCGAGGTTGCGCTGGGTGGTGGCGTCGAGCGTCACGCCCTCGGTCGCGTAGGGCTGGAGGCGCGTCATCGAGGCGAGGACCCCGATACCGGTGTCCTCGACGTACGAGAGCACCGCGCCCGCCGCCCGGATCGCGCCCGTCGAATCGGCGAGGCCGACGCTCGAAAGCGCCGCCGCGCCGAACTGGTCGTCGACCACCGTGCGCGCCCGACCCGGCTCGAACGCCTCGGTGGCGTGGAGCGAGAGCGACGCCTCCGTCCCACGGAGCCGTTCGAGAAGCGCGTCATCGCCGCGCACCTCTGGTCCGGGCAGTATCTCGGCGGGCGCGAAGCGGTAGCACTCGGTGAGGACGTCCTCGACGTCGCCGCCGACCTCGGTGGCGTGGAACTTTCCCGTGGTGACGTCCGCGAACGCGAGGCCGTAGCCTTCGCCCTCCCGGACGACCGCCGCGAGGTAGCGCGCCTCGGCGTCGGTGGTTTCGAGCAGGGTGCCCGGGGTCACGACGCGTTCGATCCGGCGGGCGTGGCCGCCGTCGGTCTCGTACTGGTCGGCGACCGCCACGCGAAAGCCACGCTCGACGAGCACCTTGAGATATGGCGTGAGTTCGGTCAGCGGTACGCCCGCCATCGGATACGACGAGCCGTGGGCCCCCTTCTGCGAGACGGTGAGGTCGAGCTCCCGACCGACGAACTCGGCGTCGTCGGCGAAGAACTCGTAGAAATCGCCGCACTGCATCGCCAGTAGATCGGCATCGGTTTCGGCCTTGAGCGAAAGAAACTCCCCGACGATTCCCTCCGGCATATCCCGATCCGAGCGAGCCGCGCGCTAAAACCTGTGGGTTCCGTGGCTCGGCCCCGGCCCGATGCGACTCGGTCGGGTTCGGTTCGCCGGAATGGGAAAACGCCAAATTGGCTACCCTGGTAGGTCGGGTGATGGTCGCCGGCATCGGGGAGGCAGCGGTCGGGCTCGTGACCGATTATGGACTAATAGTGCTGTTCGTGTTCATGTTCTGTGAGACCTCCCTCACCTTCCCGTTCGTCCCGAGCGAGCTCGTCCTCCCGGTGGGGGCCGCGGCGCTGGTCACGGGCCCCGCGAGCTTTCTCGCGTTCGTGCTGGTCGTGACCGCCGGCGCGACCGCCGGGAGCCTGTTCGCCTACTACGTCTTCGATAGGGCCTACCAGCCGGTGATCGACCGCTACGGGGCGTACGTCCACGTCTCGGCCGACGAGGTCGAACGCGCCCGCCGGTGGTTCCGGCGCTGGGGCGAGTCCTCGGTCTGTTGGGGGCGGCTGCTGCCGGTCGTCCGGTCTATCATCTCGGTTCCGGCGGGGATCGCGGGGATGCACCCGGGGAAGTTCGCGGTCTACTCGGCCGCCGGCAGCGGGCTGTTCGCGACGGGCGTCGCGGCGGTCGTCGTCGCCGGGCTCGACGCGATGCCCTCACAGCTGGTGTTCGGCTGGCTCGGGAGCGCGTTCGGTCGGGGGCTGGCGTACGGCCTCACGAACCCGGTTCCCGGCGTGGCGGCGGCCGGGATCGCACTGTTCGCCGTGCTGGCGACCAGAAACGCCTACAGCCGGTGGCTCTCGACCCGGTAACGACGACCCCCTCTGGCGAGATTCGACACGAAATGGTGCCCTACCGAACACGGAAATAGCACACCGGTTACTCGGCCGATTCGAGCGCGTCGCACAGCGCGGTCAGCCGCTCGGCCAGCGTCTCGCCGTCCTCGGCGAGGAGTTTCGTCATCGCCTCCTTGCCGACCTCGCCGCGGTCGACGATAGCTATCGGAACCCCCTCGCTCGTCTCGAACGCTCGGCGCGTCCCCCAGCCCATCGTGTTCCCCTCGCGCGTCTTCACGGTCTCGGGCTCCTCGCTTCGGTCGTACTCACCGACCGCCCAGTCGAGGTCGGCGAGCGCGGCCTCGATCCGGTCGTCGAACCGGCAGTTCGCGGCGAACCGGTACTCACTACTGAACTCGCGGGCGGCGAGCAGGAACCGGGCGACGTGGCTCGACGCGCCGAAGCGGACCCCACGATTCGGCCGTATGCCCGACAGGGTCCGGGTGATCCGCCCCTCGACCGCGGCGGTCTCGGTGGGGGCCTCGGCGTACGGCGTCGCGCCGACGACGTTCATCCCGACCTCCGGTACGATGGGCGAGACGTCACGCTCGACGAGGTGCTCGACGCAGTTCGCGACGGCCTCGGCGGTCGGCTCCCGCGCCGCACGCTCCCGGAGGTCGACGAGGTGGTGGACCGCGCCGGGCCCCTCGCCGACGTCGAGCGGGTAACGGATGGCGCGCGCCATCAGCGAGAGCCCGGCCTCGACGGCCCCGTCGAGCGAGTCGCCGCGGGCGAGGTGGGCCGTGACCGCACTGGAGAGGGTACAGCCCGAGCCGTGGGTCGCCTCGCTCTCGACCCGCGGCTGCTCGAACGTCTCGTGTCCGTCGGCGGTGACGAGGATGTCACGCACCATTTCGTCGTCCGTCGGGACGTGCCCGCCCTTGACGAGTGCCGCGTCGGCACCCAACTCGACCAGTTCCTCGCCGACCTCGCGCGCGCTCGCCTCGTCGGTCGGCTCGGTCCCGGTGAGGACCGCGCACTCGTCGGCGTTCGGCGTGACGAGGGTAGCCTCGGCGATCAGGGCCTCGTAGGCCGCCTCGGCATCGGATTCGAGCAGGCGGTCGCCCGAGGCCGCGACCATCACCGGGTCCACGACGAGCGGCGCGTCGAGGTCGCGGGCGTACTCGGTGACCCGCTCGACGACCTCGCCGGTCGCCAGCATCCCGGTCTTGACCCCTCCGAGGTCGAAGTCGGTGGCGATAGCCTCGTACTGGGCGTCGATCTCCTCGGTCGGGAGGACGTGGATCGAGTTCACACCGCGGGTGTTCTGGGCGGTGGTCGCACAGACCACGCTGGTTCCGAACGCGCCGCAGGCCTCCATCGTCTTGAGGTCGGCCTGGATCCCCGCGCCGCCACCGGAGTCGCTGGTCGCGATCGTGAGACAGACCGGCGGCGAGACCGGTGCCGGTCGGCGGGTCATTCGCCCCTCGTCACACGTTCCGCGAGCGCGTCGACGGTGGCCCGGAACGGGTCGTGCTCGGGGTGAACCTCGCCAGCCTGCGTGGTGGCCCCGCGGTTCGGATGGACGTGGCCGTCAAGGAGCCGTCGGTCGACCGTCCCGAGAGTGCTCATACCGAGTGATATCATCGAGTGTTACTTAGCGGTGGCGCTTGCGTCGACGGCGATTCCGGAAGCCGCCACCCACAGCACAACGTATTATCCGCCGGAGAACGTACGGCGACCATTCGACCATGAACGAGGGAGCGACACCGACGGTGGCGGTTCTCGGCGGGGGTATCGGCGGGCTGAGCGCGGCCCAGGAGCTCGGCGAGCGCGGTTTCGACGTCGCGGTCTACGAGGCCAACGACCGCTTCGGCGGCAAGGCCCGGAGCGTGCCCGCGGCGTTCGACGACGGTCCCACGCTCCCCGGCGAGCACGGGTTCCGTTTCTTCCCCGGGTTCTACTGGCACGTAACGGACACGATGGCCCGGATCCCGGACGGCGACGGCTCGGTGGCCGACAACCTGGTGCCGACCTCGGAGACCCTCATCGGCTCCGTGACCGACGACGAGGTCGTCTCCTCGACGCGAACGCCGCGCACGCCGGACGAGTGGGTAGGACAGCTGAAACCCGGGATCGCCGGCGACGGAGTCTCGGGGGCCGAGGCGGGCTTCTTCCTCGAACGCCTCCTCGTGGTGGCCACGAGCTGTCGGGAGCGGGTCGAGGAGGAGTTCGAGGCCGTGACGTGGTGAGAGTTCATCGACGCCGACGACTTCTCCGAGGGCTACCGGCGGAACCTCGGCCGGAGTACGCAACTGTTGGTCGCGCTCGACCCGAAACGCGCGAGCGCCCGTACCGTGAGCAAGATCTACATCCAGCTGCTGCGGGGCGCGCTCGACCCGTCGCTCGACGCCGAGCGTATCCTCTCGGGTCCCACCAGCGAGGCCTGGATCGACCCCTGGACGGACTACCTCGACTCGCTCGGGGTGGCCCTCCACCCCGGCCACCGGCTCACCCGGATCGCGTGTGACGGCCGGCGGGTCACCGGCGCGACCGTCGAGACCGACGGCGAGGAACACGGGATCGAGGCCGACTACTACGTCGCGGCGCTCCCGGTGGAAGTCATGGCGAACCTGGTGACCGACGACCTGGTTCGGGCCGCGCCGTCACTCGCCGGGATCGAACAGCTCGACACCGCCTGGATGAACGGCATCCAGTTCTTCCTCCGAGAGGACGTACCGCTGGCGCACGGCCACCAGATCTACCCCGACTCGCCGTGGGCGCTGACCTCGATCTCCCAACAGCAGTTCTGGGACGACTACGACCTCCGCGAACGCACCGACGGCGCGGTGGGCGGGGTGCTCTCGGTCATCGTCTCGGACTGGAACACACCGGGCATGGTCCACGACAAACCCGCGACGGAGTGCAGCCCGGAGGAAGTCCGCGAGGAGGTCTGGGTCCAGCTCACCGCCCACCTCGACCGCGAGCACGAGGGACTCACCGAGGAGAACGTCTACGACTGGGCGCTCGACCCCGCGCTCAGCCCCACGGAGGACGGAATGGAGAACGAGGAACCCCTGCTCGTGAACACGGTCGGCTCGCTCCACCACCGACCCGAGGCCGACACCGAGATCGAGAACCTGACCCTCGCCGCCGACTACGTCCACACCAACACCGACCTGGCCTGTATGGAGGGCGCGAACGAGGCCGCCCGCCGGGCGACCAACGCGATCGTCGCGCGCTCGGGGATGCGCGCCGACCCCTGCGAGATCCGCGACCTCACCGAGCCCCGCGTGTTCGAACCGTTGAAGCGTCAGGACGAGGTCCGCTATCGGTTCGGACTCCCCCACCCTGGCGAGGCCAGGAAGAACGCCTCGCGGCTGATGCGTCGACTCCGTCCGCGGGTCTGATCGTTCTCAGCCCTCGACCAGTCGTCGGAGGTGTTCGGGCGGGACCGCGCCGCGGGCGGCGTGGCCGTCGTAGGCGAACGTCGGAACGCCCGTGACCCCGACCTGCTGGGCGTCGGCGAACCGCGCTTCGAGGTCGGCCTCGCGTTCGGGGTCCTCGACCGCCTCGCGGAGCTCGTCGGTCGAGATGTCGAGACCGTCGGCGAGGTCGGCGAGAACGTCCGAATCGCCGATGTCGCGCTCGTCCTGCCAGAGCGCGTCGAAGACGGCTTCGTGGAATTCCTCGAACTGCTCGGGGTACCGCTCGCGAACGAACAGCGCGGCCTGCTGGGCGGGTTTCGAGTCGACGTCCGTCGCGAGCGTGAGGGACATCTCGACGTCGTACTCCGCCTGCAGGCGTTCGACGTTCTCGCGCGCCTGGGCGTAGTAGTCCTCGTCCTTGCCGTCGTCGGCGTCGGTGTCTATCTCGCCGTCGGGGCCGCGCTTGCCCGCTCGAAGGTCGAACGGGTGCCACTCGACGTCGAGCGGTTCGTCGCGCTCGCTTCGGTACCGTTCGAGCGAGGCCTCCCCCAGATAACAGAACGGACAGACGTAGTCCGCGTACATCGTGAGCGTTTCTGACTGACGGGTCGCGGCGTCGTGACTCATAGCGATGAAAGACGCTCGCGACCGAAAAGGGGTCGGCTTACTTGCCGCGGTTGCGGTCGCTGTTGATGCTCGGACGGGTGTGCTCCGCGCCCTTGCCCTTCTCGCCGAGGCCGCGGCCCTGCGTGCCGGCGCTGGTGAGGCCGCGGAACGCCCGGCCGCGGTGGGAGTCGTCACAGATCCACGAGAGGTCGTCGTCGTTCTCGATCGCGGGGTGTTCGGGGTCGACGAGGATCACCTCGAACCACTTCTGGCTCCCGTCCTGGCCCACCGGATAGGAGTTCAGGACGCGGAGGTTGCGGAACTTCCGGCTGGCGCGCTCCTCGCCGATGCGCTGGATGGACTTCCGGCGCGTGACGCGGTTGACGCCCTGGCGCTTGGTTCGTCGGCCCGCGGTGTGGCGCTGTTTGCGCGCCGTGCCCTTGCGGACCGCGACCCGCGCGAGGACGATCCCCTGTTTGGCCTTGTAGCCGAGCGAGCGCGCCCGGTCGAGTCGGGTCGGGCGCTCGATACGCTCGATGGCGCCCTCCTGCCGCCACTCCTGGAGGCGTCGCCACTGGAGCTCGGCCTGCATCTCGTTTTCGGGGTCGTGCCACGCGTCGCCGATGTGTGAATAGAAGCTTCGTGCCATGATATGCCTCCGGGCGTTGGTGGTTCAGCCACGCGGTCTCGACCGCGCAGGCCACATACCGTCCTGTTGTGCGCGCTGCACCGAACAGGTGCCCGCCGGTGCCCGTCGCCTGCGAGTTGGCCTCCTTTCGGCGATCGCGCTGTTAAGACCTTCGGAATCGCGAGACGCGTGCGAGAGGCTGTCGAACGCGGCTCGAAGTACTTAAACCGCCGTCGGGTGCAAGCCGTACCCCCAACACCGGAACGGGTGTCGGGGCCAGTGATGTTCTCGAAACCGACAGCCCGCGACCGCATCGTACCGCGAACGCACCGAGCGGAGGACGACCGATGACCGCCGCACTCACGGCGTTCACCGCGGTGCCGCTCCAGACCGGTTCGATCGCGTATCTCGCGGTGGTGTTCATCGTGCTCGCCATCATCGCCTACGTCGCCGGTGCGCAGGGTATCGCTGGCCTCACCGCCGAGATCGCCCGGATCCTCATCATCGTCTTCGTCATCCTCGCGATCCTCTCGGTGGTTCTGAACTTCCTCTGAGGACCACACGAAATTTTTTCGAGCGAGGGGTCGTCGGTGACCGCATGAACCGAGTGTTGAGTGCCGGGACCGCGCTCACGGTGACCGGGCTCGCGGGCTACGTCGTCGGTATCGTCGCCGCGTACCCGGGGCGAGCGTTCTCGATCACGGGTATCATGGCGGGCGTCACGCTCTCGGTCATCGGGCTGTGGGGCGCGCCGGAGGCCACACCGTGATCACCGCGATGAGCGCCACGGCCGCCGGCGTCACCGAACGCGACGGGATCGAGGACGTCCGTGCGGCCGACGGGACGACCTGGATCCGGGCGACCGATACGACCCCCGACGAACGCCAACAGCTCCGCGAGACGTTCGACATCGACCCGCTCGCGACCGAGGACGTGATCGACACGGTGCGACCGAAGACCGAGGAGTACCCGGACTACACGTTCGTGTTGTTCAAGACCGCCCGACTCGCGCCCGGCGACACCGCCTTCCGCGACGAGGTCGAGACGACGCCCGTCGGGCTGTTCGTCGGCTCCGACTGGCTGGTCACGCTCTCGGTGACGCCCGTCGAGGCTGTCGAGCGGGTCTGGGGGCTGGTCCACGACGGCCGGCTCAACGACGACACCGGCGCGGACCGCATCGCCTACCGGGTCATCGACGGGATGGTCGAGGGCTACTTCGACGTCCTCGACGAGCTCGAAGACGGGATCGAGACCATCGAGGAGGCGGTGGTAACGCCCACCGACACCGAGGTACTCGAATCGATCAACGAGATCCGGCGCGAACTCCTCTCCTTCCGGCGGCTGCTCTGGCCCTCCCGCGAGGCGATCGGGGTGCTCGCCCGTGGCGACGCCGCCGGGATCCGGCCCGACTCGGAGAAGTACTACCGCGACGTCTACGACCACCTCGTCCAATTGGTCGAGCTCACCGTCACCTATCGCGACCTCGCGTCGGGGGCGCGCGACATCTACCTCAACACCCTCTCGCAGTCGACAAACGAGGTGATGAAGACCCTCACGGTGGTGGCCACGGTCGTGTTGCCGCTCACGCTTGTCACGGGTCTCTACGGCATGAACTTCGAGACCATGCCCGAGCTCGCGTGGCCGCTCGCCTACCCCGCCGTCCTCCTCGGGATGGTCGTCGTCGTGGTGATCCTCGTCGCGTACTTCAAACGGGAACGGTACATCTGAGGCGGGTCGACCGGACCCGATCGGAGCGTCCGGCGGGACGCAACACCAACAGTTACAATCCCCGACGGAGCAGTATCGAAGCAATGAGCGATATCACGGTGTACGACGACCGGCTCGCCGACCAGGTGGCGGGCGAGGGGTTCGCGGTGGCGGTCGTGACCGCCACGAAACCCGACTTCTACAAGCAGGCCCCCGTCGTCACGGCGGCGCGTCGCCAGGGGCTCCCGTGTTTCGTACTCCACACCGGCCAGCATCACGACGACCTCCTCGGCCACGGCCTCGCGGAGTACGGCATCGCCGACAGCGTCGCGGTCGACCTCGGGATCCGGGGCGGGCTCTCGGAGAAGACCGCCCAGCTCACGAGCCGGATCGCGAGCTTCGCCGACCACCTCGACGAGCACTACCCCGACACCACCGTGTTGCCCATCGTTCACGGCGACACCCTCGCTGCCGGTATCGTCCCACAGGCGTGGGCGTTCGCCACCAACCAGTTCGTCGCCCACAACGAGGCCGGCCTCCGGGGGATGTCGCCGACCTTCGAGAACCACACGGACCCCGAAAAATTCATCGAGGACCAGTGGAACGGCGAGTGGTCACTGAACCGAACCGAACCGTTCCCCGAGCAGTACGACACCTTCGTGGGGTCTGCAGCCTCGGTCTATCACTTCGCGCCGACCGAACTCAACCGCGAGCACCTCGTGCGCGAGGGCTACCCCGAGGAAGTCGACGGCACGCCTCGGATCCCGGTCGTCGGCAACTCCGTGGTCGACGCGATCGAGATGAAGGCCGACGAGGACCTGGAGGAATCCGTCTTCGACGTCTATCCCATCCTGGAGGAGCGCGACGACTGGATCCGGGTCGACATCCACCGCCGGGCGAACCTCCTCCCCGACCGTTTCGAGGCGATCGTCGACTGCGTGGTCCGGCTGGCCGAGGCGGGCTACAACGTCAACTTCGTCGAGCTCACGGCCACGAAACGCGCGCTCGAGAACTACGGTCTTCGTGATCGCATCCTCGACCTCGACGACGAGCACGACAACTTCCTCTTCACGGGCCTCTGGAAGAAGCACGCCCACGTCTACGAGTTCCTCCGGTCCGGCCAGTGTTTCGCCGAGCTCACCGACTCGGGCAGCATGCAGGAGGAGCTGAACCACATCGACGAGGCGGTCTGTCTCACCGCGCGCTACAACACCGACCGTCCGGAGACGGTCTTCGACGCGGGCACTAACCTCCTCGTGCCGCCGACGACGGGCGAGGCGATGTTCGACCTCGTCGAGCACGTCCACGGGACCGAATCGGTTCGCGACCAGCTTCGAACGGGCGAGTCGATCTACGGCGCGAACGTCGGCGAGACCATCGTCGAGTTCCTCGACGACCGCCGCGACGACGCCCCGTTCGAGTGGGCGCACGAACGCCTCGGCTTCGACGGCGACGAGCAGGGCTTCGAGTACCTCTGACCGACGAACCGGCGTCGACTCGTCTCCGGACACGAAGCGGTATCGACCGGAGGACGAGCCACTTATCCCTCCTTGCTGTGGTGAAACGAACGATGGAGACGGCAGACACACCACGGATCGGTATCATCGGCCTCGGGAGCTGGGGGTCGTACCACGCGACTCGGCTGACCGAGGGCGACGCGAGGCTCGCCGGCGGCGTCGACATCGACGCGACGGCGCGCGAACGCTTCGAGGAGCGCTTCGACCGCCCGACCTACGGGAACCTCGACGAGCTCGTCGAGGCGGGGGTCGACGGGATCGTCGTCACGACGCCGAACCGCTACCACGAGGAGCAGGCGGTCGCGGCGTTCGACGCCGGCCTCGACGTGCTGCTCGAAAAGCCGCTCGCCCACAGCCTCGACAGCGCCGAACGGATCGCCGCCGCCGCACGGGACGCGCCGGGGACCTGCATGGTCGGGTTCAAGAACCGCTTCCTGCCGGCCGTCGAGGTCGTGAAGGGCTACCAGGACCAGGGTCGGTTCGGGGAGACCAAACACGTCGAGGCGAACTACGTCCGCCGGCGCGGCGTCCCCGGCCGCGGGTCGTGGTTCACGCGGAAGGACGCGGCGGGCGGGGGCTCGCTCGTCGATATCGGCGTGCACGCGATCGACCTCGCGCTTCACTTCCTGGACTTCCCCGAGATCGAGACCGTGCTCGGCCAGACGCGGAGCCAGTTCGGCGGTCGCGAGGACTACACCTACCTCGACATGTGGGGCGAGGACTCCGGTCCGGAGGCCTTCGACGTCGACGACTCCACGTCGGCCCTGCTGACCTGCACGGACGGCCGGACGATCGCGCTCGAATGCGCGTGGGCGGCCGACCGCGAACCCACCGACGAGTTCGTGATCCAGGGCACGGAGGCGGGGGCGACGCTCGACCGCGGCAGCGGGGCGCTCACGATCCACGAGGCCCACGACGTCGGCGCGCCGCACTTCGTCAACGCCGAGGTCGAGACCCGCGATGTGGACCCCATCGCGGCCGAACAGCGCGCCTTCGCCGAGGCCATCGAGACCGGCACGCCGCCGGAGCGCAACACCCCCGAGCAGGCGCTGGCCGTCCAGCGGGTGCTCGACGCCATCCAGCGCTCCAGCGCAACCGGCGAAGCGGTCGCCGTCGAGTGAGTCGCGTCGCCCGCCTCAGAAGTCCCCGGTGACGATGTCCGCGACCCGCTGACGGTCGAAGAGCCGGTCGTCGCCGGTGACGTTTCCGAACGTCTCCGGGTAGATCTGCTTCGCGCCCCGTTCGGTCAGGAACAGGTTGTGGATCGGTCCCTGATTCAGGTAGCCGCCGCGGTAGACACGGCCGTTTCGCACGGCGGCGAGCTGGCTGCCGACGGGGTGGTCCTCCATGTACGCGAGCACCGTCTCGCGGAACTCGGTCGCGGTCTTTCGCTCGTGGCCGCGAACGAGGAGGACCGTTGGATCGACCTCCAGGAGGGTCTCGTAGTCCAGTTCGCCGCGGTTCGTGGTGCTGAGGTTCTCGATGTCGGTCCCGGCGAGTGCGTCGGTGACCCCGAGGTCGCGCCACTGCTTCTTGCTCGTGCCCGTGTCGGTGAGCCGATACGGCGAGAACGTCTCGGGTTCGTCGGTCGCCTCGTAGGTGAGCAGGACGTCGGGTCGTTCGGATTCCGGCGGGAGCTGTGACCGAACCCTTCCGATGAACTCCTCGTGGAGCCGCTCGAACGCCCGATAGCGATCGTGTTGTTGGAACACCGTCGCGACCGTCTCGAACGCCTCGTAGAGGGTGTAGTACCGGTAGTCGTGCCACTCGTCCGAGCGCCGGAAGATCAGGTTGCCGACGAACGGCGCGACGTTGGTGGCGATCTCCTCGACGTCCCCTTGACTCCACTCGAACCAGTTGACCAGCATCCGCGGGTCGTAGAGGTGGACGTCGTTGTCGAGCTCGTAGAACTGCTCCTTCGTCTGCACCTCCGGGTTCCGCTCGACCGCATCCCGACCGACGGTCACGCCCGGCAGCTCGTCGTAGACGTCGGTGTAGTACCGGTCCGCGTCGCCGCTGCCGGTCATGCCGGCGGCCTGGCCGAGCGCGACGGCCATGTCCGCGTAGCCACCGTCGTAAGCGATCCAGCGTTCGGGGACCGTCTCGAAGCGCACCTCCCCGACCGGTGCCATCGAGACGGTGTAGGACCGACCGTCGCTCGTCGTGGACCCCGTCGTCCTCGTCGTCTCGTTCCTCGTCGCCGAGGTGTTCGCGGTCGAACCGTCGCTACAGCCCGCGATCAGCCCACCGCCGACGACCGCGCCGCCGTACTTCACGTACTCCCGTCGTGTCGGTGCCCGGCCGCGGCCCGTGTTCCGTCCCATGTGTTTTAGGTATGCCTAAAGTAGAAGGGTGTTTTGGTTCCGCTCGGTCGACGGCGTCGACGAGAGGGGCGGAGCGGGACGAGTTCGCCGACGGATGATCGCGGATCGACAAATCGCTTCGCTCATAACGAAACTTCGTTGTCGATTTAGGCAAGCTTAAGTTTCGAAAGCCACAACGAACCGTCGATGAACGGATCCAATCAGGACTGGTGGCCGGACCGGCTCCGGCTGGAGGTTCTCGACAACAACGCCCGTCCCGGCGACCCCGTGGACGAGGAGTTCGACTACGCCGAGGCGTTCGCGGAGCTCGACCTCGACGAGGTGAAGGCGGACATCGAGGACACGCTGACCACCTCGCAGGACTGGTGGCCGGCCGACTACGGTCACTACGGCCCGCTGATGATCCGGATGGCGTGGCACAGCGCCGGCACCTACCGCTCGACCGACGGTCGCGGCGGCGCGAACCGCGCCGGCCAGCGCTTCGCACCCCTGAACAGCTGGCCCGACAACGCGAACCTCGACAAGGCACGACGCCTGCTCTGGCCGGTCAAGGAGAAGTACGGCAGGAGCCTTTCGTGGGCCGACCTGATCGTTCTCACCGGGAACGTCGCGCTCGAATCGATGGGCTTTGAGACCTACGGCTTCGGCGGCGGCCGCGAGGACGCCTTCATGCCCGACGAGGCTGTCGACTGGGGCCCCGAGGACGAGATGGAGATCACCTCCGAGGAGCGCTTCGACGAGGAGAACGACCTCGTGGACCCGCTCGCCAACACCGTCATGGGGCTCATCTACGTCAACCCGGAGGGTCCACACGGCGAACCGGACCTCGAAGGCTCGGCGCACAACATCCGCCAGACGTTCACCAAGATGGCGATGAACGACGAGGAGACCGTCGCGCTGATCGCCGGCGGCCACACGTTCGGGAAGGTCCACGGTGCGGACAACCCGAGCCACCTCGGGCCCGAACCCGAAGCCGCCGACCTCGAAGAGCAGGGGCTCGGCTGGCGGAGCGACTACGAATCCGGCCGCGGTCAGGACACGATCACCGGCGGCATCGAGGGCCCGTGGAACAGCGCCCCGACCCGGTGGGACATGGGCTACATCGACAACCTGCTCGACTCCGAGTGGGAGGCCCACAAGGGCCCCGGCGGTGCCTGGCAGTGGCGGCCCGAGGACGAGGAGCTAGAGGGCTCCGTGCCGGACGCCCACGACCAGTCGAAGACGGTCGACCCCATGATGCTCACGACCGACGTGGCGCTGAAACACGACGAGGACTACCGTGACGTCCTCGAACGGTTCCAGGAGGACCCCGAGCTGTTCCAGGAGTCGTTCGCGAAGGCCTGGTACAAGCTGATCCACCGCGACATGGGCCCGCCGATCCGGATGGTCGGCGAGGAAGTCCCCGACGAGGAGATGCTCTGGCAGGACCCGATCCCCGAGGCCGACTACGAGACCGTCGACGAGGACGCGATCGAGACGCTGGCGACGGAGATCCGCGAGTCCGACCTCTCGATCCCCCAGCTCGTCAGAACCGCGTGGGCGTCGGCCTCGACCTTCCGCAAGAGCGACAAGCGCGGCGGCGCGAACGGGGCCCGGATCCGGCTCCGACCGCAGCGCAACTGGGAGGTCAACAACCCCGAGGAGCTGACGACCGTGCTCGACACCCTCGAAGAGATCCGCACGGAGTTCAACGAATCGCGTTCCGACGGGACGCAAGTCTCGCTCGCCGACCTCGTCGTGCTCGGTGGCAACGTGGCCGTCGAGGACGCGGCGGCCGAGGCCGGTCACGATATCGAGGTTCCGTTCGAGCCGGGTCGGACGGACGCCTCCCAGGAGCAGACCGACGTCGAGTCCTTCGAGGCGCTCGAACCGAAGGCCGACGGCTTCCGGAACTACCGCTCGGACGAGGCCGACCAGCCGGCGGAGGAGCTGCTGGTCGACAGAGCCGACCTCCTCGACCTGACCGCACCCGAGATGACGGTGTTGGTCGGCGGGATGCGCGCGCTGGACGCCAACTACGACGGCTCCGACCTCGGTGTCTTCACCGAGGAGCCGGGAACGCTGACCAACGACTTCTTCGCGACCCTGCTCGGGATGGACGCGGAGTGGGAGTCGGCCACCGAGGACGACTACCGCTTCGAGGCCTACGACCGCGACACCGGCGAGCTCGTTCGGGAGGGAACCCGGTTCGACCTCGTCTTCGGGTCGAATGCCCGACTTCGAGCCGTCGCGGAGGTCTACGGGGCCGACGACGGCGAGGAGAAGTTCGTCGAGGACTTCGTCGACGCCTGGCACAAGGTCATGACTCACGACCGCTTCGACCTCGAATAAGTCACCCACGGCGGTCCCGACCGCCCGGTTTCGAACCGATCCGAGGATGCCGCTTTTTCGCGAACTGCGCTTTCGACCGACCTGATGGCTCGTTCTCGAACGGTGAATGCTGTAAGCGAACGATGGGAACCGTAGGCGAACCGTCCTCCTCCCCATTTTGTATCGTCGTATGACGTTTACCATAGTCGGATCGGGTCCGAGACGGTGACCTCACAAGACACTTACCGGGTGTCGAAAAACGGTCCGCGATGGCCGCTCTCACCGATTCGATGGGTTCCTCACTGAAATCGAGACCGTGGGCACGCGAACTCGGGTTTCTCGCCCCGCCGCTGTTCGCCGCGCTCGTCGTCTACCTCGCGTATCTCCTCACGCATCCGTATCCCGGGCTCGGTGCGGGGCTGTTCTCGCTGGTGGCCGAGCGGATCGGTGCCAACGGCTACGGACTCCCGACCCGGATCCCCTACTACACCGCCCACGGGATCCCGTTCGCGTATCCGCCGCTCTTCCTCTACGTTTATGCGGGTTTGCTCGACCTCACGGGCTGGGGACCGCTTGCCCTCACCCGGTTCGTGCCGGGGCTCTACGTCTTCGGCTCCGTCGTCGCGACGTACGCGCTCGGGCGCGAGCTCCTCGCGACACGGTGGCAGGCCAGCGTCGCGGGGGTGGCGGTCGCCACGAGTCCCGCGGTGTTCCGGATGGTGTTGACCGCGGGCGGCATCGTGCGCGCCCCCGCCTTCGCGGTGATGATGGCCGGGCTCGTCGTCGGCGTGAAGCTCTTTCGGACCCACCGCCGGCGGTGGCTGGTCGCCGCAGTCGGCTGCTTCGCGCTGACCACCCTGAGTCACCCCGTCAGCGCGGCGTTTCTCGGGTTCAGCTACCTCGTTTTCTTCGCCGTCTTCGACCGCACACCCCGCGGGTTCGGCTACGGTGCGGTCGTGGCGGTCGGCGGGTTGGTCTTGGTGGGCCCGTGGCTCCTGACGGTCGTCTCGCGCCACGGTATCGACGTGTTCGTCCAGGCGTCGAGCACCCACGGCGGGCTCGGGCTGAAGCCCCTCCAGCCCGTCACGTTCTGGTACAACCCGAAGTTCGCCTTCCCATCGGTCTGGGCCGTGTTCGTTCTCGTCGGCGGGTGGTACCTCCTCGCCGACCGGTCGTACCCGCTCCTCGTCTGGTTGGGGCTCTCGATGCTGTTCTTCCCGCGCCGGATGGCGATGGTGGTCGGCGTGCTCGTCGCCGCCGTCGGTGTCTGCCGGGCCGCACGCGCCACTCAGCGGATGCGAACGCGGGTCTCGTCCTCGGTCCCGATCCGACCGGCGACGGTGCTGGTCGTCGTGCTCTGTCTCTACGCCGCCGGGACGGGGTCGGTCTACGCCGCGAACTACCCGGGTATCGACGGCCCATCCGCGACCCAGATGTACGTCGACGACGACGATATCGAGGCGATGGAGTGGGTGGCGACGAACACACCCGAGAACGCCTCGTTCGCCGTGGTCGGCGACACCGCCGAGTGGTTCCCCCTGTTCGCGAAACACACGTCGGTGCTCACGTATCGGGGGGCCGAGTGGCTCAATGGCGAGGATCAGAGCGAGCGGATGCGGGCCATCGGTGCGGTCGCCGCGTGTGACGACGCCGCCTGCCTGACGGACCGGCTCGCGGCGGCCGACCGCTCACCCGACTACCTGTACCTCTCGGCGGACAGCTACTCCGCGAACTACGACGTCCGGGCACAGTCGACGGCGATGCGGCCCTCGCTCGTCCGTTCGGCGCGCTACGAGATCGTCTTCGAGAACGACGGCGCGCTGGTCGTGAAGGTCGTCGACTGAGTCGGCACCGTTCGATATCGGAGCCCGTGGTTCAGCGGGCGGTGTGGTCCGAGAGCGAGTCGAAACGGTCGTCGGCGATCGCCCGGGCGATCCCGGTCGAATCGAGCGCGTCCGGGGTCCGGCGCGGGTACTTTCGCTCGAAGTAGCCGAGGAGGTTCTCGACATCCCGGCGGAGCAAGTCGTCGGCGTTCGGGTGGTCGGTCGGAACCGCCTGCGGCCAGTCGAAGACGGTGATGCCCTCGTTCGAAACCGCGACGTTGTACTCGCTCATGTCGGCGTGGACGTAGCCCGCGGCGTAGGCGGTCTGCATCTCCCGGAGCACGAGCTCACAGACACCGATGACCTGGTCGTCGGTGAGCGCGGCCTGCGAGAGTTCGACGCCGTCCAGCTTGCCCATCACCACCGCGTGGCGGTTCTGGTCGACCGGTCGCGGCACCGAGACGTCGGGATAGAGGGCTTCGAGCGCGCCGTACTCGCGCTCGGCGGCCTTCCGGGCGGTGTACATCCACGAGACGTGGTCGTTGTCCGAAGTGTAGTCGCGCTCGCGCATCACCTCTCGGAAGTTCGTGTAGCCCTCGCGGTGGAACTTCAGCGCGAAGGAGGTGTACGAGGAGACCTCGTAGACGTCGCTCTCCTTGCCGACGCCGAGGGGTGCGCCGACGCCCTCGATGGTGCCGCGCTCGGCGAAGGTGTGGAGCGCGAGCGCGTCGTAGCCCTCGAAGGTGAGTTTGTAGCCCTCGTACTGGATCGTCCGGCGTTCGAGCAGCCCCCGGTTGGCACATCGGTCGAGCCGGTAGTCGACGTTCTCGGGTGTGAGGTCCGAGAAGTCGGCGAGCTTTCCGCGATTCACCCACTCGCTGAAGCGCATCCCCTGCTCGACGCCCGAGAGGAGGTAGAAGTCCTCGGGTTCGAGCGCCGCCATCTCGCTCGCGACGTTCTGGACCATTACCTGCCGTACGCCGCTCGTGGGTAAAAACGCCGCGTGCCACCGACCGTACACTAAATGCTGCGATATAGAATCGCCGATGGAATCCGAGCTAGCCGGATCGGGGACGCGAGAGCTGCTTTCGTATCGATGGTTCGGTGAAGGACCTTGGTCAGAACCTCTCCACTGGTATCGAAAGTCCGCTTCAGTTGGTTGAAGGGCCCGAGTCAAACTCGGTCTACACTGGGTGTGTTTCGTTGAACCCAGTACGACATCCGGCACGGAACTCGCGTGCTGACCAATATCTATACATACCGAACCCGCGTCGTCACGTGGTAGCATGGAAACCGATCGAATATCCCCCGTCGAGCTCCCCGAGCCACGGTACGAGTACGGGGGCGACGACCACGTGTTCGTCGAGGTCGCCGAGGAGATGAGCTTCAGGGCGAACTTCAAGGCGATGGCCATCACCCAGCAGGTGGCCGAGCGGGATATCGACGGCGTGGTCGAGAACTGTCCCGGCAACGCCTCGTATATGCTCCGTATCGACCCCGACGTCGTCCACCCCGACGATATCATCACGGAACTCGAGGATATCGAGGCGTCCGTCGACATCGAGGACTACACCTGGGACTCGCGCGTCATCACGATCCCCGTCCTCTTCGAGGACCCGTGGACCCACGAGACGGTGATGGACTTCCGCGAGCGCCATCAGGATCCGGAGGCGACCGATCTCGAGTACTCCGCGGAACTCAACGGCTACGACGATGTAGAATCGTTCATCGACGCCTTCGTCGGCGCGCCACACATGGTGACGATGGTCGGGTTCGTCCCCGGCCTCCCGTGGTGTTTCCAGATGGTTCCCCGGGAGCGACAACTGGAGGTTCCGAAGTACGTGGAGCCGCGAACGGCGACGCCGAGCCGGGCGGTCGGCTTCGGCGGCGCGTTCTCGGTCGTCTATCCCGTCGCGGGCGCGGGAGGCTATCAGCTCTACGGCCGGACGCCCGTCGAGGTGCTCGACGTCGACCAGCAACTCCCGGCCTTCGAGGAGTCGATGGTGCTTCCGAACCCCGGCGACATCATCAAGTACCGACGGATCGACCGCGACGAGTACGACGCGATCCGCGAGGAGGTCGAGGCGACCACCTACGAGTACGACATGGCCGAGGTACAGTTCTCGCCGGAGGAGTTCTTCGAGGCCCCCGCCGCGTACAACGAGCGGCTCGTGGAGGCGGTCGAATGATAACGATCCAAGCGGGCGGCGTGGCGAGCACGGTGCAGGACGACGGCCGGACCGGCCACTACCACATCGGCATGCCACCGTCGGGCGCGATGGACCCCTACGCACACGCGGTCGCGAACACCCTCGTCGGGAACGACGAGGGCGCGGCGACCGTCGAGATGACCTACCAGGGCGTCACGGCGACGTTCGACGAGGACGCCGTCATCGCGGTGACGGGGGCCGACATGTCCCCGGTGGTCAACGACGACCCCATCAGGATGTGGGAGGCCGTCGCCGTCGAAGCGGGCGACGAACTCGATATGGGCTTTGCGACCAGCGGCGCGCGCGCGTACCTCGGCGTCGCGGGCGGCATCGACGTCCCCGAGGTCATGGGGAGTCGGGCGACGTACACGCTCGTCGGCATCGGCGGGCACGAGGGCCGGGAACTCGAAGCGGGCGACGAACTCCCCGTCGGAACCGCTGGCGAGGAGAGCGCCGACCGCGTTGGCAGCGCGTGTCCCGCCGAGTCCATCCCGGCGTACGCGGACGAGGAGACGGTTCGAATCGTGCTCGGACTGACGGACTACCGGCTGACCGAGGAGAGCCGGACGGAGCTCTGTACGGCCGAGTGGACGGTCTCCCCGGAGGCCGACCGCGTCGGCTACCGGCTCAAAGGCCCGGACATCGAGTTCGAGGAGCGCGAACAACCCTTCGGTGCAGGGCCCGACCCCTCGAACGTGGTCGACCTCGGCTATCCCGTCGGCTCCATCCAGGTCCCCCAGAAACCCATCGTGCTCATGCAGGACGCGGTGACGGGCGGAGGCTACGCGACGGTCGGAACCGTGATCAGCGCCGATCGGGGTCGCCTCGCACAGCGCCAGACCCACGACGCGGTCTACTTCGAGGCCGTCGACGTCGAGGCGGCGCTCGCGGCTCGTGAAGAGAAAGCCGAGCGACTCGCGGCCGTCCGCGACCACGTCGGGTGACTCCAGTCCAAGGATAGACTCGTCCGTCGAACGACACACCCGAAAAGATATAGGATCGGAACGAGATTCGAATCGTACCGATGGCAGAGAAGTCCACCGTCAACGCGCCGATGCCGGGCGTCTTCTACCGCCAGTCCGACCCCGAGGACCCGCCGTTCGTCGAGGAGGGCGATACCGTCGAGGAGGGCGACACCGTCGGTCTCATCGAGGTCATGAAGAACTTCCACGAGGTCGAGGCCGACGGCGCGGGCACCGTCGCGGCGTTCCTCGTCGAGAACGAAGGCGAGGTCACGGCCGACCAGCCCGTCGTCGAATTGGAGTAACCACCGGCCCCAAACTTTTGGACAGTGTCCAACGTAATCCGCTGTTTGTATACCCTGTCTCGATCTGTCGCCTCTCGTTAGCTCTCGTTGCGCAATCTATAAACCCGTTTGTGGAGAACCGAAATTCATGGTAACAGTTGACATCAACTGCGATATGGGCGAGAGTTTCGGGAACTGGGAACTCGGGCGCGACGAGGCGGTGATGCCGTACATCACGTCCGCGAACATCGCCGCCGGCTACCACGCGGGCGACCCGCACGTCATGAACGAGACCGTCGGCCTCGCCGCCGAACAGGGCGTCGGCATCGGCGTTCACCCCGGCCTCCCGGACAAGATGGGCTTCGGCCGCCGGACCATTGACGCCACGCCCGAGGAAGTCAGGGACTACGTCACCTACCAGCTCGGCGCGCTCGACGCCTTCGCCCGCCAGCACGGCACCACGCTCCAGCACGTGAAACCCCACGGGGCGATGTACTCGATGCTCTCGGAGAGTCCCGAGCACGCACGCGCCGCGATGGAGGGCATCCTCGACGTCGACGCGGACCTCATCTACCTCGCGACGGACATGCACATCTACGAGGTCGCCGAGGAGGTCGAGGGGCTCCGCGCCGTCTTCGAGGGCTACGTCGACATCGACTACCGGGCCGACCGCTCGCTCATCGTCGAGCAGTCGGTCGCGGACAAGGACCCCGCGGTCGTCGCCGAGCGGTTCGTCTCCATCGCCACCGAGGGGGTCGTCGAGGCCGCGAACGGCGAGGAGATCGAGGTGCCCG